>CAZINZ010000008.1:0-60325 GCA_964540715.1 uncultured Syntrophaceae bacterium | reverse complement strand
ATTACAAAGTGAATAGCCATTCGGCAATCTTCATCACCCTCTACGTTTCGGTTGCATGAACAAAGTAGGGTCCCTTACCTCGGGCAGGGTTTTGTTGTCCCATGCCCTCAAACGGTACTATGACCCCCTCCGACTCCCGATACAGCCCGCCACGATTTCGTCTCCTTATACGCGCCAGTTGTCATCCCTCTCAATCACCATATCGGGTCTCCAGCACTGGGTTGAATATCTTCCACAACATGCCATACCTTCTACCCCGGAAGATCTCACGAACCGCTTCCGTTCTCCAAGTCCGTGTCTTCGGCCTTCCCCATGTGTCCACTGGGTCGGCATCTCCACTTCAGTTTAACGAGGCTACTTGTAGGTTCACTTTCGTTACGGCCTGCTGCTTTGCCAATTGGAAACTCACGACCCCTTGTTACCAAAACGCCGCTTCCTTGAACTACCGGGGCGAACGGATAACTCCCCGGACGGGACTTCAACCCGTTAGACATTCAGCTGTTACTGCGAACGGTCAAATTTTTATCATTGAATTTATGGGGGGATTTGGCATTCATGATAATTTCATTAAGTGATATCGAAGATGCGTTCTTATTCGTCAATATGGACCAAATGTTCACGCATAACGCCTATCTATGCAAAGAGACGGGGCAAATATTCTATACTTCGGAAATTGGTGATTCGGATGAACTTCCGGAAGACATTGACGAGCCAGAGAAATATATAGAAATCCCGCATAAAAATGAACTTGCTCTTGGAAAAACTATAGTCCATGAATTCACATCAACATATTTACCCGATGAACTTGAAAAAGTTTATTCAATCTTTCGTCACATGGGTGCATATTCAAGATTTAAAGGTCTACTGGAAAGGAAGGGTGCCCTTGAAGATTGGTACAAATTTGAAAAAGAACGGCAGAAAGTGGCACTTAAAGAATGGTGCAGGGAAAACAGCATAGAAATAAATTCCGGTGTTCAAAACCCATAGTGTTCAAAACCCATAGTTGACAAACTATGCCTGATAGGTATAGTATTCATACCATGAAATTTGAATTCGACCAGAAAAAAAGTGATTCAAACAAGCAAAAGCACGGGATCGACTTCACTGAGGCACACTCCCTTTGGGATGACCCGGACCTGATCGAAATCCCCGCTCATACCACCGATGAACCGCGTTGCGTGGTCATCGGCAAAATCGTTGGCAAGCACTGGTCGGGAATCATTACCCGGCGAGACGAACACATTCGAATTATCTCGGTTCGTCGATCCCGAAAAGAGGAGATTGAGCTTTATGAAGGCTAAAGAGTTCGACAAAGAATTTGATTCAGGAGAAGAGATCACAAAGTATTTGGACCTGTCGAAGGCACGCCGTCCGGCGCAGGAGCAGAAGCGGGTCAATGTAGACTTTCCCCTCTGGATGATTCATTCTTTGGACAGGGAAGCCAAAAGGCTCGGCGTCCCCCGCCAGTCCTTGATCAAGGTACTCATCTCTCAGCACCTTGAAAAAGCCCACCAATAGAAGGATTCGAGCGGATGCATCAGCGAGCGTGGCTCCAAAGATGAGGCCCTCAAAAACATTCGTGAGGCAATCGAACTCTAGCTTGAGCCGGTTGACGATGATGCCACCTTCTCCCCCAAGAGAAACCAGAGAAACCAGGGATATCCCGTATTTATACTTAACGACTTCTGGGTCGTCCCCTGGGAAGCAAAACCTTAATTGCGGGATTGGACCCTCCTAAAAAATAGTCGCTGTCACTATTTTTAGGCTGCTGCCGCCTCTTTGATGTCCCAACCGGGGAAGACAAGCACGGCGGGGTGGCACTTGAGGGCTCGTGCGAGAACCTTTGCCCTTTCAACCCCAATGTGGATTCTGTCATTCTCGATTCCGGAAATGGTCGACTGAGGAATACCGGTAAGTCTTGCCAGTTCGGTTTGGCTGAACTCCTGAAGCTCTCGCATAATTCTGACCGATTCACCAACGGAGACCTCGACGGTCTGTTTTGCTTTTCTATAATCCTTCATACTATTTCCTCCTGTGGTCGTGAGGGGTGACGTCGATCTCCTGAACGTACAGTTTCTTCTTCTCAATTCTGTAAATCAGTCGGTATTGCAGACCAAGCCGTGAAGATCTATTGCCGTGCCATTTGCCTCTGAGGGATTCATCGTGAAATCCCTTAATTAACCTCAGGACTTCCGGGCCTGAGATCCCCACAATATCCTTCCACTTCTCATACCTCTTCAGGACTTCCAAGGGGAGCTTTGGAAGCTTTCTGACCAAAGAACGATGTTCGTATATCTCCCACATATCAATAATGTACTATACCATATAAGGTATGTCAAGAGGCTGCGGAAAAGGGGACGGATTTATTTAATTCGTTCTAGAAATCCACGTCCTTTGAGCGTGGTCAGAGACTGACGGCTTTGCCTGCGTATGCTCGATCTCAGCAAACAACTGGCCGACGCCAGGGAACCCCAGACAAAAACCGCCCTCCAGCACCGGATCGAGACCACGGACAGTCAAATTGATCGACTGGTTTATGAATTGTACGAACTGACAGAAGAAGAAATCAGGATTGTTGAAGGATCATAAATCACAGGGGAACTGCGGATACTGTGATAATAAAATTCGAAAACGATATTGCCTTGGTTTGGGTAAATTGATTTATTCTCAATGTTGTGGGGAGAATCGGCTATGAATAAACTTTCCATTTGTCTTATTATTTTTATCAGGTTATACTCGTACAATAAACGAGACAAGTAAGGAGATAAATATGAGAGTAATTAATTTTAGTGAAGCAAGAAATAATTTGAAGTCTATCCTTGATCAAGTCACAGATGATGCAGATTATACAGTGATTTCAAGACGTGACTCAGAAGATGCTATTGTCATGTCATTAGATACATTTAATAGCCTTATGGAAACCTTTCATCTTCTCAAAACACCTGCCAATGCTGATCATTTGATGAAATCCATCCAACAGTTTCAAAACAATCAAACAAAAGAACGAGAGTTGATCAATGAGTAGAAAGTTAGCCTGGACAGACGAAGCTTGGGAAGACTATATTTATTGGCAATCTCAAGATAAAAAAACATTAAAGAGAATTAATAAATTGATTGAGGCTGCAAAACGTCAACCATTTGAGGGAATTGGCAAACCAGAACCTTTGAAAGAAAATTTGTCTGGTTTTTGGTCAAGAAGGATCAATGAACCAAATAGATTAGTATATGCTGTATCTGATGAGAATATTACGATCATTTCCTGTAGATATCATTACACCTAATTTACTTGTCGCTATCGCTCCTCTTAAAGAAGCGGCATAAACTAGGGACACTTCCCGTATTAATTTACAAATTTCTTTTCCGAACCTTTTGCCCCTCTCAAGTTGTTTGAAATCATTCATTAAAGAACTTTAGCAAAATACGGGAAGTGTCCCCTTATTTTCATAGAACTCATTGTATTACTCTCTTACAGCGCCAAGCTATTATTTCTATTGAGAAATTTAAAATGACAGCATTCTAAAGTAATATGTGGTATAAAGGCGTGGGCAGATCGTTATGGCATCTTTTTGATCAGGTGCGGCAACCAATCTTCCCTTGGCTGGCAGGCCAAAAATACCAGATAAAAGGAAAGGGTCATGCACATAAGAATCCAGGAAGCGTTTAATGTCTATTCACATCTGGCAGGCGTCATTGCGGCAGTGGTTGGCACTGCATTTTTAGCGCTAGTCGCATGCTATTCGATTTCAGCGTTGATTGTTGCCTTGATTTATGGGAGTTCATTGATCTTTCTTTTTTTAGCGAGTTCACTCTACCACGTCTTCAAAAAAGGCGAAAACGAGCTGTCCTTCTGGAGAAGAATGGATCGCCTTGCCATCTTTTGCATGATCGCCGGTACTTCTACACCTATCTGTTATATGTACCTCGATGGTTCCTGGCGCTGGTCCATGATCGCTATCCAATGGGGACTTGTGGGATTCGGACTTATCTCTCAACTCTTTTTTCCGCGGGCACCTAGAGGTCTTTATTTTATTATTTATTTCATCATGGGCTGTATAGCGCTTATTCCGATTAAGCTGATGTTACCATCCATGACCATCGTACCGGGGATTTTGTTATTTGCCGGTGGACTGTTTTTTACACTGGGTGGTTTAATCTATGCAATAAAACGACCGAGACTTTTTCCCGGAGTCTTCAGCTTTCATGAACTTTTTCATGTCATGGTTCTGTTCGGTAGCGGGCTTCACTATGCGATGATCTACATCGTCTATTTCCAAAAGGTAGCCTAATTCCATTAAAGATTTTTAATAAACCGATCATCCCGACTTCAGCCAAAGGTCTTCATAACGATGTTAGTCTCAGCCGAATGTAAGCGACTTATGCACCAGGAATCCCTCCTTTTTGAAAGGGATTATAAAGAACACTTTCTGGCAGGAGAAACAAAAGACCGTCATATTGGAGAGCCCTACCTGCTTCATCATGCGAGGACAAATCGGGGGGTGCTCCTGATCCATGGTCTTATGGCCGCACCGGAGGAGGTTCGTGAATGGGCAGACTTTCTATATTCCCAGGGGTATACGGTCTATGCACCCAGACTGGCAGGTCATGGAACTTCCGCAGTAGATCTGGCACATCGCAGCTATGACGATTGGGTGGGGTCCGTAACCCGTGGGCACGCCATCCTGAAAACCTGCTGCGATCAAATCATTGTGGCCGGTTTCTCAACCGGCGCAGGGTTAGCACTGCATCAAACTCTCACCAATCCGGAAGCATTTGCGGCGGTGATTTCTATCAGCGCACCGCTGAAATTTAAGAGCCTCTCTTCTTGTTTTGCAGAAATACTCGACCAGTGGAATAGTTTTTCCCGCATTATGGGCATCAAACGCATGCGCAGGAATTTTGTCATCAATCACCCTGATAACCCTCATATCAATTATCACCGTTGCCCCGTTCGGAGCATCGTCCAAGTTAAGGCGTTAATGAAAAAAGTATATCGGGCGCTTTCCGCCTTGTCCATGCCCGCACTGATCATTCAGGCGAACAATGATCCCAAGGTGGCGGGTCGGAGCGGCAGGAGAATCTATGACCGGATCTCATCCACCGACAAAATGTATCGGAATGTTCATTTTCATCTTCATGGTATCGTCAGAGGCGAGATATCCCGTAATGTATTTGCAGAAGTAGCGACTTTTTTGAACCGGTTGGCGTGGCGATAATACTGTTTTCTATCGCCCAGGATTTGATTGCGTCAAGTAGACCGTTCTCTCTCGATTCTACATGTTGATCAGATTTGTTTTCTCCGTTTTTCACTTGTTTTCCCAACGGTCCCACAGCATATCCAACATTCCCGTTTGTAATAAGGCATAACCCTCGAAATCGCTGGAAGCTTGACTTCAGGATGAAGCTATACGTAACATTGCCCGGTGATCAATGGTCTCCTCAAAAGGGCATCATTTTCCTGGCAATTCCAGGGACAGTATACCTAATTATTGCTTCTTTTCTTTTTGGGGCCAGGCTTTTGCCTTCGCAAAATTTTACCAACTATCCTTTCCAGACGTTCCATGAAAATCTCGTCACCAAGTGGTCTGCCTGTCCGTTCATGCAAACGCAACTTCTCCATATCTTCCTTCACTACACCCCCCGATAGAAAATTACCCCAGTCTTCTATCAGATCTAAGAGAGGGCCAACTCTCACAAGTATATCATCATGCCCGTTCATATGGGCTGCTGCACTACTCCAACGGTAACCTTCGAAAAGATATACCGGGGCTATTTCCCTGACGCGGACATCGATAATTTGCTGAAGAAATAAGTAAATTTCCGATACGATTAGCATCATCGGGATATGTTGATTTACGGAAGCATGCTCACATTGATACCTGTTCTCCCTTGCACATACGACAGGAGATCTTCATGCCGGTAAAGGTATGGCGATCTCCTGTCTTGGCATTAGCTGCTTTAGTCCCAATGTCCTTCTTCAAAAAGAATCAGCTGTCCCTGTTTTTTCTCTATTTTTTCTTATTTACATTTCTTTATTGTCATGATAGCAATCGCTCTCCGTCGTCAATAAAAATGCTGGGACTGCTTGAGCCCCAAGGAAAAGGATCTGAATTATGGGAAACATCATCAACCGTGACACAATCGGCGATATGGCCAGAAGAGCAGCGACAAAATACGGCGATAAAACCGCTATCATTTTCCGTGATGTGAAGCTTTCGTTTTATGATCTCGAGCGCGAGACACGCCGCTTTGCCCTTCTCATGATGAAATAAGGCATCAAAAAGGGAGACCGCGTAGCTGTCTATGCATTCAACTCTCATTACTATCCCATCAGCATGCTTGGACTCGCCAAGATCGGAGCTATCCAGGTACCGATCAACTATATGCTAAACGCAGATGAGATCGCATATATACTAAACCATTCAGGAGCTAAAATCTTCATTGTCGAGGATGCGCTTTATCCGATCATCGCACAGTCTCAGGAAAAATTCACCACAGTGGATAAGTGGGGGTTCATCCCACTTGGGGGCTCCATGGTGCCTGACGGGTATTTCAACCTGATAACGGAAATGGAATCCATGCCGTATGATGAACCGCAGGTGGAAGTCAAAGCTGAGGATATCGTCCAGATCGCATATACCAGCGGCACAGAATCAAAACCCAAGGGAGCCATGCTCTCTCACAGGGCGCTCATGTCGCAGTATCACAGCTGTATCTTCGACGGCCAGTATGAGACAAACGATGTAAGTCTGCATGCCCTGCCTCTTTTTCACTGCGCCCAACTTCATTGTTTTCTCATGCCGTACCTGTACATCGGGGCAACCAATGTCATCATGCACAGCGCAGACCCTTTGAAAATGATCACATCCATCGAAAAATTCCAGATCACCCACATGTTTGCACCTCCGACGGTCTGGATCGGGATTCTGAATCACCCGGAATTCAAAAATTATAATCACGGCAGCCTCAAGAAAGCCGCGTACGGCGCCAGCATAATGCCGGTAGAGGTTATCAAGCAACTCTTGGTAACCTTCCCTGGCCTTAAACTCTGGAACTACTACGGACAGACGGAGATGGGACCGGTCGCAACTATTCTGAAACCTGACGATCAACTCCTGAAACCGGGGTCTGCAGGAAAACCTGTTCTGAATGTAGAGACACGGCTGATGGATGATGAAGGAAATTTCGTCCCGCTCGGCCAGGTCGGAGAGATCATACACCGCTCCGGCCACGTCATGACTGGCTATCTCGACGATGAGGCAAAGACCGAAGAGGCCTTTGCGTTTGGCTGGTTCCACAGCGGCGATCTCGGCAAATTTGATGAAGACGGATACCTTTACGTTGTGGACCGCAAGAAGGATATGATCAAGACCGGCGGAGAAAACGTGGCCTCGAGGGAAGTTGAAGAGGTTTTATACCAGCATCCCGCTGTCGAAGAGGTGGCAGTCATTGGAATGCCCGACCCTAAATGGATCGAGGTGGTAGTTGCCGTGATCGTACCTAAAAAGAACGCATCGACTACAGAGAAGGAACTGATCACTTACAGTAAAGAACGCCTTGCAGGATTCAAATGCCCAAAAAGAATCGTGATAACCGACAAGCTTCCAAAAAACCCGTCCGGCAAGATTCTCAAACGGGAGCTGAAAGAAATACTGTAGAAGATTCACTCTTAATCAAAACGCACCTGTTCAGAGACAACTGTCCCTGTTTTTCAGGTAGTTTGCTCCAGATCGTGAATTACCACAATGGCTGTGACATTCTCACCAGAAATCGCTCGAATAGCGTGTGGAATATCGGAGTAAAAGTACAGACTGTCACCTGGATTCATGACAACGACCTGCTTGGATTCAAGGCCTCGAAACCTCACCTCCAGCACTCCTTCCATAATGAAAATGAACTCTTCACCCGAATGAGTGAAAAAAATCAGGTCTTCTTCGGCTTTATGTGCAAACTCAACCAGGAAGGGCTCCATGCTCTTGCCTGATATCGAGTGCGATAATGTTTCGTATCGGTAGTTTACGTCGGCCTTACCCTGGCTTTGTCTTCTGCTGGTTTTCCATCGTTCATCGCTGCGAACCAACGCGATACGCTGGGATGTGGGTTCGCCCCCGAAGAAGTGTACAATATTTACACTTAATGCCTTTGATATTTTCAGTAATGTGGAAACCGGCGGGAAGGCGCCATTGTTCTCGATCTGAGATAGAAACGGTACGGAGATCCCTGCCCTCTCAGAAAGGACCTGTAATGTAAATTTTCTTTGTTGGCGAAGAGTTCGAATCTTCTGTCCGAGGTTGAGATTCTGTAAATCACTGTCATTTTGAATTTTCATATTCTTTAACAAATTAGAGTGAATGGTAATGTAGCAACAAAAAAACAATTTGCTGAGATTATCTGCTAATCCTTTACGGATTCTTCTTCTATTGGGTGTTTGATACCCTCTTTCCCAGTCTGGTGTCAAACTTTTTTTACTTTAATCAAATTTTCCATTCAACACCTTCATCTGTTATCTCAAATCCTCTGGATGCTATTTCTTGTTTATTTATAGCACCTTACCTCTCATGAAAAGATTTGACCGGACCGTAAAACTCCCCGCACACAAAGCGAGACACTCAATGGTGTTTCAGCAGAATAAATTATTTTTGATTATATCAAAAATAACTTGACAAAAACTATTTTACTGAGTTAGTGGAAATTCAACTGTTAAGAAACGATATCAAAGCAGGATGTCCAGCGTACATTTCGGGAAAAATATAATGCCGATGCTGATGCTCAAGATGTAAAAACGATGAAATCGCGAGGGAAATGCAGGGGGTAAGGCGCCGGTTCCAAAACGCAATGTTAGTGATCAAACACGATTATGGAGGCGAGGGATGGTTGAGATAAGATTTCATGGGCGTGGTGGTCAGGGCGCGGTGATTGGTTCCGAGGTTCTGGCCCGCGCCTTTTTCAATGAGGGCAGGTATGTGCAGGCATTTCCTGCATTCGGTGTGGAGCGGCGCGGCGCCCCGATCATGGCATTTTGCCGTGTTGACAACAACCATATCAACCTGCGAAATCAGATTTATGAACCTGATCATGTGGTGGTGCTGGATGCCGCTCTGATTGAGACGGCTGGTGTCACGCAGGGTTTGAAAAAGGGTGGTTCAATCGTGGTCAATTGCAGGCAGAATTCGGACTGCTTCAACGGACTTGTCGGCAGTGATTATCAATTGTATGCGGTTGATGCATCATCCATAGCGCGAGAGTTCCGGCTGGGGTCACCTTCTAACCCTATTGTTAATACCTCCATACTGGGCGCCTTTGCCAAGGCGACTGGTCTGGTCAAAATTGAATCTGTGGAGCGGGCTATTGAAGAATATTTACATGTTAAGAGAGAGGACAACAAAAAGGCCGCCCGCACAGCCTATGAACAGACTGTCAGAAAATAACCGGTCATAGAAAGGATTGTTGTTATGACTGTCAAAAAGCGCAGTGATTTATCTAAGCCCTATGATTTTAAAACGTGGCATGACATCACACCGATGAACATATCCGCGGGAACGATGCTTCATAATAAGACGGGAAGCTGGCGTACGATAAAGCCCGTCTTCGAGGATAAGATGCCGGCCTGTCAGAACGCGTGTCCCGCCGGGAACGACATTGAAGGCTGGATAAAGCTCCTTCAGCAGGGTGAATATGAAAAGGCCTACTGGCATTTGAAGCGCGAAGAACCGTTCCCCTCTATCCTCGGAAGGGTCTGTTTCAGATTCTGCGAGGAGGCCTGTAATCGTGTTTCTCTCGATGATCATGTCAGCATCAGTGCGCTGGAACGATTTATTGGTGACCGTGGCGCCCAGTCAGCCCCTCACCCGGATCTGCCCGAATATAATGGGAAGAATATGGCCGTAGTTGGTTCCGGGCCAGCGGGCATGTCAGCCGCGTACTATGGCAGGCTGCTTGGATTCAGAGTTGCCATTTTTGAAAAGCTTCAGGTAATGGGCGGCGTTCTTCGTGTGGGCATCCCTGAATACCGCCTGCCCCGCAAGATAATAACGGCAGAATTTGAGGGATTGAAGACTATGGGCATTGAGTTAAAGCCTGGTACCGCGATAGGGAAAGATATCTCTCTTGAAGAACTTCGCGGCAGGTATGATTATATTTTCCTTGCCACCGGCGCGCATGGGAATAGAAAGCTCAACATGGAAGGCGAAGATAAAAGTCGCCGGATCATGAGCGGCCTGGAGATGTTGAGAAAGGTGGCCCTTGGCGAGGAGGTTGAATTTGGCAGCAATGTGGCGGTCATCGGCGGAGGCAATACCGCGATCGACGTGGCGAGAACAGCGCTGCGCATGGGCAGTTCTGTCACCGTTATCTATCGACGTTCGGAAAATGAAATGCCCGCGAATCCCGAGGAGGTTATGGAAGCGCGCGAAGAGGGTGTAGAGTTCCGGTTTCTCGCCGCTCCTGAGAGGGTTGAGCTGAATGATGATGGCTCTATCAGAAAATTGATATGCTGCGAGATGGAACTCGGTCCCGCTGATGAGAGTGGCCGCAAAAGACCGGTCAAGAAAGATGGCGCGCTGTTCGATGTTAAAACAGACAGTATCCTGACCGCTATCGGCGAGGTGCCTGTCCTCGATTATTTGAAAGGTATAGCGGGGACTGAAAAGGATATGGTGGCGGTGAATGACACCATGATGGTCAATACCGAAGGGAACGGAAAAATCTTTGCGGGTGGCGATATCATCGATATCCCACGTACCGTGGTCAACGCTGTGGCTTCCGGCAAGAAAGCGGCCATCGCCATTGATTGCGATTACAGGGGCACCGACTTCGGCGATGTGGTAAAGAAAATCTCCATTGGCAATGGACCGGCACTGAGTTTTTCAACATACATGAACTGGAAACCGGCGGTTCCGCGGAACATCCATCTGGTCGTGGATTCTGAGAAGATAGTATATGACTATTTCGAAAAATCGCCGCGAGTCATGCAGAAAACCGGAGACGCCAAGACCCGGAAGAGTTCTTTTAACGCTTACAGAGAAACCTTCACAGAGGAAGAAGCACAGATGGAAGCCTCCCGCTGCATGCACTGCGGGCGGTGTACCGAGTGCGATAACTGCTTGATTTTCTGTCCGGACATGTCTGTCCTGCCTAAAGGTGACGGCCACTTCGGTTATGAATTTGACTACGATTACTGCAAAGGCTGTGGCATATGTTTCGCTGAATGTCCGCGGCACGCCATAACTATGGTACGTGAAGAGGAGGGTAACAAGTGAGACAGTTACTGAAGGGAAATTACGCTGTGGCCGAGGGGGCGCGGCTGTGTCGTGTCAAAGTTATTTCGGCCTACCCGATTACACCGCAGACCTCTATTGTAGAAAGGTTGTCTGAGATATGCGCAAGCGGTGAACTGGACGCGAAATTTATAAAGGTGGAAAGCGAACATTCAGCGATGGCAACACTTGTAGGCGCGTCTTCAGCCGGCGTTCGGGCATTCACGGCCACAAGCAGCAACGGTCTGCTGTTGATGCATGAAGTTCTCCACTGGGTTGCCGGCGCCCGTCTGCCCATAGTAATGACGAATGTTAACAGGGCTGTCAGCGCTGGATGGAATATATGGGCTGATCAGACCGATTCAATATCTCAGCGGGATACCGGCTGGCTTCAGATCTATTGCGAGTCCAGTCAGGAGGTACTGGACAGCGTGATAATGGCTTACAGGCTGGCTGAAAAAATATTGATGCCTGTCATGCTAACCTATGACGCGTTCTTCCTGAGTCATACCACCGAGGTTGTTGACGTGCCGGACATCGAACGCGTTGATGAGTTTCTGCCCCCATATCGGCCAGATTTTAAACTCGACATCGACAACCCCCGGATGTTTGGCGGACTGATTTCCCCGGATTATTTCTATGAGCATCGATACACGGTCCATAAAGCATCCCTGGAGGCCCTGAACTATTACCCGGAGGTATGCAGAGAGTTTAAAGATGTTTTCGGCAGAGAGTATGATGTCACCGAAGAGTATCAAATCGATGACGCGGAACTTGTCGTGGTTACCGCGGGAACAATCACATCCGTTGCTCGTATCACTGTGGACAAGATGAGAGAAGCGGGTAAAAAAATCGGGTTGATGAAACTGCGTGTGTTCAGACCTACACCGGTTGAGCTGTGGCGAAACGTTCTCGGAAAGGTCGCGAAGGTGGTTGTAATAGACAGAAACCTGTCACCGGGTCTCGGAGGTGTATTTGCCAATGAGATCCAAGCCGCCCTGTATCCTTTACAAACCAGACCTCTGATCTACCCGGTTGTTGCCGGCCTTGGCGGCCGGGATGTCACACCGGCAGATATTGAAGGCATTATCAACCATGCCCTGTCCAGCGATGACCCGGCGGGTGCTCCCCTGTTCTGGGGTTTGAAACAATAAGAGGTGAGTTATGGAGAGAACTACTCAGAAGATGATAGAAATACCACGCGATGTGATGACCGGAGAAGAATTGTGGCAGCCCGGTGTGCTCTCGTGCCAGGGATGTGGCGCCTCGCTGGCGCTGAAGCTTGCATTAAAAGGCCTGGGTCGGCGCACGGTTGTCGTTATACCAGCCTGCTGCATGTCGATTATTGTCGGCTCTTATCCTTATTCGGCCTCACAGGTTCCTCTTCTCCATGTCCCCTTTGAAACGGCCGCGGCCGCGGCATCAGGTATTCGCGCCGCCCTTGATGTCAGGGGAGAGAAAGATGTGGTTGTCATGGCATGGGCCGGGGATGGCGGCACTTTTGACATTGGTCTGCAGGCCCTCTCGGGAGCCGCTGAGCGAAATGATGACATCCTCTATGTCTGTTATGACAACGAAGCATACATGAACACCGGCATACAGCGTTCCGGCGCCACACCAGCGGGCGCATGGACAACTACTACACCGGGTGAAGCGATCAAGGAGGAACCAAAAAAAGATATTGAAAAGATTATGCTGAGCCATGGCATTCCCTACATGGCCACAGCGTCGGTAGCCTATCCGGCTGATATATATACGAAGTTCAGCAAAGCCCGCTCTATTAAAGGCACAAAGTTTATCCATATGCTGTCACCATGCCCTCCCGGCTGGCAGATCGATTCCGCCGATTCAATCAAGGTCTCCCGCATGGCCACGCAGTCAAAGGTCTTTCCGATCTACGAAGTAGAAGACGGTAAATATACAATCAACGTCTATCCGGAAAAAGAAGTCGCTGTGGGAGAATATATGAAAGCTCAGGGCCGATTCCGGTATATAGCCGATGATACTGTCAATGCGGCACAGGAATTGACCAATAACAAATGGAGGGAACTCACCGGATTGGCTGACAGGAAATCATAGCCGGCTCCGATTTAATGTCATCAGTGCCTTAAAAAGAAAACACTGATGACAGAACGAGGGGATAGAATTGGCGGTGAAAGCTTTAATTTGAAACTCACCGCAACCCGGTTTAACTCCGCCCCCCTGTACCGCACGCTGACATTGTGTGCGCCTGGCAGTCTCCTGCACAAGCCACACAGGCCTCTGTCCTGTCTCTCAGTTATTACTTCCCGGTAAATTTGGGCTTTCTCTTCTCGGTAAAGGCGGTAACTGCTTCCATCAGGTCGTCTGAGGGGACAACATTCGTGCTGATAGTGGCAACATATCTGAGGCCGTCATCGACGGACTTGCCAACCCCGTAATTCAGCACTTCCTTCGATGCCTGTACGGCCAGCGGGGATTTTTCGGCAATCTCTACTGCCATCTCTTCAGCTTTCTTCATTAACTCTTCGTAATCGCTGTAAACCTCGTTGACCAGCAGGATTTCCTTTGCACGCACCGCACTTATATCTTTGGCGCTGTAGGCAAGTTCTCTGGCGATGCCCTGTCCAACAATCAGCGGTATTCGTTGCAGCACACCCATGTCGGGTACGAAACCGACAGCGGTTTCCCTCAACGAAAAGGTCGCGTCTTCCGAACATAACCTGATGTCGCACGCCGTTGCCATATCAAGGCCGGCACCCAGACAGTACCCGTGAATAGCGGCAATGACAGGTTTACTGCATCGCTCGATACAGGTTATGGCCTCCTGCATGTCATATATTTTGGGAAGTAAGGTTCGCTTGGTCCCGCCCTTCTGATTGCTGTTAAGGATCTCCGGCACAGCCCCTATCATCCCCATAAGGTCGATGCCCGCAGTAAAGCAGGAACCCCTGCCGCTTATGATAACCACTCTGATATCCGGGTCCTTATCAAGATCATCAAATATCGGTATGGATTCTCTCCATGCCGGTTGATTCATGGCATTTTTCTTCTCCGGCCGGTTGAGATACACCCAGGCAACTGGCGGTTTTTTCTCCACTGCATAGTATTCATATTTCTCCATTTCCGCATCCTCTCTTTAAGCTTTGGGGTTCTGGAACGTCCCCTTTTTTAATTCTTATTTACTGTAACTTGTCTGTTGGAGATCACCCATAACTTGTTGCGGGGAGTTCCGATTACTCACTCCCGCCACCCAGCACCGCGTAAAGTCTGACCTGACTGACAACCTTCGTCAGGCGCAGCTGAATGAGCCCCTGCTGCGCCGCATGGAGGGATCGCTGCGCGTCAAGGACGTTCAGATAACTGTCAATCCCCTGTTCGTATCGTTCATTTGAGAGACGACAGGTTTTTGCAACAGCATCAACCAGGGATTGATGGGCAGCCAATTGCTGATCCACCGTACCACGCACAGCAAGGGTATCAGCCACTTCCTTGAAAGCTGTTTGAATTGCCTTCTCGTAACTGGCCAAGGTGATTTTTCTGTCAACTTTGGTCACATCGTATGCCGACCATGTGCGGGCATCAAAAATCGGTATCGTAATCAGCGGCACAAAGCTCCAGACAGCCGAACCGGAGCTGAAAAGACCGGACAACTCGCCACTTGCGGTCCCCACAGAAGTGGTCAGGGAAATGCGCGGGAAAAATGCCGCCCTCGCTGCTCCAATATTGGCATAGGCCCCCTTGAGTTTATGTTCCGCCTGTAAAATGTCAGGCCTGTTCAGAAGCACGCTGGAGGACAGTCCCTGAGAAATATCTTTCAGATGGGTTACACTGCTCAGATCCATCGGCATGAGAGCATCCGGCACCGGAGAACCGGCCAGGAGGTTCAGGGCGTTCTGGTCCTGTGCCGTTAGTTGTGTGTAGCGGACGACATCCCCACGGGCCGCCTCCACCTGAGTTTGCGCTCGAAGCAGATCCAGTTCGGCTGCAAGTCCAATGTCATAGCTCCGATGAATTAAAGCGTAAGCGACCTGCCGGGTTTCAAGAGTGGACCGTGCCAGTTTAAGGGTTTCTCTGTCCGCTGCAAGGGTTAGGTACACCCTGGCAATTTCGGACACCAGCGAGATCTGCGCGGCGCGGCGGGTCTGCTCTGTGGCCAGGTATTCCTGCAAAGCTCGATCTTTCAGACTGCGGATACGGCCGAAGAAATCGATTTCCCATGAACTGATACCGAGATTAACGCCGTATTTTTCTGCCGTCATCGATTTACCGGTGATTGAAAGATCGGCAGGCACCCTTTGTTTACTTTCGCTGCCCGCAGCATTGACCGTGGGGAATAGTTCAGCTCGTTGAATGCCGTACAGGGCTCGGGCTCTTTCCACATTCAGTACGGCAAGCCGCAGGTCACGGTTGCTGTTCAAGGCCTCTTCTATGAGCTTTTGAAGTCGCTCATCAGTGAAGAACTCTTGCCAATGCAACTCATGCGCTACTGAAACGCCGTTCGAAGCCTGGGGTTCTCCATAGGCCGCGCCCGTAGGCCAATTGGCCGGGACAGGTGATGCGGGTCTGATGTATTCCGGTGCCATCGTACAGCCAGACAGCAGGAAAATCGTTACCCATAGCAGAAAAAGTAGGTTTCTGATCATTTTATTTGCCCCCTGATACATTTGCGCCACCTGTTTCGATTGATTCACGCCTCCCTTTTTTGCCGAAGATCTTTTCGATCAGCACATAGAAGAGGGGCGCAAAAATAACCACCAGGACGGTGGCGCTCACCATCCCTCCCAGAACGCCGGTGCCGATAGCATTTTGGGCTCCTGCACCTGCACCTGTACTCATGGCAAGGGGCAGGACACCGAAACCAAAGGCCAGAGAGGTCATAATGATTGGACGAAATCGTAGTTTAGCCCCCTCCAGGGTGGCGTCGATCAACCCCATTCCCCTTTCCAGGCCGTCCTTGGCGAACTGAACGATCAGGATGGCGTTCTTGGTGGCCAAACCCAGCGTGGTCAAAAGAGCGATCTGAAAATAGACATCATTGGCCAGCCCCCGCGTACTCGAGGCAATGATACCGCCGATCACCCCCAGAGGGAGAACCAGCAGGATTGAAATGGGAATGGTCCAGCTTTCGTAAAGCGCCGCAAGACACAGGAAGATCACAAAAATGGAAAACGCGTACAGCAAAGGTGCCTGAGAACTCGACATCCGCTCTTGATAGGAAAGCCCGGTCCAGTCAAAACCGAATCCACGGGGCAATTTCGTAACCGCATCTTCCATGGCCTGCATGGCCTCTCCCGAACTCATTCCCGGTGCCGGCTCTCCCCAGATGTTTATAGAAGGAAATCCATTGAAACGATTTAGCTGGGGAGAACCCGAGGTCCATCGGCCGGAGGCGAATGAAGAGAAGGGAACCATCTTCCCCGCCATATTCCGGACATACAGTTTTTCAAGGTCCCTGGGCAACATGCGGTAGGGAGCGTCGGCCTGAACGAACACCCGCTTGATCCGGCCACCCTGAATAAAATCGTTGGCATAAACGCTCCCGAAGGCTACCGCGAGAAGCCTGTGAATGGAGGCAATGGGAATGCCCAAAGCGCCAGCCTTCCCCCAATCCACATCAATCCGGTATTCGGGCACATCGGCCATACTGTTGGGTCGAAGTTTGACTACCCTGGGATCCTTTGCGGTTATTCCAAGAAGTTGATACTGAGCATTCATAAGGGCCTGGTGACCAAGACCGCCCCGGTCCAGCAGCTGAAAGTCAAACCCCTGGGCCATGCCCAGTTCGGGAACAGCCGGCGGCGGGAAAACAAACACCATGGCGTTGCGAATATGCGAAAGGGCCATTGTGGCCCTTCCCGCAATGGCCTTTGCCTTCAGGTCATCCCGATCGCGTAGATCCCAGTCATTTAGTTTGACAAACACCATGCCGTTGTTCTGCCCCCTTCCGGAAAATCCGATCCCGGAAATGGTCATACAGGACGCCACCGCCTCTTTTTCGTTCTCCTTGAAATAGGTCTCGATCTGTTTTGTTACCTCTCCGGTCTGCTCCAGCGTTGACCCTGACGGCATGATCACTTGGGCGAGCAGTATGCCCTGGTCTTCATCCGGGAGATAGGCTGTGGGCATACGGAGATACAGGAATCCCATGGCTGCCACAACCACAAGGAAAACGATCAGGTAGAGTGATTTCCTGGAAATGGAATCCTCAACCAGTCTTACATACAGGCGTCTTAAGCGAAAAAAGATGTGGTTAAACCATCTGAAAAAAGGGCGCAGGAAACGGATAGCATTATCCGCTTCGTGTCCCGACACGACCGGCTTGAGAAGCGATGCGCAGAGGACCGGCGTCAGGATCAGGGCTACGGCAACTGACAGGAGCATAGAGGCGATGATGGTTACGGAAAACTGGCGATAGATGACACCGGTGGAGCCGGGGAAGAACGCCATGGGGCCGAACACCGCCGAAAGCACCAGTCCGATACCGATCAGGGCACTGGTGATCTGTTCCATGGACTTGGCCGTGGCCTGGCGGGGTGAAAGCCCTTCCTCGCTCATGATCCTCTCCACGTTCTCCACCACCACAATGGCGTCGTCCACCAGCAGACCGATCGCCAGTACCATGGCAAACATGGTCAGCATATTGATGGAAAACCCGAAGAGTCCCAACATCGCGAAGGTCCCCAGGATTACCACCGGCACTGCGATGGTCGGGATCAGGGTAGCCCGGATATTTCCCATAAAAAGCCACATGACCAGGAATACCAGGAGGATCGCCTCGAAGAGGGTCTTCACCACTTCTTTGATAGCTACCCTGATAAAAGGGGTGGTGTCAAAAGGATAGACCGCCTTCATCCCCGAGGGGAAAAACCGGCTCATCTCTGCCAGCTTCGCTCTGACGGCATCGGCTGTATCCAGGGCGTTGGCACCGGCAGCCTGCCGGATGGCTATGCCGGCAGAAGGTTTCCCGTTGTGAAAAGCCTGGATATCGTAGACCTCAGTTCCTAATTCCGTCCGGCCTACATCCCTGATCCTCACGGTGGAGCCGTCCGGATTGATACGAATTGGGATGGCTGCAAACTCCTCAGGGGTCTTGAGCATATTTTGAACAACAATCGAGGCGTTCAAACGCTGGCCCGGAACAGCAGGCGCGCCGCCGAACTGCCCTGCTGAAACCTCCGCGTTATAGAGCCGGAGTGCCATGATCACCTCTTCCACCGTCAGATGGTAATTTGTCAGTTTGTCGGGATTGAGCCAGATGCGCATGGCATACCCGGAACCAAAGATTGCCACCTCGCCCACGCCGGGCACCCGCGCCAGGATTTTCTCAAGGCTGGATTTGGCATAATCTCTCAAATCATCACCATCCAGGCTGTCGTCTTCCGAGATCAGCCCCACAACCATCAGATAGTTTCTGGTTGATTTACTGACCTGGACCCCCTGACTTTTGACCGTCTCGGGCAGGCTCGTCATTGCAAGCTGGAGTTTGTTCTGCACCTGTGACCAGGCGAGATCCGGATCGGTTCCCGGGGCAAAGGTCAGCTCGAGACGGGACCCCCCCGCCGAATCGCTGGTGGCGGACATGTACAGCAGCTTGTCGAAGCCGGTCATCTTCTGCTCGATGATCTGCGTCACGCTGTTTTCAACGGTCTCAGCAGAAGCCCCCGGGTAGAAGGCACTGATGGCGATGGATGGCGGGGCCATGGCTGGATACTGGGATATGGGCAGGTTGTAGATCGCCAGCCCCCCCCCCGCCATCATAATAATAGCGATGACCCACGCGAACACCGGACGATCCAGGAAAAATTTGGATAACATGTAATGCCTCCGTTAATTCGATTTTGCAGGCAGCGGGGCCGGTTTTGTTCGTTCACCGCTATTTTTTTTGCTACCGGTTGCAAAAGCAACAACCTTCACGGAAGCGCCGGGCCTAACCTTTTGCATCCCCTCGACGATTACCCGATCGCCGGGTGCCAGACCCGTCGAAATGAGCCATGTATTGCCGATGGCCCGATCGAGCGTAAGCATTCGCTGCAGGACTTTGCCCTCGGCATCCACGATCAGTACCACGGGATTCCCTTTCGGGTTGCGCGAAACGGCCTGTTGAGGAACCAGAATCGCCCGCGGATTAACGCCTTCTTCCACTACTGCCCGGATGAACATACCCGGAAGGAGAACACCCTTCGGATTTGGAAAGACAATCCGAAGTATGACCGATCCAGTCGTCGGCTCAACCGTGACATCGCGAAATTGAAAGGTCCCCTCCAATGGATAGGCTGTGCCGTCATCCAGAATGAGTCGTACCTTTTTCTGATTTGTTCCGTCTTGATCCAGACGGCCTTCCTCCAGGCTGCGTCGCAATTGCAGCACTTCGGTCGTAGATTGAGACACATCAACGTACATGGGGTCCATCTGTTGGATGGTTGCCAGGGCCACTGGTTGATACGCTGTCACCAGTGCGCCATCTGTCACGCTGGACAGGCCGATGCGTCCAGAAATAGTCGCTTTGATCCCGGTGTATCCCAGGTTTATACGCGCCGTTTTTACCATCGCCTTCCAATACTCAATGTCTGCTTCGGTCTGCTTCAGGGCGGCGGCCGCATCGTCATAGTCCTGCCGGCTGACCGCCTTAATGGCAACCAGTTTCTCAAAACGGCTGGCTCTTGACTGCGTCGCGTACAGGCTGGCCTCAGCCCTGCCAAGGGCCGCGTCAGCATTGTCGAGCACCGCACGAAAGGGAGCTGAATCAATTTGATAGAGCGCCTGGCCGGCCTTGACATCGGAACCCTCTTTAAACATACGCCTCTGTATAAGGCCACTGACCTGGGGCCGAATCTCCGCCATGCGGAAGGCAGCCGTACGTCCCGGCAATTCAGTGGTCAGTACAACACGTTGTTCCTGGAGCGTTATCACCGCCACCTCCGGCACCGGGCGTGGGGGTTGTGCTCGCTCCGCGCTGTCGCATCCTCCGAGTAGCAGGCCTCCCAACATAACAGCCGGAACCAGGTTCCATTTAAGTGATTTGAAAATAGTTCTAATTAGTTGCATCAGATTCTCCTTACTCACTGCTCCCTGCTCTTCAATCCCTTCATAAATATGTCTGCAATCTGCCGTGCGTCTTTTTCAACATCCCCCGAAATCCCGTCATGGATACGCTGCATAATCATTCCCATATTGGCTTCCATAAACATGGCGGCAACCTTCATCGAATCGAAAGGGGAAAACAAGCCCTGCCGGCCCCCTTCATCCAGGACATTGGCCACTCGTTCCACAAAAGTTCGATATTTGCTGTCGGTATAATGGTTTTTCTCGGAATGCGTCCTCTCCCGATCGAAAAAGAGGACACGGATAAGATCCCTGTGCTTGTCAAAAAATCGCAAATGGCAGAGAGACCATTCCTCCAGCTTTCTGTCAGGCGCTAGATCGCCATCCAGCAATGCAAAACTTTCCCTGATAAGTGGATCAAAACACGCATCAAGGGCCGCGTCCAGGATCTCTTCCTTGTTTTTGAAATAGACGTACAGTGTTCCCTTCGCGACACCAGCTTCCGCCGCGACCCTGTCCATAGTCAGGCCCTGAATCCCGTTGCGTGTTAATAAACCGACAGCGGAATCCAGGATATCCTTTCTGGTAAAGGCTTCCAAAACCTTTTTGCGTTCTTGGTTTTTGTCTACATCCATAGCACAAAACCGCCCGGTCAATTTTTGAACTAGACGGTCAACCTATAGCCTTTGCTATTGGTTGTCAAGTAAAAATTACCAGAAAAAAGGAGTGTGAATAATCGTGTTGTAGGAGGAGAAAAAAGTCTTTCCGGTTGCCATTAATGTCTTTTGCCGGGTATGTGACGGGATAAGATCTTCCCCTCTAAGGTTGACAGGACGATGGCTGCAATGTAGTTTAGCAAAATAATGAAAATCGACAGGATCAAACATGCGAACCCATTTTTCATCACGCTCTTCTGCTTGATGCTTAGCCTTCCCTGCACGGCCGCTGCCGAAAATGATATCGCGCAGGACATGAGCACCGTTACCCTTTATATGGAGAATGATTTATTTTACAATACAGACCGGCAGTACACTCATGGAACAAAGATCTCATGGATCTCGCCGGATCTTTCGAACTATCGAGACGACCCTTTCGTACCCGCATGGAGCTATCCGCTTATTGAAAGTCTGCCTTTCATAAATGAGCCGGGGTACCAGCGTTCCATATCTTTCTCGCTGGGGCAAAACATGTACACACCGGAGGAGATTGAACGAAGTGATCTTATAAAAGACGACCGACCCTACGCAGGCATCACATATCTGGCAATCGGGTTTCACAGCAAAAACGCCCGGCAGATGGACACACTTGAGTTCGATGTGGGTATCGTTGGCAGGCATTCATATGCAGAGGACGTTCAGAAAAACATTCACCATTGGGTCGCCGCAACCGATCCCCATGGGTGGGAAAATCAGCTTAGCGATGAGCCGATCATTAATGTCTTCTTTGAACGCAAATGGCGACTGCTTCGTGCAAAATACAGATGGGGACTCGGTTCCGACTTCATTCCCCACATAGGTGCCAGTGCAGGGAATGCCTTTACCGGCGCAAGCGCGGGTGGGGAAGTACGCTTCGGCTGGCATCTTCCGAATGATTTCGGGACCTATATTATCAGACCCGGTTCGGACAGTAACGCTCCTGTTGACAACACCGATCCGAGGTTCTATACCTTACTCCATCGTGCCGGCGTTCATCTTTTCTTCGCCGTTGACGGTTTAGCCGTGGCCAGAAACATTTTTCTCGACGGTAACACGTTCCGGGACAGTCATAGTGTCGAGAAGGAAAAGTTCGTTGCCTGTTTTGTCGGCGGAATCGGATTTATCGTTAATCGTTTCAAGATTACGTACTCCCACGTATATCAAACGAGAGAATTTAAAACGCAGGAAAAAGAACAACAATACGGCGCGATATCTTTATCCTTCACATTCTGAACCTAGATCGCTCCAATACTGTTCCCATCGAAGAACCGCGGCGTACAATTGCTTCAGAACGTCCCAAGGGGAAAATCTCTAAAGTATATAGTTCCTGATTCAATAAGGTTCAGAGATAAAGTTGCTGGACTGATGGACAGCGTCCGGCTATTATCTTGCAACAAATCCCAAGGTTTGATAGTGTCCGCCCGGTAATATCCTGCAAGATATTTTTAAAACGTGTGGGAAATTTTCAGTAGGAGTCTTTTTATGGAATCAAACCTCTACATCCCGGAGCGTTACAAACCACTGCTCGATCTGCGTGAAACGGAAAAGGCCATCGGCCAGATCAAAGCCTTTTTCCATACCAACCTGTCTTTCGAATTGAACCTGATGCGCGTTACGGCCCCTCTGTTTGTCAAGACGGGCACGGGAATTAATGACGATCTCACCGGAGTTGAAAAACCCGTCTCTTTCAACCTGAAAGGTGCCGGGAACATGGGCGTCGAGATGGCGCAGTCACTCGCGAAATGGAAGAGGATGATGCTGGCCGATTACGGCGTAAAACAGAGCCGTGGTTTATGCGCTGACATGAATGGCATAAGACCGGACGAGGTGCTGGACAACACACATTCAATATATGTGGATCAGTGGGACTGGGAAAGGGTGATATCGAAAGAGGAACGAAACCTGGAATTTCTGAAGTGTATGGTGAGAAAGATATACGATGTCATACGACGCACAGAAAAGTACATCTGCTACCGGCGCAGCGTTATCGAGCCGATACTTCCCGAAGAGATCACCTTTATCCACAGCGAAGAGCTGGAGGAAACATATCCCGATCTTACACCCAAAGAACGGGAAAATATCGTATGCAGGGAACATGGGGCCGTCTTTATCATAGGAATCGGAAGCGCGCTTAAAAACGGCAAACCGCATGACAACCGCGCTCCTGATTATGACGACTGGTCCACCCCGACAGCGGGAGGACGCAAGGGGCTCAACGGAGACATCCTCGTACACTACCCGCTCTTCGATTGCGCGTATGAGCTCTCCTCCATGGGAATCCGGGTATCCCCGGAAACTCTTCTGAAACAATTAGAGATTACGAACAACATGGAAAGGAAGGAGCTTCTCTTTCACAGGCGGCTTATCAACGGAGAACTTCCGCTCTCTATCGGAGGCGGCATCGGCCAGTCGCGTCTGTGCATGTTTTACCTGAGAAAGGCCCATATCGGCGAAATACAGGCAAGCATATGGCCCGAAGATATGATTGAAAAATGCGGTAAGAACAAGATATTTTTATTATAAGAGGACGAACAATGAAACGCACAAAGATATTCAAGCTTCTGGAATATGACTCGCCTGTGGACAAGATCCTGATCAAGGGATGGGTCAGGACCAGGCGTGATTCAAAGGGATTTTGCTTTATTGAGATTAATGACGGATCATGTCTCGCGAATATACAGGTCATTGCAGACCACGGTCTGGACAACTATGACGACATCCTCAAGCTGTCAACCGGTTCCGCGGTAGCCATAACCGGTAAGCTGCTGGCATCAAAGGGCAAGGGACAGAAATGGGAGATACAGGCGGACGATATAGAGATAATCAGTATAGCGCCGGATTCATACCCCCTGCAGAAGAAACGCCACAGCGACGAGTTTCTGCGTACCATCGCGCACCTCAGACCACGAACAAACAAGTATGGCGCGGCATTTCGCATCAGATCAGAGCTGTCATACGCCATACATAAATTCTTCAGGGAAAGAGCCTTTACCTACATCCACACTCCCATCGTAACAGCGTCTGACTGCGAAGGGGCGGGAGAGATGTTCAGGGTAACCGCTCTGGACCCGGACAATCTTCCGAAAACCGATGGAGCAGTGGATTACTCCCTGGATTTCTTCGGAAAGCAGGCAAACCTGACTGTATCAGGCCAGCTTGAGGCGGAAATGTTCGCGCTGGCCCTGGGCGATGTCTATACCTTCGGACCCACATTCAGGGCCGAGAATTCCAACACGAGAAGGCATTCCGCGGAATTCTGGATGGTGGAACCTGAGATGGCGTTCTGCGATCTTGAGGGCGACATGGATCTTGGTGAGGAAATGGTTAAATATCTGGTCACTTACGCAATGGAGACTTGTAGCGATGATCTTGAGCTCTTTGCGAAGTTTGTGGACAAGGGCCTGATGGCAACCCTGGAAAATATAGCCTCATCGGATTTTATAAGGCTTCCATACCGGGAAGCGGTGGATATATTGAGCAGGGCCAAAGATAAATTTGATTATGACGTGGGATTCGGGAAAGACCTCCAGTCCGAGCATGAACATTACCTGACCGAGCAGCACTTCAAGGGACCTGTCATAGTTTACGATTATCCGGCCACGATAAAACCCTTTTACATGAGAGTAAACCCCGACGGGGAAACAGTTACCGCCATGGATGTGCTGGTGCCGAGCATAGGGGAGATAATAGGGGGCAGCCAGCGCGAAGAGCGTCTCGATATCCTGGAATCAAGGATGGATGAGGCAGGCCTGATTAAAGATAATTACTGGTGGTATCTGGACTCCAGAAGGTTTGGAGGCGTTCCGCACAGCGGCTTCGGTCTGGGATTTGAACGGCTGATAATGCTGATCACCGGCATATCAAACATAAGGGACGTCATACCCTTTCCCCGGACGCCCAACAATATAGAGTTTTAAAGAAAAGGAATATACTATGATAAAGATAACATGCATGGGCGCAGCCGGGACGGTAACCGGATCGAATTATCTCATCGAAGACTCCCGGGGCAAAAAGATACTGGTGGACTGCGGTCTCTTTCAGGGAGGAAAACAAACAGAATGGCGAAATTCAGCGGACTGGGGATTTGATCCCCGGGAGATAGACACCCTCCTGCTGACCCACGCGCATATCGACCACAGCGGCAGGATACCAAAGCTGGTCAAAGACGGTTTCCGCGGAAAAATTATCACCTCTCCCCCCACGGCACAGCTGTGCGATGTGATGCTCCTCGATTCGGGACACGTGCAGGAGATGGACGCGGAGTGGCAGACGCGTAAGAACAAGCGCAAGAGCAAAAAGGGGATTCAACCGCTCTATACCGTGGAAGACGCTCAGGCGAGCCTTCAATATTTTTCGCCCGTGGAGAGGGATCAGATTATCGAAATCGAATCGGGGATGAAGGTGCGCTTCAGAAATGCGGGGCATATCCTCGGCTCTTCGATCATAGAAATGTGGATAGAAGACGCGGGCGCGGAAACAAAAATTGTTTTCTCGGGCGATATTGGGAAAAATCGCCAGCTGATCGTTAAAGATCCCTTCGAGATTGCAGATGCGGACTATCTTTTTATAGAATCGACTTACGGAAACCGCCTGCACCGCTCTTTCGAGGACAGCACGGCTGAATTGCTTGAAGCGATCGAATATGCCGTATCAAACAATGAAAAGGTTGTCATTCCGGCGTTCGCGGTGGAGAGAACCCAGGAGATACTCTATATCCTTGGCGAATTTCAGCGCAGCGGCTCTCTACCCGACATACCGATCTATCTCGACAGTCCCCTGGCGATCAAGGCCACGGAGGTATTCCGTAAAAATAAGAAATACTATGATGAAGAGGCAGAGGCTATCGTGAATCAGGGTTTTGATCCGTTTGATATGCCCAACCTGCGATTTACCCCCTCGACCGAAGAGTCAATCGCGATCAATAGAAAGCCGGGCTCCGCGATTGTCATAGCGGGAAGCGGAATGTGTACCGCGGGAAGGATAAAACACCATCTCAAACATAATCTGTGGCGTTCAGGAGCCAGTTTAGTCATTGTGGGTTTCCAGGCCATGGGAACAACCGGAAGAAGGATAGTGGACGGAGAAAAACGGGTCAGGGTATTCAGAGAAGACGTCGCCGTAGCGGCAAAGGTCTTTACCATCGGCGGATTCTCGGCGCACGCGGACCAGAAGGGGCTTTTGGAATGGGCGGGCAACTTCGCCGAATCGCATCCACGTGTCTTCGTCATTCACGGCGAGGCAACTGCCAGCGAGGCACTCGCGGAAAAAATCAGGACGGATCTCCATCTGGAAGCATATGTTCCCCGGATGAGAGAATCCCTGATCCTCGAACCCCAGAAAATGACCAGCGCCATGGCCCCAGATGCGGTGCCGGAAGACCTGCAGCAGATTTTGAGTGCAACCGTCATCAGTCTCGAAAAAGAACTGGAAGGGTTAAAGAGAAGGCTCGCGGCAAAGAGCGGCTGGATTGAGGAGGCCGATATAGACCGGCTGAAAGACATCGAGGAAGATTTGCGGATAATCCTGCCTGAATAGAGCTTAACGGCGCAGTTTTGCTTTCAACATAACCGCTCCGAGATAAATGGTGAGCATGGCAAATGAAATCGCCCATGCCCACCTGCGAGATTTCCTGAAATCAGTACTATTCATTTCGTAGAAGCCTATTAATTATTTCTATAGTTATCCCAAATCCTATAGTTTATTTGAATTTGACCAACCTGTCATTTTTGCGTAGTGTCCATTCGGAAGTTTTTACTTCAAAAACCCAAAACCACGCAACATCAAAAAATTTACATCAGGATGAATTTAATGGGGAAAATAATCTATATGGATAACGCCGCCACGTCATGGCCGAAACCTGAGGGAACCATGAAGGCAATGGCGGAATATTCTCACTCAATCGGGGCAAGTCCGGGACGATCAGGACATCGCATGTCCCTGGATGCCGGTCGGGTTGTCCTGGATGCGAGGGAGTCTGTTTCAGAGCTTTTCTGCGTAAAAAACCTTCTCAGAGTCGTATTTACTAAAAACGCGACGGAGGCTCTCAATATCGCCATCGCCGGTCTTTTGATGCCCGGCGACCATGTAATCACATCTGGAATGGAACATAACTCGGTAATGCGTCCACTGAGGTTGATGGAGAAAAAAGGCGTTGAGCTGTCAATCATACCCTGCTCCCCTTCCGGCGAGATGAACCCTGAGGATGTGAGTCGGTGTATAAAGAAAAATACAAGGGCAATCTATCTTACCCATGCCTCCAACGTTACTGGCACAATCATGCCCATCGCCGATATTGGAAAAATCGCCCGTGAAAAAGGAGTCATATTCTGCGTTGATGCCGCGCAGACCGCGGGCGTCATTCCTATAGATGTTGAGGAAATGTGCATCGACATCCTCGCGTTTACCGGTCACAAGTCCATCTTCGGGCCTCAGGGAACGGGAGGATTCTACATGACCGAAGGATTGGAAAAGGAGGTCTGTCCAATCATGACCGGGGGCACAGGCAGCAGGTCCGAGTCGGAGGAACATCCGGATTTTCTTCCCGACAGATACGAATCGGGAACCCCGAATGTGATAGGAATTGCCGGACTGAATGCCGGCATCCGCTTTATCCGCTCCATCGGGATAGAAACCATAAGAAAAAAGGAGTTGAAACTGACGGCAACTCTTATGGAAGGCCTAAAATCCATTCCGGAGGTTACGCTGTACGGATGCGGTGACGCGAAAAGACAGACAGCTGTAGTGTCATTCAATATATCGGGTATGGATTCCTCCGAGGTTGCCATGGCCCTTGATGAAAAATTCCATATCATGTCGAGACCGGGGCTGCAGTGTTCCCCTGCCGCTCACAGGACCATCGGAACCTTTTCAGCGGGAACGGTGAGGCTCAGCCTGGGGTACTTCCTTGAAAAGGACGATATTCAAGCCGTTCTTTTCGCCGTGCAGAAACTTGTTCAAAGGTGATCAGAATATGATGGACGCAAAAACCTGCCTTGTCCTTCTCTTTGACTCGACGAGCGAAGCGCTGCTTACCGAAAAACTCCTCAAAGGGTCGGGCATTCCCCATAAGATAATACCGGTGCCGCGCCATCTCAGCTCCGACTGCGGCGCCTGCATACAATTCCTTGCTTCCGATAAAGAGAGTGTTTGTGAAACCCTCGACGGCAGGGTGGATATCCGGGATATCTGTCCAATAGGGTAAAAATATTGTTATAAAATCACATTTGACATACTGGGTTTCGGACTTATTATAGCTGCTTATCTGAAGACGATTATGTGGCATTTATGAGAATATTCACTCAAAAGAAATAAATACAGGAGAAAAGAAAATGTTTGAAGTTTCAGAAAAGGCACAGGAAATGATCAGAAAGGCCCTTGGATCGAGGGAAGAAAAAATCCCTGTTCGGCTGGTATATTCCGAAGGCGGGTGAGCGGGCCCCTCACTGGGAATGTCTCTGGATGAGGCAAAGGAAGAGGATAAGGTTTTTGATGAAGATGGCATCACATTCGTGATGGACGAACAGTTATTTGAGCAGGCAAAACCCGTAAACATAGATTTCATCTCTACTGACAGGGGATCAGGCTTTTCCATTACCTCCAGCCTGTCCGGCGGTTCATGCGGAGGAAGCTGCAGCGGTTGCTAAAGATAATGCCTGAAATGGATTGCTGCCGTCAGCAAATGAGGGGGCACAACGCATGAGTTTTGTGGCGCATGTTTCAAAAGAAATTCTGTTCTTTTTCAATGAGATATCAATTTATCTGCTGTTCGGGTTTATTGTTGCCGGCATACTTTACGTTTTCTTTCCGGAATCCGTTATACGTCGTCACCTCGGGCGTGATTCTTTTCGTTCTGTCGTAAAGTCGACAGTATTCGGTATACCCCTTCCTCTGTGTTCATGTGGCGTTGTGCCGGTTGCGGCTTCCCTCAGAAAAAGCGGTGCGTCAAAGGGCTCTACCATATCATTTCTCATCGCGACACCGCAGGTTGGCGCTGACAGCTTCATGATTACCTATTCTCTTCTCGGTTGGGTGTTCGCTCTTTTCCGCATTGTCGCGTCACTCGTCACCGCGTTAGTCGCCGGCATCATGGTCAATATTCTTGGCAGGAACGGATCTGACCAACAGGAGAGTGCTTTGTCGGATGATGCGGGAACGCAGGAAAGTTATTATAAGCGGCTCAAATCAATTCCCGGCTATATTGAATATGATCTGCTCGGTTCTCTTGCAAACGCATTGCTGGCGGGGATAATTGCCGCGGGCATTATATCCGCTCTGATACCTGACGGGTTTTTTGAAAAATACCTCGGCAGTGAGTTTTTATCCATGCTTTTAATGCTGGTCGTCGGAATTCCTATCTATGTGTGTGCCGCGGCATCCACACCTGTCGCCGCCTCCCTTATAATGAAGGGCATCTCACCAGGCGCCGCTCTGGTTTTTCTCCTGACAGGTCCCGCGACTAATGCCATGACTATTTTGACGGTTTTTAAAGTTCTTGGCAAAAAATCCACCGTTGTTTATCTATCGGCCATTGCCCTTATCAGCCTCTTGCTGGGATATCTGCTCAACATATTTACAGCGCATTTCGGTTTTCAAAACGTCATAATCCTTCATAATCACGAAATACTGCCTGCATGGCTGAAGGCTGGCGGGTCCATTATTCTGGTCATTATGATCGGATGGTATTATCTGAAAACCAGGATTCTGGACAAGGTAACGGGCAGAAGAGACGTGGGAGACAATAAAATAAGTCTGTCTGTTCAGGGTATGACCTGCATGCATTGCGCGGGCACGGTAAAAAAGGCTGTCGAATCGGTCATCGGGACATCGGACGTGGATGTCCTCTTGAACGGAAAAAGCGTGGAATTTGAGATAGAAAATGCAGATAACATTGAAAAAGTAAAACAGGCAATCGAGCGAGCAGGCTACCGTGTTTAAGGATTATAAAGGCCGAGCCTGCACTTTTGCCTCGAATAGATTGGGCTTTTTGCCTGTTTCCTGACAGACCCTGCGATTTTATTTTAACAGGACCGCCTACGCGGCGGTAAGGCCCGCTCCATGTTTAAAGAGGTGTCAACGTGTGTTACAGCCAACCCCTTATAATCGGCCTTACCAAGTTCCGCTTCAACCTCATCTAAGAATGGGACATCTCCAATAGTCGCCGCCTTCACGTATGTGACCCGCGCCCCATAGCGTTCCAGCATTACGCCGAAGATGGAATCTTCGACCGCGGTTTTTTGTGTCCGCAGTTATCCCTTCCTGAAATGCACAATTTTCTCTTGCCGCAGGGTTTAAACTTTATTATATGAGTTATTACTCCGGCAAGACTGAACGACTTACCGGTTTCGACAGTTGTAATGTAAGCTGCCCATTTCATTTTCCAGCCGTTTTCATTTTGAAATTTCCCTCAACTTCTCCACTATTCTCACCATTCCCAGCGTGTCAAGGTTGCAATATTCAAGGAGCGCCTTTCGGATTCTTGCAAGTTCCTTGGGATCTTCTGTCTCGCACATTGCCGGGTAGGCATTCATTGCCATACCACCGTCGCTGATTTCCATTTCTTCATAGCTCAGCTCCGGGATAAGTGTCGGCAATACTGTTTTGAAGGAATAAGCTCCGTTCATCTGCCAGAGGTAATAATCTTTACTTCTGAAGGGTGCCATCAGGTCTCTCATGTTGCCGATAATGTTTTCAATCCTGTCGCTGTATTCAGGGAACCATATTGCCATATCTCTCAATCTTCGTATTTCAAATGACATATTATATGCGAGGACACAGACGTTATCCGGGATTTCATTCATCAGCTTTTCTGTCAGTTCTTTTCTCGGGTCACAATTTGGAGAGGCGAGAAACTCGTGGTGTTTCAATTCCTCCCCCTTTTTTCCCAGATAATGCAGGGAATATTGGAATGGGATTTGCTGATATGGTCTTGTCCCATCAAAGATCGGAATGGATAGCATAAAGGTTTCAAAATCAAGAAAATAGAGAGGCTGCCAGAGCGATTCAAGAAAATCCCGTATATTCGCTTTGATGATACGATCTTTCTTTTTTAATGTTCCCTCTACCTGAATGCCCTGTTTAAAGTTTAACATGCCTTTGGAAATATCCTTCATATGAATGATTCCCTGCCGGTAAAGATCAAATTTATCAACGCCTTTATCTCTGAGATCAAAGATCGAATTTTCAGGGATATGTGACCAGCAGTGTCCCGCAAAGTCACAATCATACGGATTGCTGCAGTACTCACCGATATCAATATCAGGGATGTCTCCTTTCAACATCTTGCGCAGCTTTTGAAGTTCCCTGGGAACAACTGCCGCCTGTTTTTTTGCCATCTTTGTCAGGTTCTGAATTGTAAAGAGGCTGTCTGCTTCGATATCGCCGTCTTTTACATATTGATTGTTTATATACACCAGAGATGCCCTGGAAACCGGAAGACCGGTGCTTCTCAAAACATAATACTGAAAAGCCACATCATCGTAGTACACGTCCTTCATGCGCGTTCCACTCTTGACCTCATAAATTTCCCATCCTTTTTTGCCTTTATGGAGAATATCAACCTTGCAGAAAGTTCCTTTATAGCCGAATGCCGCTTCGTATATAGTGGCAGTTCCCTTTTTGATTTCTGCCTGTGTCTGTTTGATCTGATCAGACAGGGAGAGTCCCTCATAAGGTATTTCCACGCCTCCCGGGAAAAGCTGCTGGGCGAATACACCGACATTACTTCCACTGCTGAAAAGCGCCTCTTTGGCAGGGGAGATCTCGTCCTTCAGTTCCGGATGATATTTATGAAGATAGAGCGCCTTGTGGCATTGCAGTCCCTTTATAAACAGTGTCTTGCTGAGATAGGAAACATCTCTTTTTGCTTTATCGGTCATAGCGAAGCCTCCTTTTTGTTTTTCATGGTGTGTCTTGCCAGCAGTAGTATACGCGTTTTTATCCATGCAATTCCACACCCCATTTTTGCTGGTTGAGCAAACAATACCATGTCAACGTTCCATATTAAGGAACGGTTTATGAGTTTTTTCAGGTATAAAAACGCGATGGAAAAATAGTTTTTTCGTTCCGCAATATGGAATATTGAAATGATATGATGTGACAAAACAGGATGGAGGATATTGCCATGAAGAAAGAAACTACCAGACGTAAGTTTTTATGCGATGCTGGAACGATGTTTTTATTGGGCGCATATAGCTGCAGGAAAGAGAATCTACCGGACGTCAAAAAGAAAGCCGCAATATATTCAAAAGATTTACACAGGCATAAAATAACTGATGCGGAAACTGAAAATATTTTTAAAGACACGGAACCCTTACTCGCCGATATTGGATTAGCCACAGTTGTAAAGATCATAAATGTGGACAGTTATGAACATCCTGGCGGTTCTCCATTTCAGGTATGGGTTGATTGTAAAGCAATGGACAGCTTTGAGATATATGATATGCACGCAGATTTTTTCCCGGACACAAGTGAGCAAAGAGATAGAATAGTTAAAGACCTGAAGGTCGGGTCTGTATTCATGATGAAGGGAGAATATAACATATCCAAAGATTTTCCTGTAAGTCTTTATGAACCGACTTATAGCAGGGTCGGGCCGGAGAATTTAGAGAACAAGATGAAAAAATTGTTCCAGATAATTGAAGATTCGTCGAAAATCAAAATCCGTTGTGGCGTTGAATACATTTAAAAACAGGGAGGTGTTACCAAAATGATTTCATGTGATCAGAAGAAAAAATGCGCGGAGAAGATCAGGGAAAGGCTTGGACTGAAGAAGATTCCGCAGATAAAAATAATCGAAAGGCCTTTCGGAAAACTTAAAAACTGCAAGAGATACAAATTGGAAGAACCGAAGGAAATCGTTGAAAGCGCCGAATATTATCGTAACGAGAACTATTTTAACAGGTCTGTAACTGATTTCAGAGAGGAATATTATCAGCTATCCCGTGATACAGACGATAGTAAGCCATTTGACATCTGCTTGATTGAGGCGAAGGTCACGCTTGGCACAATAACAACATCCGCCGGTTTCAACTGGATTATCATCGGAAATCTGCGTGATGGCACCAAATACTGCGCCATAATTTGCATATATGTGAGAGAGTTATTCCGCGAGTGCGGCATATCGACATTGCTCAAACTGAGAGAAATCCAACTGGCCGGTGAAAATGGGTGCAGCTTCATTCAGACATACCATAGAAAGGATAATCCCGATTTCGTCGCCGCTATAGTTCCGGGCCTGAGAAATGATTTTTTTCTTTATCATGGCAAAGCTACCGGAGGCGAACAATACGAAGAATATGGATTCGTACACCTGAGAAGATACTTTGACAATGAGAAGCATTATTCAAAAGTAACCACTGAAGGGGAACCAAGGACACTTGTAAGCCCTGATCAGAATGACACCATTATTGATCTTCTGCGTAAAACAGAGAGGAAATTTCCGGGGCGGATCATAAAGAAGATAGAGACCTGCGTGGGAAGATGATTTTTAAAAAATGAGTAATACGTGAAGGAAAAATGAGAAAAATGTGGGGGGGGGGGGGGTGAAACGATGAAAATGAGGAAAAATGAACTGGCAGCAGACCCACTACCCGGTAGTGGGTAACAAGCTTCAGGAAAAATCCGGAGAATTCGATTAATCACAGTTTGGAACCGAAATAGACAGGCAGAAAACCCAAGAACAAACAGAAACAGGTATGGTGGCAATGGACTATCTGTCCTGCCACCAGATTCCCGTTCCAGGTTGACACAATTTTAAGGTTAGCCACTTTTTTTCGTTTTGGCTGGGGGAAAATCAATTTTATTAATTACTCGATCAATTAAAGATACAGACGGTTGCACAAAGTCTTTCAAATATTCTGCGATGGCATCAAAGTTGATCTCGTCATCGTTTAGTATTTTTCGATAATTCATAATATTTATAGATTCTAATGTGTCTGTATTAGCGATTTCGCCTGTAGTATGATAATTAAGATTATCTAATTCTTTCTTAAAATAAGTCTTGTATTGAACATTGAATTTAGTTTGTTTTATAAACTCCAATTTTACAGATTCATCAGCCAGATGAAATAGCCCCCAAAGATTAAAGTCAGATACATCTAAACAAAATGGGGGATTTATGTCTTCCTGTTTCCATTTCTCAGGAATTAACCTAAACCACCCATCATTAGTATTAATTTCTGAAGGAATCCATGTGTTAACTGCTTCCAATTTCTCAATCAACAATGAAGATATCAGTTCTATCTTATCATTAATTTTTTGCGAAATTTCGCTTTCGCATTTCACCAAAGCACTAAACTTGTCGATGTTTTGAAGTAGGAATATTTCTGTTTCTTCGATCTTCATTTTTCACCCTTCTTTTATGAGTATAGTCGATAGCGTACCAATATATTGTTCTATAATTTTCTTAAGATAAGGACTCTTTATTTCGTTATAATGGTTTTTCAGCTTTTTGAAAAAGGTTTTATAAGTAACAATAAATGTTTGACAACCAAGATTATAATCTGCTGGGGCAAAATCAGTCTCAATAGCCATTAGTAGAATAAAAAATATTCGATTTTTTGAAATATCTTTTTTTTCACACTCACACAAGGCGACATTTTCATATTTTGAGGGTTGATGCTCTTGCAGTGTATGTTGTATTTTGTTCTCAATGATAATATATGAATTATCGAAAATAAAAGCTATGTCAATGTCTTTGAATTCCCTTCTTATCTCATAATATTTTGTGAGTTCTGGTTTAATTATTTCCAGCAAGTTATCCTGCTCATTTTTCAATGGCAATGGTCTTGCACAGCTAAGAAAGATTTCTAAAAACAGAGTGTTGTGAAGATGTGATTCTTCTTTATTAAACAACCATGCTAAGAAATTACTATGACGAATTTCGGTAGTACCGATTTTAAGTATGTCAAACAGGTCAATATTAGGAGTCGTTGTTTTCTGTTGTTCTCTGAGATGTTTTCTCTTTTCCCAAAAGGCATCAAGGAAACTATCTTCAAATAGAATGGTTTCTAAAAATTTCCTATTTTCTTGTTTGTTTAGTTCTTCTTTTTGCCTTCGGTTTTCTTCAATGTTCCACCACTTGTTCAAAAAAGATGAACTTTCATTAATGTCAGATCCGTTTTTTGTACGCCACCAGTCTGTTAGGAACTTTTCAGGACTGTCTACCATATTCCAGTTTTTTAGTGTCCACCATTGTTTCAAAAAGAGTTTTTCTTTTTCAAATCGAATTTTTTCTCTTAATTGCCACCAATTACAAAGGAAAAGATGTATATCGGATATTATAGAGTCTTTATTCACAACAACTGCGTTTTGGACATTTCCCATATTAATTAAAATACTTCCTTCTTTTTCGGTTTTGCTCTTCTCGGTTTTTTGCCATCATTCAACAAAAACTATTTTCTTGTATCCCGCCCTCTGTCCTTGTTATTGGATGGTTGAATTTGGTGCTTACCGAAGTGGCCAGCCCACATTGCATTATCGGCGACAATTTTTAGTCTTCTTCCTCCCAGTCCCCTGGAATGTAATCATCGATATCGTCTATTCTCATCCATTTCTTGACAGTTTTTATCCTTATAACCCCAATTGTTCCATTTTCAGGACGGAGATCAAATAGTAAATACCCATCTTCCCTTAATTGTTCATCTACGCTCCATAAATATGCATCTTTCAATCGCTCTTTTCCTGCTATTGCCTTGAAATCATCCTGAGATAATAGAAACTTTTTGTGTGTGCGTTCATAGATATTTATAAGTTGTTTTGCCATTTCTTCTGCCGAACGGATCATTTTTACCTCCTTATTTCTAAAATTCCATAGACATCAATATTTAATTTTCCTTGAAAACAACGGTGTATTCCTCCTCGAATTTTGTCTCACCCCATTGTACCTGTAAGATGAGGTACTGTACGTACAGCCATTCATTCCCTTGAATCGCGCATGTCCTGCCACAGATCATGGTTGCTCTGGAGGTTCAACTAGAGTCCCGGGGGCGTGTCGAAGGCATTAAATAGTCGAACCTTTGTGTGAATATGCTTATTGCTGTAAACCACCGGAAAAACTGTAACCCTTGAGGTAATATATGTCAAGGTGTTCTTTGCAGACCCGCCGGACGCGTTTCTGAAACAATGTCTCAAACTAAAAAATGTATTTCGTTCCGTTATATGGAATGCTTGTATGGTATCATGCAAAAAAAGGTCGATATGGGAAAACGATAGACCGTAATATCAAAGGTAAAGAGGGGGTAACAGGGCATGAAAAAACCAGTCTGGAAACCGATGAAAAAGATATCTGTTAACGAGTTTGAGATGTGGATAGAAAATATGGATTTTGAGCCGTATCTTCATGATCCTTTTTTGCAATCAATAGATTGGGTAAATAACCTCACGAAAGCTATTAAAAAAGTGGAACCACTGGTGGGAGAAGGACACGAGTTTGAGTATAAGTATTGGAGTGATCTGCAGAGCTGGGAATTTATCCTGAATTCACTTTCCATTACAAGAGCAATAAGCAGCGAAACAGTTTTAAATGTCAATTTTAGGAATAAAAATGCATGGAAAAATATTCTGGAATCGTTCAAACATTGGGTAGATTTTCAAGCTTGTGATCCGAAAACGCGATATTTATTCCAAAGTGGGACGCATTTTTTCTATGACATGATACAGTTTTTCGCAACAAACCGAACTCTTGTCAATCCGAGAAAATTAGCAAGGGATGTATTGGGAGAAAGTTGACGCGCCATATCAGGTGTCACAAATCCATAAACATTCACAATCTCTGGCGCTGTTTTTCTGGATATGCAAGGTATTCCGGGACCAGTATAACTGCTCTCGGAATACCAAATGCTATTTTGTCTGGATTCATAAAACCAGGATGACAACTGCCGATTATTCAGCGCCCGCCTAATTTCCCCCGGCAGCGATAAACATGGAAATGACGAAAACTGCAATCCAACACCAGAAATAGTGTTTTTTCTGATTCAGGAAAGACGCACGTTTCCAGAGATAAACCGGAATCACAAAAGCCCAACCTGTTCCCGGCGCTTTGTGGCCTGCCGCCTTTAGCTTGCGTTCGTCAAGTATGCAAAGCACAATATTTGCCAACAGATATATCAGAGTAAGCTGTGTTTCGAGGATAAGCTCAATGAATACCCCGATTATGGGGACAGCAACAACCCACCACACAAACTTATTGTCCACATCACTCCCGGTAAGAGGTGGCGGATCGCCTGCCGTCAATTGAAAGTGGGATAATAACCCGGTCTTTCGGGCCGGTTTCCAATCTCCATCACCTTGCCAGACAGATGTCTCCAGTGTAACTTTTCCTTCACCAATTAACCTTACAATTTCCTCTTCTGTGATCGGTCCGACCCGATTTCCCGCATCCACATAGTGCCATTTCGCTTCTTTGTTCTCCATAATCCTCACCTCCTTTGTTTAATGAAAAATATTAAAACCCTATCTTCAGCCCGCCGTATTTGTGGAAGTTTTTTGTTCTGACTTCTGCTTCAAGGGCATCTGTCAGAAGCCGGTGGTTTACCTGCTCTTTCGGATAGAAGGAAAACTTGTCACGAACAATCTTGAAATCTCCGGGGGCAAGGTCTGGAATGTCCATTATTGATTTCTCGTTTTTTTCGTCCAGGTGGGTATTCGTCAACGGTGTCAGAAGTTTCCGGTAGAATACGACGTTTCCTTCGGGCTTGAGAAAATCAAAGCCGATCTTGTGATTGAACCTGCGTATCGATGCCTCATCGAGCCCCTTCAACCTGTTTGTCGTGCAGATTAAAATCCCCCGGTATCTCTCCATCTGGGTCAAAAACTCGTTCGTGCGACTGATCTCCCATGATCGATGTGCCTGTCCCCGGCTGGAGAGCATGGTATCGACTTCATCAATAATCAGAATTGATTCTTCGTTTTCAGCTTCCTCAAAGGCCTCCCTTATTTTCTTCTCGGTCTCACCGATATACATATCAAGAAAATCGCTTGCCCGTTTGATGATGATCTCCCTGTTAAGGTAATTTGCTATATAGCGTGCCAGTTCGCTCTTGCCAGTACCGGGAGGGCCATAAAAGAGAAGATTCATATTCTTGATTTCGTCATTGCCGGATTGTCTGAGGTAACGGTCAAACGCTTCAAGCTGGGTCATTGTCGTTTTGAGATCTCCCTGGATATTCAATCCTTCCAGAGAATAATTTCTCTCAATTGCCTCCTTGTTGACCTCTTTCTTCCCGTAGTTGAAAAGTACCTTATGGGCATCCAGCGACGTGATTACAGTATCTTTAAATTTATTCCCTCCGGTTACACCGACATCTCGCGCTTTTTTGACGGCAATATCTATGGCCCCGGCACTGACTTTATAGCGTTTCGCAAGGTCTGCAATATCCGGCTGGCTGAAGTGGCGTTTAACCCTGTTGACGCGAAGGATGGATTCCCATAGCTGAATTCTCTTGCGGCGATTGAAAGGTCTGAAATAGAGACTGAATGAAAAGCGTCGCAAAACGGAATCTTCTATGCCGGATATGGAATTTGTAATCCAGATGATCCGTGCGCCCGGTTCTTCAAGAAGCTGGTTGAGCCATCCCTTGTCCTGGGTTTCACCTCTCATAAAGAAAGAGAATCGAGTGTTGAGAATATTATCCGCCTCGTCCACGATGATCAGGGACCCTTTTCCATGGTTTGTCATATTCAGCGCGGCTATGATGGCTGCTCGCCTCTGACTGGTTTTGTTCTCATCTCCCTTTACTATTTCATAGGCCGGGACACCGATCTTTTCAGCCAGGCCGGTTGCATAGCTGGTCTTACCCGTTCCGGCTGATCCGTACAGAAGGATATGCGTTGAGGTTTCGGGTTTATCTTGGAGAAGTTTCAAAATATGTTCCGTCTGTTTTTTGTCAATCAAGTGCCTTTCAAGGGAGATGGCCTTGCGTGAGATACCGGTAAAAAAGGTCTTTGAAAATTTCTTTCCGGAAGGATTCTGTAAAAGATCTCGAAATTCATCATTAAGTGAAATGAAATCATCAATTCCGAAAAATTCTATCATAAAGAGTTTTCCGGAAAAAATTTCATTCAGATCTTTCTGATTTATCTGTAATAGTGTTGTGAGGTATTTCCGTCCCATAAACGCATCACAGTGCAGATGACGATCGAAGTAATCTGTTGCCGGTTCATAGGCATTGATAATGAAAAAGAAGGTCGTGAATTCAGTTTCCTGATCTGTGAGATCAAACATCTTTTTAAGGGCAGAGATGTTCTTTTCAATACCGGAAGCCCCACGATATTGTAATTTTTTGATTCTTGCCCGTAATGTGTCTTGTATAAATACTTTTAACTCAGAAAGGGTTCTCTTCCTCGATTTCTTGATAACCCTGTTCGCTGCTTTTTTATAGGCGTCCGAATCGAAGCCGGATTCAGAAAGGTCTTCTTCAAAACGTTCCCTGTCCGGTTCTTTCAACCGGGAAAGCAGATATGTACCGATCTTTTCAATATTCGCCCCGAGAATCCAGTTCAGAAAATCGAATGTCTCATCATCAATCAAATCATGCCGCTCCAGGAGTCTGTCGAAATATGTTGCGCATTTTTTTACAATGTATTGCTCATCCTCGACCATACTCATGGTAACGATACTTTTTGGCTTGTAAATTCTGTGCATGCGTTTCCTTCTCATAGATGACTCCTTTTTTTATTGCTTGGGTGCATAATACCATGGTAACGTTCCATATAAAGGAACGAATTGTAACGTTTTCAGGAGGTATGCTATGGCTGAAAAAAGGGACATCAACAGAAGTTATGGAGAAAAGCTGATCAGTCTTTTTGTCAGGCTCTTGTTTTCAGGAGAGAGCTATTCACTAACAGAGCTTTCACGAATGCTCGGCTGTTCCAAACAGACGGTGCTGCGGCTGGTAAACGATATCGCTATGGCATATAAAGTTAATCTGGAAGAGAGTAAGCAGGGGAACAGATCATACTACCGCATAAAGAGGCCGGAAAGAACTTCCCTGACACATTCGCTGACAGAAATGGAATTGAATGTCCTTGAGATGTGCCGCGATTTTACAGCGCACCTTCTTGGAGATAAGCTCTTTGAGGAGGCCACTCATGCTCTCTTAAAAAGCCAGTCGCTGCTTCCCGAAAAAAGCAAAAAGTCCTCCCGGTTTTTTGCATCTTTTCGTCCCGGAACAATAGATTACACCCCTCATCACGATACAATCTGCACGATTATAAAGGGAATGGATACAAGAAAGGTCTGTAAAATAAATTATCAGGCCATCATGGAGAAGGAGGCGAAGACGTTTTATATCAAACCTCTCAAGCTGTTCTCACACCATGACACGGTCTATCTCCACGCTCAAATGGCCAAATATCCGGGCAAACGATACAAGGAACCAGATTATGATCCCCTTCTCGCCGTGCACCGGATAAAGACAGTTGAAATAACCGGGAGGAGTTATGAGTTTCCCGATAAATTCGACTTTGAGAAGGCCTTTAATAAGAATTTTGGGGTTATCAAAGAAGATACCTTTGAAGTCGAAGTCGAGTTTACTGGATGGTCTGCCAACTATGTGGCTGAAAGAATCTGGAGCCCTGATCAGAAAATAACAAAGAAGGGTAAAGGAAAAATCAGGATAACATTCAGTGCATCGTCTGAACCGGAGCTGACAGGGAAGCTTCTTTCTTTTGGTGAGGAAGCACAGATAATTAAACCCGATTGGCTGGTAGAAGAAGTGGCAGTAAAAGTAAAACAGATGAATGCCCTGTACTCGCCAGCATAGAAACTTCAGGAGAAAGGGTTATCATTATAACTCCGGCAACAATATATGTCAAAGCCGTCATTCCGGCGAAAGCCGGAATCCAGAATTGGCCTGGATGCCGGATCGGGGTCCGGCATGACATTTGATATGTTTAATTGCCGTAGTAATAGCGTAAGGAGAGAAGCGATATGAAAGTCATATATCACGAGGATTTCAAGGAGTCTTATTGTTCCGATCCCGCTGCCGCCGATGGGCGAATCGAAGCTGTTGTCGAAGCTATCGAAGGCAGAGTTGAATTTGTTGAAGCCATTCCCGCCGATGAAGGAGATATCCTTGCCTGCCACAAGGACAATCATGTGGCGCATGTGAGACGCCAGGGACTTTACAATATCGCCGCCCTTGCGGCCGGTGGCGCTATCCAGGCAGCTTCCTGTGGCCTTGTCGAACCATGTTTCGCCCTTATAAGACCTCCGGGGCATCACGCGTCCGCTAACAGTTCATGGGGCTTTTGTTTCTTTAACAATATGGCCATCGCCATATCAAAATTGAAGAGGGACGGCAGGATAAATACGGCATTCGTCCTGGATTTTGACCTCCATTTCGGTGATGGCAATGTTAACATACTTGGAAATTCCGACTATGTAACCATATACAACCCTACGGACTCCGATCCAAACAAATATCTAAAAAATGTAGAGGAGATGCTTCCTGATGACGCTGATATCATCGGCATTTCTGCCGGTTTTGATAATCACAGGGAAGACTGGGGCGGCGTCCTGTCCACAGATAATTACCGGGAAATGGGGAGTATGGTCCGTAAAGCCAGCCGGAACAGCGGAGGAGGATGCTTCGCCATACTTGAAGGAGGCTACAACCACGGCGTTCTGGGACAGAATGTCATGGCACTGATAGAGGGACTGGAAGAGTAAGTAGACCGAAAATAGATTGGGGTGACTGGCATCTGTCAGATTCTGGCTCAATAGCGATATGCCCACAATGAGGAAACACCAGATAAAATGAATGAACGCCGAAAAAACCATAAGGGACAGGCAATCGGTTACCAGTTAGCCGGTTGGATACTTTTTGTTCTATGTGCCATCTTTTTCATCGCATCAGCCCTGAAAAATCGGGATACCCTGACATTGATAGGCAGTATTATTTTTTTAATTTCCTGTATTGTTTTTATTATACCACTTATTTTCGAAAGCAAAAAAGCGGGGGATGAGATCAGCGTATCGTCTCGCCAGTCCAATTCGGTCGATGCACAGGACCGGGAGACTGATTAGCGCTGTTATGCCGGAGAGCCGCTGTTAAATATTGTCCCCCACCTGAGGTGGAAAGGAGCCATTACCTCCGTTCTACTTTATCCCATATTCTTTCCCATACGTTTCAACCACAAAATCTATATCTTTGTCTCCTCTGCCTGACAGATTTACCAGTATGGTTTTGTCGTTGCCGAGAGTTCTCGCCAGTTTTGTCGCGTATGCCACCGCGTGGGCGCTTTCAAGCGCGGGGATTATTCCCTCAACCCTGGAGAGTTCAAAAAAAGCGTCGAGCGCTTCCTTGTCATTCGCAGTTACGTATGTAACTCTCTGTAGATCCTTGAGAAGACTGTGCTGTGGGCCAACGCTCGGATAGTCGAGACCGCTCGCGACGGAATATACCGGGAGGGCCTCCCCTTCCTTGTCCTGAAGCATGTAGGATTTGAACCCATGGAGGACACCGGGTGTGCCAAGTGTCAGAGTTGCCGCGTGCTCGCCGTCTTTAAGGCTGATTCCTGAAGGTTCAACTCCGTATATGGCAACACCTTCATCTCCCAGAAATGCGGTGAAAAGTCCTATCGCGTTGGAACCGCCACCGACACATGCCACCAGATTGTCGGGCAGGCCGCCTGTAATCTCTTCAAACTGTTTCCTTGCCTCTATACCGACCACCGTCTGAAAGTCCCTGACCATCATCGGAAAAGGGTGGGGTCCCACAACGGAACCTATGGCGTAGAACTGGGTAATCGGATCTTCAAGATACGCTTCAAATGCCGCGTCTACCGCATCCTTGAGTGTCTTTGTCCCGCGTGACACGGGGATAACATCTGCACCCACAATCTTCATCCGGATGACGTTCGGGTGTTGTTTGACTATATCAACTTCGCCCATATAGACATCGCATTCAAGTCCCACAAAGGCAGCGGCCGTCGCAAGCGCCACTCCATGCTGACCTGCCCCCGTCTCCGCAATAATCTTCTTTTTACCCATTTTTTTAGCGAGCATAGCTTCTCCAAGACAATGATTTATCTTGTGAGCGCCGGTATGATTCAGGTCCTCTCTCTTTAAATATATACGTGCCCCGCCACATTTTTCTGAAAGACTTTTCGCGTAAAAAATGGGGCTGGGTCTTCCCACATAGTCTTTATATAACGATGCCAGTTCCTCCTTGAAGCACTCATCGTTTTTTATTATGCGGTATGCTTCAGCGATTTCATCAAGCACTTCCTGTATCTGCGGCGGCACAAAACTGCCCCCATATTCTCCAAAATATCCCGTCTTGTCGGGCATTTCCACTGATTCTGAATTCATGATCATTTTACTGAGTTCCTCCATGTTTTCTGTTAAGTATTTTTTTTGTTATTGAATCTGTTTTCTTCAATATCTTCGAACCTCTGGTGATCTTGCAGAGACTTATCCCATACTTTGCTGCAATACTCCTCTGAGAATGGCCCTCATTAAGCTCCTGCAAGAGCTTCCAGCGAAGAGCGAAATCCTCAATTTCTTTCGGTGTAAGAATTTCTTCAATAAATGATTTCATTTCCTCGAAATCAGATATCCCTGCAAAAACCTCTATAAGCTCTTCTCGAGAAGCCATTCGTTCCTCCCCGTTTCTACGGGCAGAAACATATATAATCAGATTACAAATAGCAAGATATTTTTACAAAGAGGGAGTACGGATCTTATGACCAGATCCCATTGTGGGAATCCGGCAGTTGGCGAGTTTTTAAATATCCAAACCAAAGAAGGGAACTACTTGTATGAATTCAGCTAATCAAATCAACCCGGCAGGTTTAACAGGGCGCCAGGCGCTCTATTCCAGGTCTTTTCCTATTACCTCTCTGACTCGTTCTATCAGCTTTTCTTTTGTTTCATATGTATATTTGTCAACCGGAACAGGCTCATGCATTATTATTTTCATATTGCCCGGCAGGATTCGCAGGCCTTTTTTGGGTAATATCTTTCTCCCTCCCACCACGGTTACTGGAAGTATCGGCACCCTTGCCTCAAGAGCCATAACGAAACCTCCTTTTTTAAAACGCTGCAGTTTTCCATCCGGGCTTCTCGTGCCTTCGGGAAAGAATACTACAGAAGAGCCGGCCCGTATCTTTTCACCCGCAGCCTCGAGGCTTTTTTGCGCCTTTTCAGAGTTTCCCCTGTCTACATATATGTGTCCCACCTTCTCACATGCAATTCCGAATATGGGTATATCCCTGAGTTCCATCTTCATAACCCATTTCAGGTTCAGGGGCAGATACCCTATCAGGGCAAGCACATCATAGTAACTCTGGTGATTCGCCATCACTATATATGGTTGATCTTCATCTATAAATTCATCTCCGATTACCAGCATGGAAACCCCTGACAACATCAAACACAGTTTAGCCCAGGATCTGCTTACATAGTCAACCCCATCCCCCTCAGGATCAAAGTATGCGGCAAGCATGGCGGAAGTAGCTGCAGCAGCGGTATTCAAAGCAATCAACACAACAAGAATCGGTCGATAAACATAAAAGACGGATCTGGTAACCCTCTCTCTTATCTGCTCACCTGTGAAATCATAAGAAGAAAATTTAATATGCGGCATGCGGTACATTATAAACCTCCTATTAAAATTCATTTGCTTTGCACAGGCCATTACACCCGTTTTCTGAATGCCACAAGACAAGAACCAACGATAAAGACGGGGCCAGTCTAAATCTAATCCCGGATTTAATCAAGATATATTGTGAACGATTCTCCATAGAACGCAGTTATTTGTTTTCTTCACGATCTTTTTCGCTACCGGAAAGTTTTCTCCTGATGTTGTACCATTTCTCTATCCTGTCTTTTATGATCTTCTCGTATCCTCTGTTGGTGGGAAAATAGTAGCGCTGATCTTTCAGTTTTTCCGGCAGATATTCCTGTGGAACCTGGGCGTCCGGAAAGTCATGAGCGTACTTGTAATCCCTGCCGTAACCGAGATCTTTCATAAGCTTTGTCGGCGCATTTCTTATGTGAAGAGGAACAGGGAGAGAACCCGTCTTCCGTATGTCTCCCTTCACGGCACCGAAACCGGCATACAGGGCGTTGCTCTTCGGAGCGGTCGCGAGATAAACCGCGGTCTGCGCGAGAGCAAGCTCTCCCTCCGGAAGCCCGATAAACTGAAATGCCTGCAGGGAGGACACTGCGACATTGAGCGCCACCGGATCGGCGTTACCCACATCCTCGGAGGCAAACCTTATCATTCTGCGAAGGATAAAAAGCGGGTCTTCACCGGCTTTGAGCATACGCGCAAGCCAGTAGAGAGCGGCATCCGGATCACTTCCCCTCAGACTCTTGTGGAGGGCTGATATCAGGTTATAGTGTTCTTCGCCATTTTTATCATATTGAAGGGCCTTTTTCTGAAGCGCCTCTTCCACGGTTGTAATTGTAATGCTTCCGTCAGTCGACCCGGTGACAAGCGACGCTGCGGCCTCGAGGTTGTTAAGAGCCGTGCGGGCATCACCATCTGCCGCCCATATGATGTGATCCAGGGCATCATCATTCACTTTTAGTGATAGTGCGCCAAGACCGCGCTCTTTATTCCCGATTGCCCGCTTCAGAATCGCGCGAAGTTCATCATCGGAATAGGGTTCAAGCACCATTACCCGCGTCCTGGACAGGAGAGGTGATATGACCTCAAAAGAAGGGTTTTCGGTGGTGGCGCCGAGCAGCGTAATCAGGCCGCTTTCCACGTGGGGCAGAAAGGCATCCTGTTGCGCCTTGTTGAATCGGTGAATCTCATCTACAAACAGTACCGTTTTTTTTTGATTGTAACGGACCTGCGATTTTGCTTCTTCAATTATCAACTTGATCTCTTTTACCCCGGAGAGCACAGCGGAGATTGTCTCAAAATGGGACTTTGTCTCATTCGCAATCAGGCGTGCCAGGGTTGTCTTCCCTGAACCCGGAGGGCCCCAGAAGATCATTGAAAAAAGATTATCCTCATCGATGGCGCGGCGCAACAGGCTGTCAGGACCGACAAGACGGGACTGCCCCTCAAAATCCCCGAGTGTTTCGGGTCTCATCCTGTCCGCCAACGGACGTCCTGTTTCTATCGTTTCTTTTTCCTGCTGGTCAAAAAGATTCATTGTGTTACCGGGTTTCAAGTTTCAGGTTTGATGCATCATCCCCGCTTCCTCGCGGCCTCCACTGCATCGAATATAACCGAAACCCGGTCCTTTGGCAATTCATTAAAACATCGACCCCACTCATCTGCTGTAAGTTTTTCCCTCAGATAGGTTTCCACAGGAAAGTACGCCTGCCAGCATGTAATAACACGTTGACATGGAAGATCACCCCGTTCCTGCAGGCAATAGGCAAAAGTGACTTCCCCCCCCAGTCTTGGGCACCTGATTTCCAGACCTTCATATTTTTTCATTGTTGACGATACCTGAATCGGGTTTCAAGTTCAAAGCTTCAAGCTCAAAACCAGAGATTTCCTTTAGAGTTTTTATGCACAACAACTGTGTTTTTTGTGCAAATGTTAATTTCAGGGATCAAGGGTTCAGCAAGTCTGTTACAACAAATCAAAGGATAATCCTTCTCTTTGTCGCAATTAAAGTAGTAATAATCTTTTACTGATCCCTGATCCCCGATCCCTGATGGCTGATAGCTGATAACTGGTAACTGGTAACTTCGCGGCTTTGCCGCCTTACGGTTTGGGATATTGCCCGACAGTCTTTTTCGCCCTTTCGATCTCCTCCTCAGGAAGTTCATAATCTGCAAGCTTTCCTGAGAGGTAAGCATCATATGAGGCAAGATCCACGAGCCCGTGCCCACTCCAGTTGAAGAGTATAACTTTTTCCTTTCCCTCCTCCTTCGCACGTCTGGCCTCTTCAGCGACAGCCGCGATGGCATGATGTGTCTCTGGAGCAGGAATAAAACCCTCTGTTCGCGCCCACTTTACACCGATATCGAAAGTCTCAAGCTGATGGTAGGCCCTTCCTTCAATGATATTTTCTTTAACAAGATGACTGATAATCGGTGCCATACCATGATATCTCAGGCCGCCGGCGTGAATCGGGGCGGGGACAAAATCGTGGCCAAGGCTATACATGGGTAAAAGGGGTGTTTTCTGCGCGAGGTCACCGAAATCGTAGGCGAAGGGCGCACGGGTTATGGTAGGACACGATGCGGGCTCGGCGGCAATTATCGATATATCCTTACCATGAATCTTATCTCTGACATAGGGTAAGCACAAGCCTGCAAAGTTGCTCCCGCCACCGGCACAGCCAATAACCACATCAGGATACTCGCCGATCTTTTCCATTTGCTTCTGAGCTTCCTGCCCGACAATTGTCTGATGCAAAAGGACATGATTCAAAACACTTCCAAGGGAATAGCGGGCGTCTTTCTGCCCCATCATGTCTTCAATCGCCTCGCTTATGGCAATGCCGAGACTTCCCGGTGAATCCGGATTTTCAGCAAGTATCTTTCTTCCCGTCTCCGTCAAGTTGCTCGGACTGGGGAAGCAATCGGCTCCCCATGTCTGCATCATCATTCGCCGGTATGGTTTCTGATCATAGCTGACTCTTACCATAAACACCCTGCATTCAAGACCGAACATTTGACAGGCCATGCTCAGTGCGCTCCCCCACTGACCGGCGCCGGTCTCGGTTGAAATCCTTTTTATCCCGAACTCCTTATTGTAATACGCCTGGGCGACAGCCGTATTTGGTTTATGAGAGCCCGCGGGACTTACCCCTTCGTTTTTGTAATATATCTTTACCGGGGCATCGAGGAGCTTTTCAAAATTATACGCCCTGTATAACGGGCTTGGACGCCATAACAGATATTTTTCCATAACCTCTTCGGGAATATCTATCCAGCGCTCCGTACTCATCTCCTGCTCGATAAGATTCATCGGAAAGATCGCGGCCATATCATCCGGGTTCAGAGGTTGTCCCGTTCCTGGATGAAGAGGCGGACTCATAGGGGTCGGCATATCGGCCTGAATGTTGTACCACTGCTTCGGAATTTCACTTTCATCTAAGAATACCTTTGTCTGTCTCATAACATTTCCTCCTTATGTAATAGTGTAAAAATCAAAACCCACGGTACGATACAAACAAAAACGCCATGAGAAAATCCCATGGCGTTTTATGACTATATAAAAAGCCGTGGGAAACTCCGCCCACGGCCGGTAAACACTTCGGCACCTAAGTGGACAGATCCGGGAAGACCTGCCACCACCAGAAGAACCTGTTTTCTATTTTCAAATGTACCATCTGAACGACTCCTGCGAGTTGTGTTTCTACGTATAGAAACACAACTGAAGCCGAAAGTCAAGCAAAAACAGCAAAAAATTACAGTGATGCCCCTTGAATCTACTTGTTGCTGGCCTGATGCCAGTTAGATTCGACCTGTTACACTGTCAGATTCAACGGCTCGATGTAGACGGGGTCTTCGTCGTCGATCGCCTTGATAATCCAGCGGTTCATGCGACGCTTCATCTCACCGAAGATTGCGCGCTGCTTGTTGAATGAACGAGCAAAGCGAAACGATTCTTTGAAAAGTTCTTCTTTACTCGCGCAGGCTTTGAGGATAATGTGGTGTTGCTCCATCTCTTTTGCGGTGATTCGCTTGCCGGTATATTTTAGCTCTTCGAATTTATAGAAGGGGATGCTTTTTTTTGTGATCTCGATCATGCCCGGCAGAAAGGGGATTCCAAGGTCCACCTCGGGAAAGCGGCAAAAACCCTGGTCGGCACTCATGAAACGGAAATCACAGGCACAAGCCAGAACCAGCCCGTTTGCAGCCACATGCCCGTTGATACAGGCAATCAGGGGGATTGGAAAGGTGAGCATGGTTTTGAATATTTCGTTGACTGCATACATACACTTCCTGATTGAATCAGTATCGCCTTCGGCGTTACACTTTAACAACCAATCCACATCCATACCGAGCGACCAGCATTTTGTGTCCGTGGAAGTTATGACAACGGCTTGAATGTTTTCGTCAGTTAGCACCTCGTTCAAAACACTCAGCATCGTCTCGGCAAAGATCAGGTTGTGCCGGTTTTCACCGTTGTTCATCTTTACCTGCGCAATTGTATCGTATTTTTCCCATTCTACCACTGCCATGAGATTCTCCCTTTTTTTTAATACCGGTATCCGCGCCATACGGATACCGGCCAATAAAAAGCTGTGACTAATTCCGGCGAGGAGAAGTTATCCCAGATTAAAAAGCCGGGCAGCGTTGTGATAAAGCCATTTCGCCTTGACTTCGTCCTTGAGCGACAGACCCATCACTCCGTCGGCAAGCTGTTTGATTGTTCGGCCCATAAACAGCCAAGTTGAGGCGAAAAGCACCCGGTCCTGCAGAATGGAATTGCCGAGTTGCATCAGAGTTTCCCAGCCCGATCCAGGCATACTGAGATATTTGGGATCGATTGAGGCGATGTCAATATAGACATTGGGATTGCGCAATGCCACAGCCATAATTTCCGGAACCCAGGGCCATCCGCCATGTCCGGCGATAATCTTCAACTCGGGGAAATCCTGCGCCACGATGTCGAAATAAATCGGCTTCTCCACTTCCATGTTGTTGGTGGAATAGTTTATGCCGGTATGAAACCAAACAGGGATATCCAGCTCGACGCAGGTGGAATACAGAGGGTACATCTTGGCATGATGCGGTGGAATGCCAAACATGAAAGGCCGCACCCCAATTCCACGCAGCCCCAGATCATAACTTCGCCTGATTTCACGCACGGCATCCATACCCTTCAGGGGGTCAATTCCAGCCATACCGATGAACTTATCCGGATACTGCCTGACGATATCGGCGTAGTAGTCGTTTGGCAGGCCTTTCAGTCCGCTGGGCGTTTCCTCGTCCAGGTTGAAGATGACCGCTTTTTCTACACCCATTTTGTCGAGCTGCCTGACGAATTCGTCCAACGGGGTGGCCATGGGCCTCATCTTCGGAGCCAGTGTCTCGCGCAGCTTATCCTCGCTCATGCTGATCTTCATCTGGTAGAGTTCCTCTGCAGTTATGCCGATCGCCGGAGCTACACGCGGGCCGAAAACATCCTTCAGGTATCGTGCCATCTGGGGCGGCAGAGAAACCGCAAGGTCAAGTATTATATCTTCTGTTGGAACATAACAAAGAGCGTCGATGATTTTGTAGGTTTTCGGCATGCTTTCCTCCTCAGGCGTTTTTGGATAACAGATCAAAGACCTTGTTCATCACGACTTCGAGCTGTAATTTACGGCCCATAGAGACTTCCGGAGCGAAGGTACGAACAATGTTGAGTTCCTCTTCAGTTGGCAAAGGGGTTATCTCCAAGGTGTCAGCCACATTCAGATCCCAAGGCACATCCGCTTTGATATCTTCCACCGTAGCTCCAGGATGCAGTCCTGCCAAGTACATTTCCTTGGTATCTGTATCGAACTTAAAAACACCCTTGGTGGTAATCAGGATAGCCGGTCCCGATCCTTCTGGCATACCCGCCTCATAGCGTGAGTTGCCACCATCAAGATAGCCGGGAGATGTGAAATAATCCAGTTTATCAACGAATTTTCCGCCGCTCATGGTCAGGATGGCGCGATTGGCGTAGCCCACAAATTCGGGGGCACCTCCGGCTCCGGTCACGCGTATCGTAAAGTCATCCGGGTCTCCCAGATAGCTGCTGTTCATATTGCCGAAGCGGTCGATCTGGCCGACACCGAGAAAGGTTGCGTCCACATAGCCCTGGTTTAGTACCGTGGTAAAAATATCGATCATATCGCACGAATAGATAAAGCCCCTGCTGCAGGTCGGATCAGCGATATGCAGCGGGACCTTGAACGGGTCTATGCCAAACATACCGGCTTCGGTCAGGATGACTGAATTGGGCGCATGGGTTTTGCGTGCCAGCACACCGGCTGCCATGGCAATCCCCTGGCCGATCACCACCAGTTCATTATCCCTGAGTTCCTTGGCAGCCCGGGAAACGATAAGTTCATTAATTGTATAGTTAGTTCCCATGGATCAAAGCTCCTTTCTCATCAAGCATGGCTACAAATTCATCCATATTTATGCCCATATTCCGCGAATAGCCGTTTTCATCCCAGTCGAGTGAAAACGTGGAACCATAATCAGCCGGAACACTCTTGAATGGTTTGGCCCGGAAGGCATCGAGGGTGTTCTGACCGAAACGTCTGATGTAGTGTTCAATGTATTCGCTACGATCGGCAACATTGTAAATCCACTCATCCATCCAAGCCTTGGCCCCTTCAGGGTTGGAGCAGGATCCAAAAAACAGGGCTCTGAAAGGGAAATCATAATCATAGTGTCCAAGGATTTCTGAGGGATGAGCTCCCAAGGGACATTCCACCACTGCACAGACCTTGTGAGCCGGAACAATCGTAAGGTGTGGGGATGACATAATTACCTCGGTATCGACAATTTCCTCGCACGACAGGATAACCTTCTTCGCTGCCAGGGCGGCCCATTTACTGTTGATCATAGCACCCCAGAGCTGGCCGTTTCCGGCCTTATCGGCACGCTGTACATGCATCAGGGCAAAATCCGGGTTGTAACCCTTAACCACGAGCATATCCTCGCGCGTAAAGGGGTCTTTGATCTCGGCAAAGCGCTGATCTCCTAAAAAACCTTTGCGTTTGACAACATCAGAAACTTTGATACCAGGCAAAACCGGGATAAAAGGATAACCCATTGCACCGGCCTTCATCATGGAAAGAAGGGTATGATTGGTCATTTCTTCGATCACAATCTGTCCTTCCTTGAGAGCCCGATCGAGCGGGCTTGTGATCCTTGGGCCGCCGGCTCTAAAATTGTAGGCAACCACCAGGCGGTCAATAGAATCACTCAACAGTAACTGGTCGATCTCCTCAATACCTCCCTGCTGGAAAGCCATTAATTTCTTTTTGCCCTGCCTGATAAGTTCGTGGGTCAGCGCCAGGGGCATACTGTAGAGACAGTTGGCAAAGACGAGGGATTCACCGTCGTTGACAAAACGCTCGATGGCCTCTCTGGCCGTCATCCTCTTATCCGAATCCATAAACTTCTGCATACACACACCTCCTTTAGATGTTTAAAAAACCGTTACCGTTTTAAACTCTGGATATTCCAAAAACTGGAAACCACGAATGCGATCCCAAAACCTGATAACGAGGCAATTGTAAAAAAATCCGTTTAGAAAATATCAACTGCTACGATCTATCTCCATTTTTCCATAGTGCTTCTGTCTGTTTTGCTGGCTAAGACTCTGAAGGATTACGAAACTGATATTGTCTTCCAGAACACGGGAAAGAACTCCGGAATCGCATCTACCAGTTTCCATTTCATCCCATGATAGTACCACCGGTGAACCACGTGATAGCAGTGCATGAAGAAGACGCCCATGATCTGAGAATCCTTGAGCCGAGGATCTATCTCATTTCGCTTTTCCCTGTGAATTATCGTATTGACTAATATGTCATAGGTACCGTTCATGCGGTAGGAATTCTTCTGCATCCAAGTGCGCGTTGGTACCGTGATAAAAAAGGTAATAGCGACTCCGGGATTCCGGTCATAGTAATCCATCAGCACCCAGTAAGCTTTTCTAAACATCTCTTTCGTGCTCTCGAGTCCCCGAAGATTCAGTCGCACCTGCTCGTAAATCTCATCGACCTTCTCATCGATTATGGTGAAGATCAGGTCCTCTTTTGAGGGAAAGTATTTGTAGATGGTGCTGGTACTCAGGCCTGACAAGTTACAAATATCTCTCATGTTCACCTGATGAAAATCGTTCTTTGAAAAGAGTTCCAGCACAGTGGGATATAGACTCTTTTTCAATTTCTCCGGCATATCCAAATTTGGGGTATCTGTATCTTTCATCTCTCTAACATTCCTTTATGCTGGCAATCTTACAACTACTTCCTTTATGAGTTATTTTATGATAATCATCAGAGGTAGAGATGTAACAATGTTTCGATTATCATGTCAATAAAAAAACAATGTTTGCGTAAAAACTTGAAAATCCATATGCTGGCCACATTTCTGTATCCAATACTTTACATCGACTTCCTTGACATTCTACCAAGTTATTACTCCGGCGATTAAAAACATCAATCGTCATGCCGGACTTGATCCGGCATCCAGTCAAATTCATTCTGGATTCCGGCTTTCGCCGGAAAGACAACATTGACATATATTATTGCCGGAGCAATAATATGAATCAATGAGGGGTCTTTGCAAGCTGTTGCCCAAAGAAATCTTTTTGATCCTCCCCTATAGCCCCTTGATCGTAAAGGTCTCGCAAAAATGGCAAGAACAAATTTCGCCATATCCGCAAAATCTTTCGCATATAGTATTTGCGACGGTTTTTAGAAAATTCAACTTTTTAAAATTTTTTTGATTCCGACTTGTCCAGATTAGGCATAATTAAGAGGAAATCCCGGGTCATTCGGCAATAACCCGCGAAGCAGACCGAATAACCTGTGAACGAGGACAATCGATTTCAGATCGACACGTATATCTTCACAAACCTGATTTTATTGGTCCAAAGAATATTATCATCTCACTAAGGTATAACACGGTATACGCCTATCACCAGAGCATCGAGCAAAACAGGGGGTATATTCTTTGCAACCTTTCTTTCACTTCGCCCCGCAGGAAATCCAGCTCTTCCTGCAATATCGGGGCAATTTCAGGAATATCTCTGCTCTCAATATCCAGGTCAAAACCCGTGTTTTCCGCAACCATCTGCAGAGAAATGCCCGGATAGGTGGAATCGAGCACGATCGCCCCCTTGGCAGGATCATATCTCAAAAGGCACAGGGGTGTTGCCAGATGGGAAACGACTCCTCTTCTCCATGGAATAGAGGTATCCTGGGCGGTCCCGTTGATAAAATCAACTTCAGGCACGAAAAGTTTAGGCGTATGGGTAACTGTGAAGAATATGGTCCTTTTAGCCATCATAGCCATCATGTTAGATCCGGCACCTCCCGGCAGGCGAAGTTTGGGCCTGGCGTGATCACCAATTACAGACAGATTGAAATTGCCCTTCTGATCAATCTGAATTGCACTTAAGAAAAACAGATCTACCATCCCGCGCTGAACCAGTCCAAAAAACTCCATCAACCCGTCCGTGATGCGCATGTCAGGATCACCATAGACCATAGGAACAAGGTCCGGCGCATGTTGCCTCTGTGCCAGGAATAAAGCCGCCGCCGGAATAGGCGACAGGGTACCGGTAGCCGCAACTTCGCCGTTGTGTATCAGGCGCGAAATTACGATAATCATGGTTTCAAAGGGATGAATTGCTTTGTTAGTCATTATTCACCTCACTTTTAACCAGCTTCAAATATTGTGTGTGATCTTTCGGCCCGGTGATATATGCCTCCAGATAGTTCAAGAAACTCTTTTCATCTTTAGTGGCTTCCATATAGGTCATGATATGAGCAGTATCGATATCATAAGTATCTCTGCAGGCTGTCGGGTGAGCTCCCCCGGGGGCAACGACAACCGCATTAATGTGCACCCTGGAGACAAAAACACCGTGCTTCCCGGGCAGGACTGCATCAGGTTCTACCAGTTCTTCTACTACAGCAATTGTTTTTCTGGCGGCCATGGCAAGCAGACGGTCATTGCGGAAGCTGTCGGTAATTATATTCCCAAACATATCACCCTTGAAAGCATGAATAACAGCCACGTCTGGAACGATGGGGGGAACCACCACGTACTTCCTGCCACTGAAGGGATCTCTCATAGTTACAAAATCTCGATTCACTTTCATATAGTCAGAATTCAGCAATCCGATGACAGGGATGAACGGCAGACCATTGGCTCCAGCCTGGAGCGCCGTGAGCAGGACTGGTCAGGTCGTTTCTTTGGTGATGATTTTACCGGCCTGGCTGTATTTGCGAAAGTTGGGCGCCAGTCCAAATTCATCCATTACGATCTGGGAAAACTGGACCTTGGAAATACACCCTGCACCAATGAGGAGATCGGCAACATACCCACCGGTGAGAACAGGCGTAAGGGTTATATTCTTAACACCATTTTTGATAACCTCTCTGATAACAGGCATGGGATTCATGGCCATGCCTGCGCTGACACCCAGATGCATGTCTGATTTAATCATAGCGGCAGCTTGGACCGCAGACATCACTTTTTTCTCCATATTTATCTCACTTTCATTTTTCCAGCTTCCATTCTTGGTTGATAAGATATTACTTTTTCACGAAAGGGTATAAGCAGAACGAATTCGTATGTCAATAAAATACTGGTTAACAGTTAAAATAGCAAAAGATTATGGTGAAAGTGATAACCCACCATAAGGAAACAGTCTTCTGAAAGATATTTGACGAACATATATTTTTTGAGTATAAGTTTGAGTCTTATCGCAGAACCTGCCCAAGGAGGAAGGCATGATCAGAATACTCTTAATCGGAAACGGCGCCCGGGAGCATGTGATAGCGGAAACGGTAAAACGGTCGGCTCACGACACCGCTCTTTTTTCCTGTATGAAATCCAACAACCCCGGCATCGCGTCTCTTTCGGACGATGTGCTGGTAGGAAGCTATGATGACAGGGAAGAGATCGTGGAGTTCGCCAAGGGGAAAGGGGTCGATTTCGCGATCATCGGTCCGGAAGACCCCCTGAACAACGGCATTGTCGATTTCCTGAAAAAGGAAGGCATCCCGTCCGTGGGTCCGACAAAAAGTCTCGCAAGACTGGAAACGTCAAAGACTTTCACAAGAAACCTGCTGGAGAAATACGATATCCGGGGGAATCCCCTCTTCAGGACTTTTTCTTCTCTCGATGGGATCGAAGAATTTATCGGCGGGCTTGAGGGTGTTGTCGTAAAACCGGACGGCCTCACCGGCGGCAAGGGGGTCATGGTCCAGGGAGACCACTTTCAGACAAAAGCTGAAGCACTCGAACACTGCAGGAAAATCCTGGAGGAACATTCTTCAGTAATGGTTGAAGAGAAGTTCGAAGGGGAAGAATTCTCACTGCAGTGCCTGTGCGACGGCATAACTGTCGTGGCCACTCCTCCTGTTCAGGATCACAAAAGGAGGTTTGTAGGTGACAAGGGCCCGAACACGGGAGGAATGGGTTCATATTCTATTGAGGATCACTCCCTCCCCTTCCTGAAGAAGGAAGATGTGGCGGAGGGTCTTGCCATTACGCGCAGGGTCGCCCAAGCCATCCACAAAGAGACCGGCGAATACTACAAAGGCATAATGTATGGCGGATTTATCGTAACACGCCAGGGAGTCAGGTTGCTCGAGTACAACGCGCGGTTCGGCGACCCGGAAGCAATGAACATCCTCCCCCTCCTGAAAACAGATTTTGTGGATATCTGCAGGGCCGTTATTGACGGGACACTGAAGGACCTGAACATAGAATTCGAGAAAAAGGCCACTGTCTGCAAATATATTGTCCCCAAAGGATACGGCCTCCCCGCGGATCACCCGGACGCGGGCTCCACCTCATCGAAGATTGAGGTGCCGGACACAGGGAACGTGAAATTATATTATTCCTCTGTCGACAAGAGGGAGGACGGCCTCTACATGACATCATCAAGGGCAATAGGTATAGTGGGCATAGCCGACACCCTGGGTCGCGCCGAAGAGATAGCGGAGGGCGCGATAGCATCGATAAAGGGCCCCATCGACCACCGGCCCGACATAGGAACACAGGCACTGATAGACAAAAGAATCCAGCATATGAAAGAGATACGGAGATAATTCATGATGAGCAACAAGATAAAAAAGGTACTGATAAGCGTAACGGACAAGACGGGAATCGTCGACTTTGCAAGGGAGTTGAAAGGATTTGACGTCGAAATACTCTCCACGGGGGGAACGGCCGCACAGCTGAGAGAGGCCGGCATAGCCGTCACTGATGTTTCGGATTACACGGGTTTTCCGGAGATGATGGACGGCAGGCTGAAGACCCTCCATCCGAAGATCCACGGCGGTCTGCTCGCCCTGCGGGATGATGAAGGCCATGTAAAATCGGCCGAGGAGCACGGCATCGACATGATAGACATGGTCGTCATCAATCTCTACCGCTTTGAAGATACGGTGGCAAAGGAAGGCTGTATGCTTGAAGACGCCATTGAGAACATCGACATAGGAGGGCCTACCATGCTGCGGGCTGCGGCAAAAAACCACCGCTTTGTATCCGTCGTCACCGATCCGGAAGACTATCCCAAAATCATCAAGGAAATGAACGAGACGGGGGGCATGATATTCGAAGCAACCAACTTCGCTCTCGCGACAAAGACCTTTCAACTTACGGCACGCTATGACGGGGCCATCTCAAACTATCTTGGAGCTATCGAAAAAGAGGGAGAAACGAGAAATTTCCCGGACACCCTCACAATACAGTTCGACAAGGCCCAGGATCTGAGATACGGGGAAAACCCTCACCAGGATGCCGTTTTCTACAAGGAAAAGAACGCACCCATCTCGTCCATATCGTCGGCGAAACAGTTGCACGGCAAGGAACTTTCTTACAACAATATCATGGACAGCGACGCGGCATGGCAGATGGCATGCGGGTTCGACCTGCCGACTGCCGTTATCATGAAACATTCCAATCCCTGCGGAGCGGCAACATCGGACGGCAGCCTCAAAGACGCGTACGCCAAGGCCATGGCAACCGATCCGGTATCGGCCTTCGGCGGCATTGTCAGCTTCAACAGACCTGTTGACAGGGAAACGGCACAGGAGCTCGCCAAGACCTTCCTTGAGGTTATTATCGCGCCCGAATTTGATAAAGACGCCTTTGATATATTGACCGCGAAGAAGAATGTGCGACTGCTGAAAGTCCAGGCCCCGACCGGAGATCAATCGGCAGGGCTCGATTTCAGAAGGGTCGCAGGAGGTCTTCTCGTGCAGGAAAGAGATCCCGGCAGAGACAACATCATGAAGGCGGAGGTGGCAACCAAAAGAACACCCACGAAAGAGGAATACCAGGCCCTTGATTTTGCCTGGAGAGTGGTTACAAATGTGAAATCCAATGCCATAGTCTTCGCGACAAAAGACCAGCTGATCGGTGTCGGCGCGGGACAGATGAGCAGAGTGGATTCGGTGCATATAGCAAAAATGAAGGCAAATCTGCCAACAAAGGGAACTGTGCTCGCGTCTGATGCCTTTTTCCCCTTCAGGGACGGTGTTGACATGGCGGCAGAGGCGGGTGTTACAGCCATCGTACAGCCGGGCGGATCGATACGTGATGAAGAAACCATAAAGGCCGCGGACGAACATGGCATCGCGATGATTTTTACGGGCAGGAGACATTTCAGGCATTAGACTCCCGCTATTTTAACAATTGGCATGAAAATTCCGGGGACATCCTAAATTATCCACGTCTCCATGTTTTCCCATGAACTTTTTGCCCCGGTCATTTTCTTCCGAAGTTGTTTCCCGAACAGTGCTTCAAGCTTATCAATGAGCAAATCACTGCTAAGTGGTCTGTCTGTTAGTTGATGCTGACGAAGTTTCGGAAATTCCTTCTCCTGAAGCAGGACCTTAAATAATTCATTCCAATATTGTCAAATAATTTAGTATTGTGTCCCCCGAATTAGTATTGTGTCCCCCGAATTGTTGTAACGGGCTCTTCAGCCGCAGCGATTAGCTGTCGGTTGAAAGAGGAAGGTTAGATTTGATTTTCCATTATCAGTAAACATGAGTCAATAGTGGAGGTTTGACCCCCAATTCTTTTTGAGGTAAGCGAACTTGCAAGAGGCACAAAAATTGTGTAACATTAAAGGTGAATCGTTGTAATAAGGAGGGTGTATGAAAGCGTTGGTCACGTACTACTCGGAAACAGGCAACACGGAAAAACTCGCCCGTGCAATACACGAAGCCATCCCCATAGCGAAAAAGATCGAGCCCATTCAGGATGTGGAAGACACCAACGGGTATGACATCATATTCTGTGGATTTCCTGTTCTTGCCCACAGCGTATCGGGAAAGGTCCAGCCATTCATCAAGGGACTCCCCAATGGGCAAAAGATAGCCTTCTTCTCAACCCACGGTTCTCTGCGGGGCGGGCACCTGCCAAAACAGGCGTTCGAACACGCCATCGGCCTCGCCTCCAAGGCGACCATACTTGGCCACTTCGGTTGCCGGGGAAGTGTGGACCCAAAGATTATCGAAACCCTGATGCAAAAACCGGAACACAGGGCATGGGCCCAGGAGGCCCAGAGCGCCGAGGGTCACCCCGACCAGGGAGATCTTGAGGATGCCAAGAAATTCGCATTAGAGATGATCGCCAAGATTGGTTCATAACCAGGGAGGCCATCAACATTTCGTGCAATAAAATTACACTGAGGGAGGGATCACCATGACTGGGCGAAACATTATCGTCATCGGGGCATGTATGGCGGGGCTTCTCTTCGGAAGAGTTGCCACCGGAGCGTTCCCTGTAAATGCCACTGCGGCATCCCGGACAGAAACCGCAACCGTTGCGCTCGGCTGATTTTGGGGAACAGATGCCCGGTTCGGGAGCATCAAAGGCGTCACACGCACCCGTGTCGGATACACGGGGGGAACTAAGCACAATCCCACTTACTACAATCTGGGGGACCATACCGAGGCGGTTCAGATCGAATTTGATCCGGGAAAGGTCTCTTACAGCGAACTGGCAGATCTCTTCTGGAGCAGTCACGATCCCAGAAGGCGGTCCATGACACGACAGTACATGTACGCCGTGTTTTATCATACCGAAGAGCAGAAGCGTTTGATCCTGAAGTCGCGAGACTGCTCTTTGTCGGAGGAAGGAGGAAAGATCTTCACTCAAATTCTCCCCGCTCCAGAGTTCTATCCGGCGGAGGAATATCATCAGAAGTACTCCCTGCAAAAAGAGCGAACCCTGATGAAGGTTCTGAGCGAACTATACCCTGACAGGCGGGCCCTCTTTGACTCTCCGGCTGCAGCGCGCCTGAACGGTTACCTTGCCGGGTACAGCACGTTTGAAGGGCTTAAGGGAGCCCTCTTCGATCTTGATCTGCCCCCGATGACATATGAAAAGATCCTGGATAGTGTGTCGCACCTCAACCGTTAACTGAAGGGTAAAACCGGACAGATTACGTGCTACAACTCTGGACATATTACTTGCTTCTAACAGTGGTCATTATTCCCTTGACTTAAAAGGCTGGCTTGCGCATAGTCTTAGACGGCAGAATTTCATATAATTTTTATGGGTAAGGTCGATACGTATAAAATATCATGAATAGAGTAAGGCGCGAAACGGGATCGATTGTGACAGATGTTACATTACAGAACAGGTTTTCTTCCTTTTTCCAATTTCCAAGACTCGTTTAAAAAAGGAGGGTTTATTATGGATTGGCAAGAAGAGTACAAGAGAAAATTGGTTCCAGTGGA
>CAZINZ010000007.1:0-60401 GCA_964540715.1 uncultured Syntrophaceae bacterium | reverse complement strand
AATACGGGAAGTATTAATACGGGAAGTGTCCCTAGGAGGCTGTCCGAGAACGCACAGGAGGTGTCATTTCGAGCGGAGCGAGAAATCTTATTGCATTGATAATACTCTGGTTTTGGATTTCTCCCTTTGGTCGAAATGACATAAAGACCTATTCTCGGACAGCCTCCTAGTTTTCTCTAGTTTTCTAGTTTTCCCCTGTGCGGCAATGACCCGGATGTAAAGGATTTTAACCCGGAAGTACTGCAATCTTTCTTCGACAGTATGGGTCTCAACTTCAAGTGGGACGCCGATTCCTTCCCCGATATATGGGAGAAATATATATTCATAGCGGCATTCGGACTGGTCACTGCCTATTCGGGGGGAACCATAGGAGGGGTCTTCGCCGACAGCGAATTAAAGAATATGGCCCATCAGATTATGGATGAGATAGTGTTAATTGCCAGAAAACGTGGAATCACACTGCCCGAAAACATCGTCACCGAGTCTCTGGAAAAGGCAAACAATTTCCCCTACGAAACGAAGACATCCTATCAAAGGGATGTGGAGGCAAAGCGTGAGAGGAACGAAGGGGATCTGTTCGGGAAAACAATTATCACGATGGGAAGGCAGTATGGGATACCGACGCCTGTCACCCAATCGGTCTATTCGAAAATTGAGAAACAATAGAAAAATTCGTATGTTTTGGTCATTATCCCATTGACTCACGATGCCGTCTCTATTATAGTCCCGTTAGGAAAACGGAGGTTCTTATCTCAGAGTGCTTAACCTAAGCTCAAAAATATTTGGACAGGGCCCATAAGCATTTCGCCAAAGCCCGGGATCATTTAGGAAAAGCGATGGAGTTAATAAGGTAATTACCGTGGTAAACTGAACCATTCTTTTAATTCATTATGAACAGGAGGAACAAGATGATGCAAAAATCGAGCAAGAAAAAGATGACAGCGTTTACGCTTAGCATGATGACAGTGGCAGCAGTGTGCAGCTTGCGAGGACTGCCCATGATGGCTAAGGAGGGGCTTTCCATGATCTTTTATATCCTCTTTGCCGCCATAATGTTCCTGCTGCCGGCATCTCTGGTTGCGGCCGAATTGGGTGGAGCGTTCAGCAAACAGGGGGGTGGTATCTATACCTGGGTGAAGGAGGCCTTCGGCTCACGATGGGGTTTTACAGCCATCTGGCTACAGTGGATTCAGAACGTGGTCTGGTATCCTACCGTTCTGGCATTCGCGGCCGGAGCCCTGGCGTATCTTTTCATGGACCCGGCTCTGGCGGATAAAGGCGCCTATACCGGAATCGTTATCCTTGTATGTTACTGGGCAGCGACGTTTCTGACCCTGGCCGGATCGGATGTGGCCAGCTCCGTAACCAAATATGGAGTTTTGCTTGGAACGGTGCTGCCAGGAATCATGATTATCGTTCTTGGTCTTCTGTGGCTCAACCAGGGGAATCCACTGCAATTCATGGAACCTTCCGCCGTTGTTGCCGCCGCTGAAAATGTGGCCGGACAGGCGCCCCACGCGCGTTTATTCCCACATATTACCGGCCTGGGCAGCATAGCTTTTCTCGCTGGAATCATCCTGCTCTTTGCCGGAGTCGAGGTGCATGCCGTTCACGCGAACGAACTGGAAAACCCGGCCAAACAATTTCCTGCGAGCATGTTCCTGGCCATGATTATTATCTTTCTGCTCTTTACCCTGGGATCGCTGGCTGTGGCGGCGGTAATACCCAAAGGCGAGATCAGTCTTACCGCCGGTCTGATGCAGGCGTTTAAACAGTTGCTGGATAAGTTTCATCTTGGTTTTTTGACCCCTGTCATGGGATTGCTGGCAGCATTCGGGGCCATTGGTGGTGTAATGTCCTGGGTCGGCGGTCCCAGTCGTGGCTTGCTGGAAACGGCCAAGGATGGCGAAATTCCGCCTTTTATGGCTAAGACCAATAAAAACGGCATACAGGTTAACATCCTGATAATTCAGGCCATTATTGTTAGTTTATTGGCCATGTTGTATTTCATCATGGACAACGTGAGTGTCGCGTTTTTTGTTCTTTCGGCCATGACCGTCACCCTTTATTTAACCATGTACATCCTGATGTACGCTGCGGCCATCAAGCTGCGTTACAGCCGGCCGGACCTGCCCCGCTCCTACAAGGTGCCGGGCGGCATGTTCGGCATGTGGTTTGTTGCTGGAATAGGCCTGCTTGGGGTTTGTTTCGCTCTGGTTGTCGGCTTTTTCCCGCCGACAAATTTGACTGTGGGAAACCCAACAGTTTACGTCGGTCTGGTTTCAGCGGGTATGATTATATTTGTAGGTCTGCCGCTTTTGATCAATAAAATGAAAAAACCGGAGTGGAAGAAATAGGAAGAAACAGTCTCAGGTTTAGAGGTTCGAGTCAAAAAAGGAAAGGAGAATGAGTTATGGCTTTACATGAAAAAGACAAAGTAAGAGCGAATCTTTTAGACGATATATACGCATCCACAGACCTGTCGGTCAGGATGCCCAAATACAAATTTCCCAAAGACGAACAAAACCCGCGCCATGTCTACCAGGTAGTGCATGACGAACTGATGATGGATGGCAACTCGCGCCAGAACCTGGCCACATTCTGCACCACTTGGGCGGAGCCCGAAGTGCACCGGCTCATGGACGAATGTATCGACAAGAACATGATCGACAAAGATGAGTATCCGCAGTCGGCCGAGATCGAGGGCCGCTGTGTGCATATGTTAGCGGATTTGTGGAACTCGCCGGATGCCGCCAACACCATGGGCTGCTCCACAACCGGCTCGAGCGAAGCCGCCATGCTTGGGGGAATGGCCATGAAATGGCGCTGGCGGGAGAAGATGCGTGCACTGGGCAAGACCACGGACAAACCCAACATGATATGCGGTCCGGTGCAGATATGCTGGCATAAGTTTGCCCGCTACTGGGATGTAGAACTGCGAGAGATTCCGATGGAAGGAGACCGTCTGATCATGACGCCGGAAGAGGTAATCAAGCGCTGTGATGAAAACACCATCGGTGTCGTTCCCACCCTGGGGGTTACTTTTACCTGTCAGTATGAACCGGTCAAGGCGGTTGCCGACGCCCTTGACAAGCTTCAAAAAGATACCGGTCTGGATATCCCCATCCATGTGGATGGTGCCAGCGGCGGGTTTCTGGCGCCCTTTGTAGATCCAGACCTGGAGTGGGATTTTCGTCTGCCCCGGGTAAAATCTATCAATTCGTCCGGTCACAAATTCGGACTTTCTCCCCTGGGCGTTGGGTGGATTGTCTGGAGTGACAAAGATGATTTGCCCGACGATCTGATTTTCTGGGTCAATTATCTTGGTGGCAATATGGCTACCTTCGCGCTGAACTTCTCGCGTCCCGGCGGGCAGATCATCGCCCAGTACTATAATTTTCTGAGATTAGGGAGGGAGGGTTATCGAAAGATCCAACAGGCATGCTACGACACGGCCGCTTACCTGGCCGATGAGATCGGCAAGATAGGACCATTCAAGATCATCTATGACGGCCGTGGCGGAATCCCGGCCCTGTGCTGGACATTGAAGGAGGGTGTGAATCCCGGATTCACCCTGTTCGATCTTGCCGATAGACTGCGCAGCCGCGGTTGGCAGGTGCCCGCTTACTCGATGCCAGCGAACAGGGAAGATCTTGTAATTCAGCGGATTTTAGTGCGTCATGGCGTCAGTCGTGACCTGGGCGACCTGTTGATTAGTGATATCCAGCGTTGCATGGATTATTTCAAGAAAAATCCTGTATCCCATCCACTAACCGAAAAAGAAGCCGGAGGTTATAAGCATTAGGGGACAGAGGACATAAACCAGAGATCTGGGAACACCGTTCCCAGAAAATCCGGCAGTGAGCCCCGAGTGCCACGTCAAACAAGCTGTTACAAAACATGAAGCATCCGGTGCCACGCAGATTCTTAACACGCGGGCACCGGATAAGCTTTTCTTATGGTGTTTCGGAGTCAGATTATGGAAAAACAGAGATCTCTTGGAGTATGGGCGGCGGCGGCGCTTGGTGTCGGGTCCATGGTAGGTGCCGGCATTTTTTCTATCTTCGGTACGGCCAGTCATATCGCGGGAAACGCCGTATATGTTTCCTTTGGCCTCGCGGGGTTTATCATATTGTTTACAGTTTACTCATACGCCAAATTAAGCACGCGGTTTCCTTCGGCAGGCGGACCGGTGGAATACATAGCCGTGGGTCTTGGTGAAAACGTAGTTACTGGGGCAGTGCACATCATACTATGGTTCGGCTACATTATCGGCATAGCACTCTTCGCCAAGGGTTTCAGTAATTACGCCTCGACCTTTCCGATATTTCAAAGTGACCTTTCCTTCTGGAAGCTCGTGCTGGAACACGCGGTTATCGTATTTTTCCTTTTCCTGAATTTTCTTGGCAGCAAAATACTGGGGCGGACTGAATTGTACATAGTGGTTTTCAAGGTAGCAGTTCTTTTCTTATTTGCCATCAGCGGGGCCATTGTGGCAGATTTCAAGATGCTCTCACCGGAAAAATTTCCGGAAATCAACGCCGTCATCTACTGTATTTCAATTGTGTACCTTGCCTACATGGGTTTCGGAGTCATCACAACGTCGGCGGAAGACATCAAAGATCCCAGGGTTAATCTTCCGAGGGCCCTTTACCTGAGCGTGATAATAGTACTAGTCATCTACATACTGGTATCGGTTGCCGTCTTGGGAAACCTTTCCGTTCCGGAGATTGTTAAGGCTAAAGATTACGCACTTGCCGAAGCGTGCCGGCCGATTCTCGGCCACGTGGGATTCGTTGCAATTGTAATCACAGCCATGATTTCCACGGCTTCCGCCATCAATGCCTATCTGTATGGGGGAGGACACGTCTGCGTGGTAATGGCCGAGAAAAAGCAGCTGCCGCGCTTCATGGCAAAAACACTCACATCTGAAGGCTCATACGGCCTCCTCTTTACAGGACTTCTGGCAATCTTCTTCATCAACTTTGCAAATCTCAGTGAAATTGCGGTATTAGGTGCGGCAACTTTTATGATCGTGTATGTCGTGGTAAATATAAGTCACTTGAAACTGATAGGCGAAACAGGCGCCAATCGCGGTATGATAGTCATCGCGCTTGTAACGTCCATTCTTGCCTTCCTGGCACTCATGATATATTCTTATGAAGCGTCGCCGAGAAGCCTGGTGATTATTTTCGTCATGTGCCTGTTGTCGGTCGGTTTTGAAGGAGTGTTCGGAGTGATGCTGAAGAAATCCGAAATTTAGGGGGCCACATCGTATCTTAGATCGAACACTTAATATTTAAGATGTGACCTGAATTGAGGCTCAATTGAGGCTCTCATGTATTAATCTACGAAGCGTGTTCTTCCGATGTCATACTGTTAAAGTTACCTTCCAGGCCCATCGGCTCTGGATCAAATATCCGTTCATCCATCAAACGGGGTTCCTTTATGATCGGTTTAAAATCCATCAGGGCAAGAATGTCTTTTTCGAGATCAATGCCGGGGGCGATCTCGATAAGCTCCAATCCTTCTTTTGTCAAGGCGAAGACACATCGTTCAGTTACGAACCGCACAGATTAATTGCTATGGCACCTCCAAGCCCCAGTCCTCTAATATTTTTTGGTGCGCCGTATCGTTCAACCAGCAGGGCAATGCCGATGCCGAAAAGAACTGCACCAAGGATGGATGGATAAAAATTTGTATTTGTATATGGGAGCCCTAATAATTCAACAATACCCGCCGGAAAGAGGAGAAGAAGGACTCCCAATACAAGATTAATTATACCGTCGATTACTAAAAGTGTTTTATGCTTTGATTTCATAATTTTAGCCACCTTGAGCACATTACGGCGAGTTCACCGGAAGCGTAAGCGAACCGGTGGAACGCCGGGTTTGACTTTGGTTATGAAAAGTCCTTTTATTCGGGAAATGAGTATGTCCCAGCAACAAACGGTACACTCGCTATACCGGAACAGATTTTCCATTGGTCGCTCTCTTTTGTAAGAGTCAAGGCATAGCGAAAAAGCGTTGCTGTTTCTTTTCCTTCACTTTCATATTTGCTGGTCGAACATGGAATTATCCGGCGACCCTCAGCGAGTCTGCCTTAAATGATTTGTTGGTTAGATTTTCACCTTTTTGACTTCAAATATCATTTAATCTTTAATTGATTGTGCTAACTTAACGCCTGAAAGCTAACGGGCTACTTGAGGGACGCGTGTGGAGCGGCAGCATAACTCACGACCCTCTCGAAGTTGATGTTACAGGATACTTTTAGCTTAAATTTTTGTATTGTCAATTATTTAGTTTTACGTCCCTGGAATTCTTGGAATTCCGGGCAAGTTCCTTTATTTCTTTGTGTCGAAAGCAGTCAGTTGTATGGTCATTTACCATGCCGACTGCTTGCATGAATGCATAGCAGATCGTTGGCCCGACGAAGTTGAATCCTCGTTTCTTCAGATCTCTGCTCATCGCGTCCGAAAGTTCCGTTTTGGTCGGAAGCTCTGCAATGGATTTCCAAGCATTCTGCTTGGGAATTCCATCAACATAACGCCAGAGATACGAGTCCAGCGATCCATACTCCTCCCGGATGTCAAGAACGCCTCGTGCGTTCTTGATGGCCGATCCGATCTTAAGGCGATTACGCACGATGCCGGAATCAGCAAGCAGGAGTCTCACATCTGTTTCTGTATAGTTGCCGATGCGATCACAATCGAAGTTATGAAATGCTCTCCTGTAGTTGTCTCGTTTCTTAAGGATTGTCAGCCAACTCAGACCAGCTTGTGCACCCTCCAGAATCAGGAATTCAAACAAGCTCCTGTCATCATGAACGGGAATGCCCCATTCTTCATCGTGATAAGCGATATATAGGGGATCACTCCCACACCATTGGCATCTAATCATGTCTGCCTCTCGCCCAACGGTCGAACTGTGCGACGCGGTTTTTTCGCGTCCGTACTGGTGAATTGTTATGACCTGCTCTTGTCTTTCAGTGGTCGTTTCGCTTTCCTCCTGACGGCATTTCGGTCTTACTGCCAACAGCCGCAATCCAATTCTTTTCAGCGACTTCATGAACTTCGATGGCTTCATAGCCTGCTGCCGTCAGGAATTCCCGGTAGCCTGCGGGAGAGTGGAGGTGCATATCAGCCCTGCGGGATTTCCATCTGATGTTGCTGTTGCAAATGCATCAATTCTTTTGAATTTATAAATCTTGTTCTTCATTGTTTAGTTTTTCTGTATGGTTGTGAATATAACGCCCGCCAGATGACCCGGTCATTTTCTTACGAGGTTGTTTCCCAAACAGTGCTTCAAGCTTATCAACAGGCAAATTACCGCCAGATGGTCTGCCTGTTAGTATATTATCAATAATTTAGTATTGCGTCCCTGAAATTAGAAAATAGTAGACAGATGGCAGATAATTGTCAAGTTAAACTTCTCACCCCCGGTAATAATTCTTGACAGGATACTATAATGGAGTTAGTGTGTTAACGTGTTTTGATGTTGAGGCCTTATATCCGCTTGTGAACAGAAACAAACGAGATACGGGGAAATTTGATTGAGGAAAAGGCCGGGCCTTGTTCCCGGTATCACCGAGCCAGAAAACAGATTCCGGGAAAGTCTGGAGAACATGTATTGTGAAGTTTAGACGGAAGATTGTATTGTATGCGGTATTGGCGGTCTTCGCCTTGCAGGTCGGGTATGCCTGTAAGGGGGGAGTCGTAGTGGACAGCCATCTTACAAGGGATGGGGCCATTTACTCGAACCAGCCGCCGGATGTAATGTCATGCGTGCAGGAAAATCTCGCCGTGCTGGACGTACGTTATTATGGCTTTGACGGACAGGTTCATCAGGGGCAGGTCGTGGTCCATGAAGCCCTGGCGGCGGACATCCGTCAGGGCTTCGACGTGATCCTGAAGACCCGATTCCCGGTGGAATCAGTTTTGCCCATTGCCCATTCCCTGATTCAACTCAAAGGCCCCTATGGTCTTTCCCCGGATACGAATAATACCTCCGGATATGTCTGGCGTCCTGTCGTCGGCGCTCAGAAATTGTCCATGCACGCCCTGGGGCTGGCAGTGGACATAAACCCCCGGCAGAATCCTTACATTCGTGGTGATTTGATTCTTCCTCCCAAAGCGATTTACGAGCCATCCGTCCCGGGAACCCTGACCACGGATTCACCAGTGGTGCAGGCTTTTAAACAATTGGGATGGGAATGGGGCGGTGACTGGACAGGGAGATGCGTGGATTACATGCATTTTCAGAAAATTCCGCCCGGCTGGGAGAAGTGGGTAGGTCAGTATAGATAATCAGGGACAGAGCCCCTATTTCTCTTTATAGAATTTAGTATTGCGTCCCTGGAATTTCCCCAAAATGCGTTCAGGATCAAGAGAATCCGCTAAAGCACTAACCCCATGATGATATCTTGCCAAGGATTATTACAGCGAGACTTTCAAGCGGTAACAATCGATTCTTTCCTGAAACGATTTTGTAGAGGCAGGTGAATGGGAAAGAGGTTTGGGGTTTCCGATACGAGGGTCTCGCCTTGCGGTTTTGGGGAAAATGTATTACAGGAACAGCATGTAGGCAGGTTTTACAAATCAACATCACGGGAGTTTAATATTCATGGCAATATCGCGGAAAATCGAAGGGTTTATGTCGAAGTCTTCCTGGATAAGGAGGATGTTTGAGGATGGAATGAAGCTGAAGGAAAAACATGGCGCGGAAAATGTGTTCGACTTCAGTCTCGGAAATCCGAATGTTTCACCCCCTGACAGGTTCAAGGAACTGCTGGTGGAGGTTGCTGGGGAGTGCGGATGCACGCCCGGCGCACATATGTACATGCCGAATGTCGGTTACGAACGGACGAGGGCTGAAATCGCCTCGTATCTTACCGGTGTGCATTCGGTGGCCCTGTCTTCGGACCATGTTATTATGACATGCGGCGCTGGAGGGGCGCTTAATGTTGTGTTTAAAGCGCTTCTTGATCCTGGGGATGAAGTCATCATATCAAAGCCGTTTTTTGTTGAGTACACCTTTTATATTGATAATCATGGCGGCGTTCCCGTATTAGTGACGACAAATAAGGACTTTTCCCTGAATCTGGAAGCCATTGAGGCGGCCGTGACGGAAAAAACTAAGTTGATTCTGATCAATTCTCCGAACAATCCAACCGGAAGGATTTACGATGAGGAGTCTATAGAAGGGCTTTCGCTGCTTATCGAGAGGAAGGAAAGAGAGCTTGGCAAAGAGATATATCTCGTTTCCGATGAGCCTTACAGTACGATAGCCTATGATGGAATAAAGGTCCCCGGCATTCTTAATGCCTGTAAAAACAGCCTGATGGTCACGTCATATTCAAAAAGTCTGTCTGTTCCAGGTGAAAGGATCGGCTATATAGCCCTTGGCCCGGAAATATCGGATATTGATAAGCTTATCGAGGCGATTAGCCTATGTAACAGGATTCTCGGTTTTGTAAACGCCCCTGCTTTTATGCAGAGGGTTGTGGAGCGGATGCAGGGTATATATGTTGATGTCGAGCATTACAGAAGAAAACGAGACCTGCTGTGTGACGGTTTGTGGAAAGCGGGCTTCGAGTTTGAAAAGCCTGATGGCGCTTTCTATCTTTTTCCAAGAACGCCGATAGAAGATGATGTGGAATTTGTCCGCGCGTTGCAGGAGAAAAACATCCTTGTTGTTCCTGGGAGTGGATTCGGAGGTCCCGGCCATATCCGCATCTCATACTGCGTTGACGATTCTACAATTATAAACTCGATGGATGGCTTTGAGGCGGTTATGAAAAAGTACCGTAATGATTAGGAGCATTTCAATGGAAGAAAACCGGCCATGGGGATATTATCAGGTACTCTCTGATGAAGCGGATCACAAGGTAAAAAGAATAGTTGTCTATCCCGGTAAGCGTTTGAGCCTCCAGAGGCATCGCCATCGTGATGAACACTGGTATATGCTGGGTGGAGAGGCTATTGTCACCATCGGAAGCGACGATTTGCATGTAAAAAGCGGACAATCGGTGGATATTCCCAGAGAGACGTTGCATCGTATAACGAATTCAGGGACGGAGCCTGTAATGTTTATAGAGGTCCAGACTGGCGAGTCCTTTGGTGAGGACGATATCGAGCGGGTTGAGGATGATTACGGACGGGTGTAAATGATACTGTTATTAATGGTCTTTTCGTCTGATCTCTGCGTTATACTCAAAAAGTAATCCTCGGAATATCATCTGTTTGCCCGTGATTACTTTTTTCGCATGCCTTGAACTTGAACGAAAATCTTCATAAATCAACAAAGTTATAGATAGGATGTCTGATATGGAAGCTGTGAAGATTACCATACTTGGGTCGGGGACATGTGTTCCCTCTCTCAGGCGCAGTTCCTGTTCTGTGCTTGTTGAGACGGGTGGCGCGAAACTCGTTTTTGATATGGGGCCCGGCACGATGAAGCGTCTCCTTGAGTCGGGTGTCACAATAGGTGAGATATCCCATATCTTTTTCAGTCACCTTCATCCTGACCATACCGGCGATCTGGTAAATTTTATCTTCGCAAGCAAATATCCGGAAGGGCGCCGGAGGCGCGACAGGCTCAGGATTACAGCCGCCACGGGATTTATGGATTTTTATGAAGGTCTGCGGGGCGTGTATGGACAATGGTTGGAGTTGGAAGATGGGCTTGTGGATATTGTTGAGATGAGCAATGCAGGGCCGGATTTCATTCAACTCGATTCTGCGGCTATAAATACACTTCCCATGGCACATTCAGAAAGCAGCATCGGCTACCGCGTGACGACAGCTGACGGTATATCGATCGTCTATACGGGAGATACAGATTATTGTGAAAACGTGGTAAGCCTCGCCATGGATGCGGATTTGCTTATAAGTGAGTCGGCGTTTCCTGATGAGCTGAAGGTTGACGGTCATCTGACGCCTTCGCTCGCTGGCAGGATTGCCTCTGAGTCTCGCGTGAATAACCTTGTTCTCACGCACTTTTATCCCGACTGTGAAGGATTTGATATCGAGGCGCAATGTCGAAAGACATACGGCGGCAGGCTCGTGTGTGCCGAAGATCTAATGCAAATTGAGATCGCGGAGGGACATCTCAAGTTTTTGAGATAATGGGCCGGATATAGATCAGATGTCCTCAAACCGGCCGAGTTCGACGTTTTTCCTGACCCTGTCGGAATCAAAAATCCGCCCGTTGATTACGATGTATACACCCGGCGGCAGTAATTGGACCGCGGTTATCGCGCATCCGATATTGAATTCCGCGTCACTCGATTTGAATCTTGCCGGTTCCATCGAGCCGGTAAGGACTATAACTTTGTCCGGCACAGATTGCAGTGTTTTCGCGGTTTGCACCATGGTATCGGTTCCGTGCGTTATCACAATGTGCCTGTGTTTGTCTTCCGCCACCCTCCCAAGGATTATCTGACGTTCCTCATCTGTTATGTCCAGGCTGTCTTTCCTGAGGATGGACTCGCATTCATATTCAAAACCGACATTTACACCCTTCAATATATCGTGCAGGCTGGAATCTCCTACCTGATAGTCGTTTTTCCGATCGAAATAGACTTTGTCAATTGTACCTCCGACTGTGAAAAATTTTATCTTCATGAATTGCACCCGGATCTTTTTTCTAAGGAATCAAGAATAAATAAGTTGTACAGATTGCGCCGTAATTTTGTTTGTTTTCAAGACGTGTTGAGGCACGCATAACGAGTTATGTAAGCTTTGACACAACACAGGAAACAAGCAAAAGGACAAACAAGGTGTATGAGTTATTTCTTCTTGCTGACTAAGAGACATAATAACAAGTAACCCTGTTTGTCAAGATGAAAGCCCTGTGCTGCAGATAATGCAGAAAAGGCGTCTCATGAGGCACGAGACGCCTTTTTGTACTCGCAATAATATGGGAATATCTATTCGTTCTGGAGGTCAATGGCCAGCTGTACGATAGCCGCGACCTGATCGTCCGGCACACGGCCACGGACTATCGCACGACATATACCATTTTTGTCGAGGAGTATCGCGTTTGCGCTGTCCTTCTGGAGCCCCCAGGCATTTCGTAACGATGCATCGTAATCAAAAAGGATGATGGCCTTATATTTTTTTGCCTTTGCGGCGCCAAAGGACTTGATAAGCCCATCCGGTTTCCATGATGCATCGCAGTCGGCAATTCCCATTCCGGCATAGTCTGTATCAGTAAGGAGTCCGTCATCTTTTGCTTTTTTCATTGCATCGGTGAAATGCTCATTAAGGTCACTTTCGTCCGGATCAACATAATTGACCAGAAGCACCTTGCCTGCCCAGTTTTGCATTGTGAAGGCCTTGCCGTCCCCATCCACGAATGACCAGTCCGAAGCCTTGTCCCCAACCTTCAATTCGCCAGCGATTGCGCCCGAAACTGACCATAACAATACCAGTAAAACTACAAAAAATACCTTCTTCATTTTAGACCCTCCCTTTCGGTTGATGATATAATACTATTATTGGGACTATAGGGGAATGGGTGCCGCGTGTCAATAAGTTTTACTCCGATGTTACTGCAATATGACTATGTCCCCATCAGTGCTTCTGATTTAATACACGATCTTGAAATTCTCATCCCTGATCCCGACCGGCAGGGTTTCATCCGTGATTTCCACGCCACTGACACGAGCGAGAGCCGGCCCTTTTCTGCACCAGTCAAGCATTTTCCCGATGTCACTTTCCGGGCCTTCGAATACGGCTTCAACCCTTTTGTCTCGTAAATTTTTCACCCAGCCGGTGAGGCCTAATCCGGATGCCTGCTTTTCCGTTTCCGCCCTGAAAAACACCCCCTGAACTTTTCCTGTAATGAAGACGTGGACCCTTCGTATGGCTGATTTGCAGGGAGTCTGCCTCGGCTGGTCGGGATTCGAATTTCGGTAGCTTTCCATCACGCCTTACTTCCTTGCCCTGTAATTGTCAGAAACTGTTTTTCATCAAGGATGGGTATCTCCATGTTTCTGGCCTTATCCAACTTGGAACCGGGGGATTCGCCGCCGACCACATAATCAGTGGTTTTTGTTACTGATGATGAGACTTTTCCTCCATGGGATTCGATAAGTTCCTTTGCCCTGTGTCTCGAAAATGTTTTAAGTGTTCCTGTAAGTACAAAGGTCTTTCCCGAAAGCCCCCCGGACGCCACATGGCCTTCTATCGGTTTGACCCCGGCTTTATTGAGCCTTTCCATAATCTGAAGATTTGATGGTTCCCTGAAGAATGTTGTGATACTGCCGGCAATCTCAGGCCCGATCTCATTTATAGATAGAAGGGTCTCCTCGCTTGCGCTCATTATGTCATTCAGTGTCCCAAATCTCCCTGCCAGCACCTTCGAGATATGCTCGCCTGTATGCCTGATGCCCAGAGCGAATATAAATTTCTCCAGTGGAGGGGTCTTGGATTTTTCTAATGACAACAGTAAATTGCGGACAGATACATCGCCCATCCTCTCAAGGACGGTCAGATTTTCTTCGGTAAGATAGTAGAGGTCGGCGGGATTACTTATGATTCCACGTTCAGACATTTGTGCTATCAGTTTTTCTCCGAGACCGTCTATGTCCATGCCGCCTCTTGAGACAAAGTGTCTGATATTTTCTCTGATCTGTGCCGGGCAATCAAGGTTGATGCATCTGTGAGCTGCCTCGCCTTCGAGACGCATTGTCTCTGATCCGCATTCCGGGCAGGTGTCGGGAATTCTGTAAGGGCTTTCATTATCTCTTTCGGAAGGTCCGACTGTTTTTACTATCTCTGGTATGACGTCGCCGGCCCTCTGTACGATTACAGTATCTCCGATGTGGATCTTTTTCTTATTTATTTCATCCTGGTTATGCAGGGTCGCGCGACTGACCATCACACCGGCTACACGAACCGGTTTCATCTCTGCTACCGGTGTCAGGACGCCTGTCCTGCCGACCTGAACAACAATGTCCTCAATAATAGTTGTAGCCTGTGTCGCCGCGAATTTGCAGGCAATGGCCCAGCGCGGACTTCTCGAAACTGCGCCGAGACGTTTCTGTGCGTCTATCGAATCGACTTTGATAACCGTGCCGTCTATTTCGTATGGGAGTTTCTCCCGGCGGGCGGTCATCTCGCGGTAATACTCGATACACCCTTCTATGCTTTCTGCTCTTTGAATGTGATGATTTACCGGAAATCCCCAGTTTGCGAGGCCTTGCAGAAAATCCCAATGTGTCGGGAATCCCGGCATATCGGGATCGGCGAATCCCATGGCATAGCAGAATATTGCGAGGGGTCTCTTTGCGGTAATTACTGAATCGAGCTGGCGGAGCGAACCTGCCGCGGCATTCCTCGGGTTTGCAAAGGGATTGTCGCCGTCTGCCATCCGCTGCCTGTTGAGTTCTTCGAAGGCGTCTGTTCTTATGTAGACTTCTCCGCGTATCTCGATCAAATCGGGAATTGGCGAGGCGGCGGTGGATTTCATCTTCAGGGGAATTGAATGTATCGTCCTGAGATTCTGAGTGATATCTTCCCCCACTGTTCCGTCTCCCCTTGTCGCTCCCGATATAAAGACCCCCTTCTCATATCTCAGGTTAACCCCTATGCCGTCGAGCTTTGGCTCAAGCACAAAAGACATATTTTCCTGTGTATCAAGCAGGCGTTTGACACGTTCGTCGAATGAAACGATTTCTTCTTCGTAGAAGGCATTGGCAAGGCTCAACATTGGAGACAGATGGGGAATGCTGTCGAACTTTTCAAGAGGGGTGGCTCCCACGCGCTGAGTAGGCGACGCGGTCATATCGATATGGTTTGCGAATTGCTCTTCGAGGTAGATCAATTTGCGCATCAGCTGGTCGTATTCAGGATCGGATATTTCCGGATCATCCAACTGATAATAACGTCTGTTATGATAATCGATCAGATCCCGGAGTTCTTCAATCTTCTTGATGGCTGTCTCTTTTTCCATTATTTTATTCGTTTGAGGTATGATGGTATGTCACGGGACATCTTGTCCTCCATAGAGGACAGTTTCTGACGGTTGATGATCTGTTCGTTGAAGATTTTGTTTTTCACCTTCACCGAGTTTATAATGAAAAAGATAATCGCCGCCTTTTCCCACTCTTTTGTGGTGTCAAATTGTTCAAGTCTGGTCTTGTATTTTTCCCATAGACTGCTGAGCGATGCTTCATCGAGGGCAAGTATCTTTTCAGCTATAGTTCCCAATGTCTTTTCAATCATTGCCATATCCTTAACAACAGGTTTCGGGGCGATTCTAATCACACACCGATAAAATGTCAAACCAAAAGCTCTGTAAAATATTACTTGTCTTTTTGACCCGGGTATAATAGAGAATTTTTCATTGATGATTATGAAGATTGGCGTTATTTCAGATACACATCTTGATGTTCCCGATAGCAGTCTTGAGAAGATCGTGGAGGATTATTTTCATGATGTTGACCTGGTTCTGCATGCAGGGGATATGGTTGAGCTTAATGTCCTCGATGTCTTCAAGGGCAAAGAGGTGTATGCCGTCGTCGGGAATATGGATCGTGATTCTGTAAGAGAGAAGTTTCCTGTGAAGCGCATACTGGAGTTTGAGGGGCGAAGGATAGGCCTGATACACGGTTGGGGATCTCCGTTTGGTCTGGAAGAAAAGATTATGCTGGAATTTGATGAGGTTGATTGCATTGTGTATGGTCATACGCACCGGGCCATGAATGAGGTGAGGGATGGAATATTGCTGTTCAATCCCGGTTCGCCTACAGATCAGAGGTTTGCGGAACATAATTCCGTTGGGATCCTTGATATCGGAGCAGAGATATCGGGAAGTATTATTGAATTTGATTGAAACAGGATATCATCTATGGACAGCATAATGGCTCCCGGAAGGATGAAATATATCAAGGGACAAAAACCGGATGGGTGCATTTTTTGTAATGGATCCACGAGGGATGAAGACCTTGTTCTGTACGAGGGTAAGTCCTGCTATATCGTGATGAACAAGTATCCATATACCACCGGTCATCTTTTAGTGGTTCCATTCAGACATATATGTGATATTGAAGAAACGAATGCTGAAGAGAAGATGGAGGTGATGGAACTTATCGCCATGTGTGTGAGAATCCTGAAGGAAGCCCTTACGCCCGAAGGCTTCAATATGGGGATGAATCTCGGGAAGGCGGCAGGCGCCGGTGTCGATGATCATCTTCACATACATATTGTTCCCAGGTGGAATGGTGACACCAATTTTGCTACAGTACTCGGAGAGGTCAGGGTCATCCCGGAGGATATTGCGGAGACCCGGAACACTTTATTACCTTATTTCTCAAGGATGAGAGGAGATGTAAAATGAAGCTTCTTTATACGATCATTATAACGTTGGTTATGCTGTTTATCATTACCTTTGCGCTGGTCAACACCACCCCCGTTCAGCTAAAATATTATGGTTTTTTAGACGTCAGCATGGCCACATATATGCTGATATTCGTGTCTTTTGGTGTGGGAGTAATATTTGCCGGTTTAGTGGGAATAGTCGAGAGGTTCAGACTTTCCAGAGAAGTTAATAAGTTGACAAAGAATATTAAGAAGCTGGAAAAAAAGATACCGACCGAGAATCTGCCCGCCATCCAGGGGGCCGAATCCGGAGAGATGACAGGTATGTGAAATTCATAAAAGAGGGTGAATTATCCGGCACAGTCCGAGATATCGCCTTTCAGCTTCTCTATTGTGTGTTTAAGGGCGGGAAGGAGTACCGCCAGGTTTTCTCTGGCCCCGTTCGGGCTTCCGGGTAGATTAATAATGAGAGATTGTCCCCGTATCCCTGCCACGGCCCTTGATATCATCGCGTGAGGCGTTTTGTTCATACTTTCCCTGCGCATGGCTTCCGCCATGCCGGGCAGTTCTTTTTCTATTACCGACAGGGTCGCATCCGGTGTAACATCCCGTGGGCTTACACCGGTTCCGCCGGTTGTCACAATTAGATCAAGATTTTTATTGTCGGTGTACTCTTTTATCTTATCTCTTATGACATCTTTTTCATCGGGGATTATTTCATAATCGGCAATCCGGATATCGATATCTTTCAGCATGCGAATAACCTCTCCGCCGCTTATATCCTCCCTCTCACCCCGGGAACCTTTGTCGCTTACTGTTATGACTCCACCGGTAATCAAAATATCCATTCCCCATTGAAAATTCACAACTGAAAATACTTGTTTTTGCTATGAGCTTACGACTAAGCATCTTCCTTTTTCGATTCAGCTATGACCTTTTCCTGCAGGTGTGCCGGGAGTTCCTCATAGTGAGAGATCTCAAAAGAAAAGGTGCCCCGGCCACTGGTAATCGACGTAAGATCAGGTGCGTATGAAAGAATTTCAGCCAGTGCAACCTGTCCCTTGATGACCTGGTTCGATCCAGCCTTATCCATTCCCAGGACACGCCCGCGCCTGCTGTTGAGGTCGCCGATTACATCTCCCATATATTCATCGGGTATTTCAATGCTGATGTTTACTATCGGCTCAAGGAGTGTTGGCTGGCACTCCTGAAATCCCTTTTTAAAGCCCATCGATCCCGCTATCTTAAATGCCATCTCAGATGAATCCACGGTATGGTATGTGCCGTCGACAAGGGCGACCTTTACATCTACAATAGGATAACCGGCCAGGATACCTTCGGCCATTGCTTCCACGATGCCTTTTTCAACTGCCGGTATATATGTTTTCGGTATGACTCCGCCTACGATCTTATCGACAAACTCGAATCCTCCTCCGCTCGGAAGAGGGTCTATCTCGAGCCAGGTATCACCGTATTGCCCCTTGCCACCCGATTGCTTTTTGTATTTGCCCTGGATTCTTGTTTTCCCCTTGATGGTTTCCTTGTAGGGGACTTTCGGTTGTTTCAGGTTTACATCGACCCCGAACTTTCTTTTGAGCTTTTCAAGGGTTATATCTATATGTACCTGACCGACACCGGCAAGAATAGTCTCTCCTGTCTGGGGATCTCTGTGGATCGTGAGAGTCTGATCTTCATCGATCAGCCTGTTGAGAGACGAATGTATCTTCTCCTCATCTCCTTTGGACTTGGGTTCCACCGCGTAGCGAACGACTGGATTAATCAATGGAACCTTATCGTAGATAATGGGTGATTTTGCGTCACACATGGTATCTCCGGTAGATGTTTCTTTCAGCTTGGCAAGGGCGGCAATGTCTCCTGGAATGAGTGAGTCTACCGGAACCTGGGTTTTTCCCTCGAGAAAGAATATGTTTCCGCATTTTTCACTCAAGTCCTTTGCCGAATTATAAAATACAACATCTGACTTCAGGGTTCCTGAAAAGACCCTGAACAGTGTAAGCTTTCCCGCGTATGGGTCGGCGATGGTTTTGAACACCATTGCCGAAAAGGGTGCATTTTCATCCGGTGTTCTTTCGTCATCTTCCTCTGTACCCGGTTTTTTGCCCGTGACGGCACCTCGATCCATGGGGGAGGGGAGTGAGGTTACAATAAAGTCCATAAGGGGGGTAATCCCTGTGTTATTAATGGCCGATCCACATATAACAGGGATCAAACCTCCCGCAATTACTCCCTTTTTTAATCCATCTTGAATATCGTCGATGGACAGGTCCCCATCCTCGAGATATTTGTCCATTAATGTCTCGTCACATTCGGCGATATCCTCCACCATAGTCTCACGATATGCCTTTGCATCTTCCAGGAGGTCATCAGGGATATCTACATTCCCGGGTTTTCCTTTGGGGTCGTCGAAGAACAGGGCTTTCATATTCGCAAGATCAACGAGGCCTTTAAACGATTCTTCGGAACCTATAGGAAGATAGCAGACAGTTACCTTCTTGCCGAGCCTGTTATTTATGTCTTCCACTGTCTTGAAAAAATCGGCACGCTCTCTGTTCATCCTGCTGATATATACCATTTTGGGGAGCGACAATTCATCAGCGTAATTCCAGACCCTTTCTGTCTGGAATTCAACCCCGCCCACGGCATCCACAACAATTATAACGCTATCGGCAATGCGCAGGCTGCATTTGGTGTCCATGAGGAAATTGGAATCGCCGGGAGTATCAATTATGTTTACCTTGTATTTTTTCCACTCAAAAAAGTTTATTGCCGAGCTAATGGATATATGTCTCTTCTGCTCCTCCGGTTCAAAATCCAGGGAAGAACTTCCATCATCGACTCGCCCATGCTTGTCGGACTTTCCGCTTATAAAGAGAAAAGACTCGCAGAGAGTCGTCTTCCCTGTTCCTCCATGTCCAGCAACTGCAATATTCCTGAGTGAAATTGAATCGTATTTTGCCATGATGCTCCCTTCCTGTGATTGTTGAATTGGATTATAACCGAATTTGCTTAGCCCATTCCATCTTGCAATGTCAAGACAAATTTCCGCATTGCGCGGTGTATTCGCATGATTTGATTGACCGGAATACAGGGTTGTGATATACGTCCTAATGTTGTGATTATAGATTGATTCAGATTCAAGAAGGGTATGAGGATTGAAATGTTTAATATAGGGGATATGGCTGTTTATCCAGCACATGGTGTAGGGGTTATTGAGTCTATCGAAACCAAAAGTGTTATGGGAAGTGAGCAGTCTTTCTACGTAATGAAGATATTGGGTAATAACGCGACTATCATGATACCCAGGGATGGGGCTGAATTTGTTGGTCTCAGGGAAGTGATTTCACAAAATGAGATACCTCTCGTCTATAAGATATTAGAAGAGAAAAACGTGCCGGTTGACAAGCAAACCTGGAACAAGAGATACAAGGAATACTGGGAGAAGATAAAAACCGGATCAGTTTATGAAATAGCGGGGGTATTGCGCGACCTTTTTACGTTGAAAATTGACAAAGATCTGTCATTTGGTGAGAGGAAGATGATGGATACTGCGAAGAGTCTTTTGATAAGAGAGATATCGATAGCCGGTGACTGTGAGGAAGCAGCAGTCGAAAAAAATCTAAACGCTATATTTACAGCATAATTATACAGCCTGTTCCTTGAAATAATAATTAGTTTCTTAATGTCAGGAGGTGAAACTTGATTATAAGGCTCTTACTTATGGTGGTCTGTTCTCTTAGTGGTTATTTTATTGCTTCACAATATCATAAATTTCCGATTTCATTATTAGGTTTGGTAGCAGGGCTTTTTCTTTCAATCGTTGTAATACAGATTGAGCAGGTCATAAGAAAACTTTCATTGCGAGTTATAATCGGCGGAGTCGTCGGAACTGTCCTCGGGCTTTCGATCGCCCTTCTCTTTACATATGGTTTGAAGTTTATGCCTGGTCTGGAGAAGCAGGAGATATTGCCGTGGGCATATATCTATGTAACAGTTACCTTTATCCTGGGATATCTTGGTCTGGTCCTTGGCTCAAAGAAGAGTGAGGAGTTTCGCTTTCCCCGACTCCACTCATCAAAAGAAAAAGATGAAAAACATTCGGATTACAGGATACTTGATACCAGTGTAATTATTGATGGTAGATTGGCCGATATATGTGATACGGGATTCGTTGTCGGCAGCCTGATAGTTCCGCGCTTTGTGCTGGATGAATTGCAGTTGATCGCTGATTCATCTGACCACGTAAAACGCTCAAGAGGCAGGAGGGGGCTGGATATACTTAACCGGATGCAGAAAAGCGACGATATAGAGATTGATATTGTTGATGTCGATTTTCCGAAGATAAGGGGGGTTGACGCGAAGCTTGTCGCCCTTGCTAAAGAAAGGGGGGGCAAGATTGTGACCAATGACTTTAATTTGAACAAGGTCGCTGAGCTTCAGGGCATAAAAATCTTGAACGTGAATGAACTCGCAAATACCCTGAAACCCCCGGTTCTGCCTGGTGAAACAATGGTTGCCAAGATTTTAAAAGAGGGGAAAGAGCATGGACAGGGAGTGGCCTATCTTAATGATGGCACAATGGTTGTTGTAGATAATGGATTAAATTATATGGGAAAGAATGTAGATGTAGTCGTAACCAGCGTCCTTCAGACAGCGGCCGGGAGGATGATCTTTGCCAATGTGAATGATGGTTAGTTCAACTACCCTCGAAATGGCAGGACCCGGTTGGCATAACAATCGATTCTAAATAACCAATAGAAAATCTATAAAGATGGTGCAATCAGTTGCGATCATAGTTGCAGGTGGCTCCGGAAAGCGAATGTCGTATGATGTTCCAAAGCAGTATTTATTGCTTGATGGCATTCCCATATTAGGTCGTACACTTATCCAGTTTGAAATGACTTCGTCTGTTGACCGCATAGTGCTTGTAGTTCCTGAAGAAGATATGGATTACGTCAGAGACGAGATCACTGATAGATACAACGTTCATAAGGTGAAGCATATCCGGGCCGGTGGAGAGACAAGACAGGACTCCGTCAGAAATGGTCTGGAGATGGTTGACGTTACTGACGATGTCATTGTTGTTCATGATGGTGTCAGGCCATTCCCCTCGAAAAAATTAATAGACTTTACCATCATGGAGGCTGCACGACACGGGGCCGCCATCCCGGTTGTTCCTTCCACGGATACAGTGAAAGTAATTGATAAAGATGGATTTATACGAGATACCCTCGACAGGGGAACTCTGCGACTTGTCCAGACGCCTCAGGCATTCAGAAGGGAAATTATCCTGGAAGCATACAGGAACGCATACAGAGAAAGATTCTACGGCACCGATGATGCTTCCCTTGTTGAACGCCTCGGTGTACCTGTGAAGACAGTCCCGGGTTTTTACGACAATATCAAGATTACCACGCCGGATGACCTTGCTCTTGGTGAGTTGCTGCTGAAAAAGATTGGATCAGGTATATGAGAGTAGGCTTCGGATACGACAGCCACAAGCTGGTGACCGGGAGAAAATTGATCCTCGGGGGAGTGGAAATCTCGAGTGAAAAAGGGCTTCTTGGTCATTCCGATGCGGATGTTCTGCTTCATGCCATTTGTGACGCCATTCTTGGCGCTATTGGAGAAGGTGATCTTGGAAGGCACTTTCCCGACAGCGATCCCGCCTACAAGGATATCCCCAGCAGAGAACTGCTGATCCGGGTTAATGAGCTGGCGGCCCGGACGGGTTGCCGGGTGAATAATGTTGATTCGACTCTTGTCCTGGAGAAGCCGAAATTAAGAGAATATATAAATGAAATGGTTGTGAATATAGCCGATTTCCTCAATGTGGAGCCCGGCCGGGTAAATGTCAAAGCTTCAACCAATGAAGGCATGGGATTTACCGGTCGAAGTGAAGGCATAGCAGCCTTTGCGGTGGTTACGATGAGGAGCAGGGAGCAGGGAGCAGGGAGCAGGGAGCAGGGAGCAGGGAGCAACCGATAACCGATAACTGATAACTGATAACTGATAACTGAACAGGAGATGAATTAGTGGAATACATAAATGAGATCGATATCAAGGGGAAAACGGTATTATGCCGGTTTGATTTTAACGTTCCGCTGGATGATGAACTGCACATTACCGACGACAGGAGAATCAAAGCCGCTCTTCCGACAATCAATTATGCGTTGGATGAAGACGCCCGGGTAGTAGTGATAGCCCATCTTGGCAGGCCGGGAGGGAAGGTGGTTGACACCCTCAGCCTCAGGCCCGTTGCCAGGAGGTTGTCACGCCTTCTTGGCAAAGACGTTGTGCTGGCGAAGAACTGTATCGGTGATGATGTAAAAAAGCTGATTCAGGATATGAATCCCGATTCCGTTTTGTTGCTCGAAAACCTGCGGTTCCATATAGAAGAATCAGAGAATAATGATGACTTTGCGCGGGAACTGGCCGGATATGCCGATGTGTACGTGGATGATGCCTTTGGAAATGCACACAGGGTACATGCATCCAATGTGGGAATAACAAAATTTGCAAAGAAATGTTGCGCCGGTCTTTTGATGAAAAGAGAGCTGAACTATTTCAGCTCCACACTCGAAGACCCATTCCGTCCTTTTGTTGCAATCGTCGGTGGGTCAAAGGTGTCAGGTAAATTGGAGGCCCTTGCGAACCTTATCAGAAGAGTTGACAAGATGATAATAGGCGGGGGGATGGCCTTTACCTTTCTCAAGGCGATGGGGCTCGAGGTTGGCACCTCCATTGTAGAGGATGACCTTCTCAATACGGCGCGGCGGGGTATCAAGATAGCAAAGGAAAGAGGCGTCAAATTATACCTTCCCGTTGATTGTGTTATTGCCGAAGAGGTCAATCCGATGGCGGTCACAAAGATCGTACCAATTCAGGAAATAGACCCAAACTGGATGGGACTGGACATCGGCCCTGCCTCAATTGCACTATTTCGCGAGGTGCTCAGCGACGCTAAGACAATTATGTGGAACGGTCCAATGGGTGTATTTGAGATCGACGCATTCAGCATGGGCACCTTTTCCCTCGTGCACGCCGTAGCGCAGTCCCATGCCCTCACCATTGTCGGGGGAGGAGACACGGATGTCGCGGTCCACAGAGCGGGTCAAAGCGATTATATTACTTATATATCCACCGGGGGTGGCGCTTCCCTTGAACTTCTCGAAGGTAAAACATTGCCAGCGGTAAAAGCTCTTAATGCATGTGCTAAAAAAAAATAACCGCAGGATCAAATCTATGAGAAACGTCATGATCATCTGTGAATATGACGGCACAGCCTATCATGGGTGGCAGCTACAGCCCAATGGTATCAGTATTCAGGAGGTACTTGAAGAAAAGACAGGGATAATCACACAGGAAAAAATAAAGTTGACGGCCTCAGGTAGAACTGATGCCGGTGTTCATGCCATTAATCAGGTGGCAAACTTCAGGACGAAGTCGTCCATAGAGTGTAACCATCTCTTGAAGGGAATCAACAGTCTTCTTCCAGGTGACATTGTTGTAAAAGACCTGAAAGATATGAGTGAGGATTTTCACGCACGCTACAGCGCGAAAAGTAAGATATACACCTACAGGATATTCAATAATCCGGTGAGAACGGCTCTCCACAGAAACTCTTCCTGGCATGTGCGCTTACCCCTTGATTCAGGCGTGATGGGCGAAGCGGCGATATTGCTTAAGGGGAGGCACGATTTCTCATCTTTCTGCGCTGCCGGGAGCGATTCTAAAGACCATATACGAACGGTTATTGATACTTCTATTGATGTAAAGCGCGATATGATCTCTTTTACCGTTGAGGCAAACGGTTTTCTGCGTTATATGGTGCGAAATATCGTCGGTCTCCTTGTCGATGTCGGGAAGCGAATCATTACACCCGCCGGCTTTGAAGAGATAATGGGTGCAATGGACAGGACCAGGGCCGGCATTACGGCCCCTCCGCAGGGGCTTTTTCTCCAGGAAGTCAGATACTGATGAAGATACTGCTATTGGGATATAAGGGTATGCTCGGGACCGATCTTATGGTAACCCTCGGCGGAGCTCATGATGTGATCGGAAAAGATGTCGAAGATTTTGATATATCATCCGCCTCCGATTGCAGGCATGTTATTAATGAGTCAGACCCGGACATAGTTATAAACGCGGCCGCCTATACCAATGTGGACGGCTGTGAGACGGATGAGGCCGGATGTTTTTCTGTGAATGCCGATGGAGTCAAAAACCTGGCCCTGGCCTGCGGCAAGCCCGGCATCAGGCTGATCCACTTCAGTACAGATTATGTATTCGATGGCACGAAGGGTACGCCCTATACAGAGGATGATGCATGCAATCCCATCAACACCTATGGGAGATCCAAGCTGAAGGGGGAAGAGTATCTCAGGGAATTTTCCGATAATTACATACTCCTGAGAACGTCCTGGCTTTATGGAAATAATGGAAGAAACTTTGTCAGCGCGATACTGGAAAAAGCGGAAGAAACAGGGGAACTGAGGGTGGTCGACGACCAGACGGGATCTCCAACCTGTACAGTGGACCTGGCGTCGGCGGTACGTGTGTTTGTTGAGGGCGATTACAGGGGTGTTTTCCACTTAACGAATCGTGGAACATGCAACTGGTATCAATTTGCCCTGAAAATACTGGAGTACAAGGGTATGGGGGATGTCAGAATCGTTCCGATTAAATCGGCAAAACTTCCCCGAGGTGCTCCCCGTCCGGTGTATTCGGTTCTTAGTTGCAAGAAATTTGCCGACACCACAACCAGGACGATGAGGTTCTGGCAGATTGCGCTGAAGGACTATATGTCCAGTATGTCGCAATAAACCAGGCTCTTATTAATTTCCTATAAGCGATCTTTTACTGGGAGAGGATTTTGTTTTGCAGGAAAAAATTGTCGTTATGCCTGAGGAGCTGTCCAACAGGATAGCCGCCGGTGAGGTAATTGAACGGCCCGCCTCGATAGTCAAGGAACTTGTCGAGAATTCCATTGATGCCGGGGCGACGGACATTCTTATTGAACTTGAAGGTGGAGGAAAACATTCTGTAAAGATTGTAGATAACGGCAGGGGGATCGACAGGGATGACGCAAGGGTCGCGTTTGAAAGACACGCCACAAGCAAGATATACACATTTGAAGACATCAATGAGATAGAATCCTTTGGGTTTCGAGGCGAGGCCATAGCGAGCATAACTTCCATATCCAGGATTGAGATGCTTACAAGAAAGAAAGACGCCCTGTCAGGCACCAAAGTGGTTATAAGGGGTGGCCGAATTGAGGAGATTATTGATGTTGGTTGCCCCGCAGGCACATCGATGACAGTCAGCGATATCTTTTATTCCACACCGGCCCGGATGAAATTTATGAAGGGCGATTCCACTGAACAAACCCACTGCATTGATGCCATAGTAAGACTTGCGCTCTCCAACCCGGAAGTGAGGATGAGGGCCGTCGCAAAGGGTAAAACCATCCTTAATGTACCCAGAACGAAAAATCTCTCAGACAGGGTTGCGCTTGTATTTGGTGAAGACTTCGGGCGACACACTATTGAAATAGAAGGACAGAGGGGAGACGCGACCCTTCGGGGAGTCATTTCCATGCCCGATCGCACAAGGGCAAACGCGAAGGGGCAGTTCTATTTTGTCAACAATCGATTCATAAGGGACAGACTCCTGAATCATTCGGTCATAAGTTCTTACAGGAGATTGATCGAACCGAGAAGGTTTCCTTACGTCATCCTGTTTATTGATATGCCTTCATACGATGTCGATATTAATGTCCATCCGGCAAAGATGGAGGTGCGCTTCAGAAGTCCGGGTGATGTGTACAGTCTCGTTACAGACACCATTTCCAGTGCGTTGTCCCGTATGTCCCCTGTCGGGACGGACCTTTCCAAACCCACTTTCGGAGTGAACGCGGACGTGTACAGAGAGAGGGTTGGAGAAGTTCTTAAAAGTTACACCGTCCTGACGGGCGCGGAAAAGAAAACTTTTAATATGAATTCCTCAAAGGGGATTATAAATGGAACGACGGACTCTTTCGGCCTGAGTGAGGCCGTGAAGGAACAGCCGGACTTTTTCAGAGATCGGGATGTGACACAGGAAGCGGTAAGCTTTTCAACTCTCAAATACCTCGGACAGATTGCAGGCACATACCTCGTGTTTTCTTCGGACGATGCGGTTATTCTCATGGATCAGCATGCCGCCCACGAGAGGACTCTTTTTGAAAAGCTTAAAATGTCCGTGGGAGGGGAAACACATGTTCAGGGTTTACTGTTTCCAGAGATTGTGAACCTTCGTCCCGGTCGTTTTGACTTATTGATGAATAATATTGACTTGCTCAAAGATGCTGGACTCGGAGTGGAAGGTTATGGCGAGAATACGATATTGATAAAGCAGATCCCCGCGTTCCTGACCGGGTGCAATCTTGACGAACTTATTTCCGACGTAATAGAAGAGGTCGGGGATACAGGGAAGACGGAAAATATTAATGAAGTGAAAGATAAAATCCTTACGGTCATGGCGTGCAAGGGTGCAGTCAAGGCCAATCATAAATTGACCGACGCAGAGGTCGTGGCTCTGTGTGAAGATCTTGATTCGATGCCCTTCACTTCAACCTGCCCGCATGGAAGACCACTCTACGCTGTGCTTAACACAAGGGATCTGGAGAAGATGTTCAAGCGAAGATGACGGATAATCAGGGATCAGGGATCAGGGATCAGGGATCAGGGATCAGGGATCAGGGATCAGGGATCAGGGATCGGGGATCAGGGATCAGGGGTCAGAAGCAAGAAGTAAGAAGTAAGAAGTGAGTAAGGATTGACCGGAATGCAGAACTCGCAACGCGCAACGCGCAACGCGCAACCCGACCCTCGAAACTCCAAACCCCCACTTATTGTTATCACGGGTCCCACCGGAGTCGGCAAGACCGATCTGGCGATCAGGCTTGCCGGGAGGTACGGTGGAGAGATTATCAGCGCCGACTCGATGCAGGTATATCGGCACATGGATATAGGCACCGCAAAACCCTCCCCTGAAGAGAGACTTCGTGTACCCCATCATCTGATTGATATCGTGAATCCTGATGAAGAATTCAATGTCTCAATGTTTGTGGAAAGGGCCGATGAGGCGATTTCGCTTCTTCACAATAGTCACAAAAGGGCGTTTGTGGTTGGTGGCACGGGATTGTATCTCGATGCCCTGCTTGGCGGGCTGTTGAATGCACCCGGGGCCGACAGCGGGCTACGTGATTTCTATAGAAGAGATGCCGCGCAGTACGGGAAAGCACATCTTTACAACCGGTTAAAAGTCATGGACCCGACTGCCGCCGAAAGGATACATCCGAATGATCTTGTCAGGACAATCAGGGCCCTTGAGGTAGTGGAACATACCGGGCAATCCATCACCCAAATACAGGGTGACCATGGATTCGGCAATAATGCGTATGATTGTGTAAAGATAGGCCTTAATGTTGACAGGAGTATTTTATATGACAGGATTAATGACAGGGTTGAAAATATGATGGAGGCCGGACTTGTGGATGAGGTGGAAAAGCTTATGAACATGGGTTATGACGAATCAGTCAGGCCGATGCAATCCATGACCTACAGCAACGTTATTTCCTGCATCCGGGGGAAACAGAGTGAGCAGGATATGATAAGATTGATCAAACGTGATACGAGGCACTATGCTCGGAGACAACTGACGTGGTTCAAGAGAGACCCGGACATCAAATGGTTTGCCCCTCAGGATGAAAATATGATATGTGGCGCGATTGAAAAATCAGTTTATGCCGAAGAATATAATAAATGAATAAGGACGCGTTATGAAAAAAGAAGAGTTGAACAAATCTTACGAGTCTTGTGATGTTGAGGAGAGATGGTACCGGCGCTGGCTTGATGAAGGTCTGTTCCGGGCGGAGGATAAAAGTGACAAGAAACCATTCTCAATTGTTATCCCTCCGCCGAATGTTACCGGGATACTCCATATGGGACACGCGCTGAATAATGTCCTCCAGGACATTATCGTAAGGTACAAAAGAATGCAGGGTTACAACGCGCTCTGGATGCCGGGCACTGATCACGCGGGGATAGCCACACAGAACGTGGTGGAGCAGGCGCTCGCGAGAGAGGGAACGACGCGGCACGATATAGGAAGAGAAAAATTTATAGAGAAGGTATGGGAATGGAGAGAAAAATACGGCGGTGTTATCATAAATCAGCTGCATAAACTGGGATGTTCCTGCGACTGGTCCCGGGAGCGGTTTACCATGGATGAGGGCCTTTCCAGGGCTGTCAGGGAGGTCTTTGTACGGCTCTATAAAGATGGCCTGATATATCAGGATGATTATATTGTCAACTGGTGTCCAAGGTGTCATACGGCCATATCCGACCTTGAGGTTGAATATGAGGAAGAGGCGACCAGTCTCTGGCATATACGATATCCATACGCCGATGGAGAGGGCGAGATAATTGTAGCCACAACACGCCCGGAGACCATGCTGGGAGATACTGCCGTTGCAGTCAATCCCGATGACGAAAGGTATGCCGGTATTACTGGAAAGGAAGTAATCCTTCCCCTTGTGAATAAAAGGATACCAGTTGTCGCAGATGATTATGTCTCCAGAGAATTCGGCACCGGTGCGGTGAAGATAACGCCTTCGGCTGATCCCAACGATTTTGCCATAGCCCAGAGACACGATCTTGATTTGGTTGTCATTATGGATGGCGATGCCATTATCAATGAAAATGGCGGTGTATATCAGGGACAGGACTGTTACACATGCAGGAATAATATTGTGAAGGATCTTAAGAAGGGCGGATATCTTGTGAAAACAGAGCCCTATTTACACAACATTGGTCGCTGTTACAGATGCAAGACCATTGTGGAGCCATCGGTGTCCAAGCAGTGGTTTGTCAAGGTGAAACCTCTCGCAAGGACTGCCATAGCTGCGGTTGTGAAGGGCGAGACCAAGATTGTTCCTTCCACGTGGGAGGCCACATATTTCGACTGGATGGATAACATTAGAGATTGGTGCATTTCCAGGCAGATATGGTGGGGGCACAGGATACCGGTATGGTATTGTGATGATTGCGGCAATGTTATGGTAGCAGTCGAGGACCCTGATAGTTGTTCCAAATGTGAAGGAACTTCTCTCAGGCAGGACGAGGATGTCCTGGATACATGGTTCAGCTCAGCTCTCTGGCCCTTTTCGACTATGGGATGGCCCGACAAGACAGAGGCCCTTAAGACTTTTTATCCTACGTCGCTCCTTGTTACCGGTTTTGACATCATATTTTTCTGGGTGGCCAGGATGATGATGATGGGGCTTTATGTTATGGGAGAGGTCCCCTTTGCAGATGTCTATCTGCATGCACTCGTTCGCGACGAAAAGGGCGATAAGATGAGCAAATCGAAGGGAAACAGCATAGACCCGCTGGAAATGATTGACCAGTACGGCTCAGACGCCCTTCGGTTTACTCTCGCCGCCTTTACCGCGCAGGGGAGGGATGTGAAGATGTCTGAGGAACGCATTAAGGGTTACAGGCATTTTGTAAACAAGATATGGAACGCGGCCAGATTTTCTCTGATGAATCTTGAGGATTACCCTGCAGAAACTATATTGGAAAGTGAGGAGTATTCGCTTTGTGACAGATGGATCATGGACAGCCTTAACACCACCGTGGGGGATGTCAGAAAAGCCCTTGACGAATATCGGTTTAACGACGCCGCGGGAAGAATATATCAGTTTATCTGGCATGAGTTCTGTGACTGGTACCTTGAGCTGATAAAGCCGGCATTGTATGAAAAACAATCGCCGCAGGCAAGACTTGCGGCGCAGAAGACATTGCTCATGGTTTTGAAGACAGCCATCCAGCTCCTTCATCCTTTCATGCCTTTTGTCACGGAAGAGATATGGCATAAATTAACAACGGATGAAGGATACATTATTGTGAGTAAATTTCCTGAACAGGATGATTTTCTCAGAGATGAAGATGCCCGCGATCGTATGGAGATTGTCAAAAACATTATTAACAGTATCAGGAATATAAGAGGTGTGATGAATGTCAGCCCTTCAAAGAAACTGAAAGTGCTCGTTTCTGTTCCTGATGGTAATATGTTATCCATTATCGAAAATGGCAGAAATTATATAAAGGATATCGCAAAGCTGGAAGATCTTGAGATAAATGAAAATGCCGTAGAACCAAAGGGGTGTGCGACAGGGATAGTAGGTTCTGTCAAGGTATATGTGTTTCTCGAAGGTGTAGTGGACGTCGCGGCCGAGAAGGCAAGACTTAAAAAGGAAATGAAAAAGCTCGATAAAGACCTCGGTTTCATTTCCAAAAAACTGGGAAATCAGGATTTTCTGGAAAAGGCGTCTAAGGATATAGTTGAAAAAGAAGAAAACAAATTCAGGAACCTGAAGGAAAAAAGCGGGGTGCTGGAAGATGCCCTGGACAGGCTTCGCAGTATAGCGTGAGGATTAACATGATTTCAGATTTCAGATTGAAGGAACTTATCCGGGCAGCGCTTGATGAAGACATTGGGTCAGGTGATATTACCACTTCATCCATTTTTACAGGTGATGAAACCTGTATTGCTCAGGCGATTTCGAAGGAGGAGATCATTGTTGCTGGGCTTGATGTTTTTAAAGATGTGTTTCATGTCATGGATTCGTCTCTGGGGTTCGAAGCGTATTTCTGCGATGGCCAATCGGCTGGGAAGGGCGATATTCTTGCCTGTGTGTCGGGAAGCCTGAAGGACATTCTTCTCGCGGAAAGAGTGGCGCTGAATCTTTTTCAGAGGATGTGCGGAATTGCCACGATGACGCACAGGTATGTTGAAGAAGTAAGAAGTACCGGGGTCAGGATACTTGATACGAGAAAGACGACGCCAAACCTTAGAACCCTTGAAAAATACGCGGTAAAAACCGGGGGAGGGCGTAATCACAGATTCGGCTTGTATGACGGGGTGATGATTAAGGATAATCACATAACCGCCGCAGGGGGTATTTCAAACGCGATAGCTAAAGTGGTTGGAAATGTCCCACCCACGGTAAAGATTGAAGTTGAGACCAGGAATCTTCACGAAGTTGAAGAGGCCCTTGCCTCGGGGTCTGATATAATCATGCTTGACAATATGGGGACAGGAGAGATGAAAAAGGCTGTTTCTCTCATTAATCGAAGGGCGCTGGTCGAGGCATCAGGAAATGTCACCCTGTTGAATGTGAAGGAGATCGCGGAAACCGGGGTGGATTTTATATCCGTCGGAGCTCTCACCCATTCCGCTCCCGCCGCCGATATATCACTTGTGTTTATGGATCAAGGATCAAAGTTGTAGGTTGGGTTGAGGTACGAAACCCGACAAAACCCTCAGAATTATGGAACAGAGTTTTAATAAAACCAGATTGAAAAAGCTTGTTTCAGGCGGTCTTATAGGAAACAGGATTCACTTTTTTGATGAGATTGATTCGACGAATAACCGCGCTGTTTCGCTTGCCGCTAATGGGGCTGGCGAAGGTGAAGTTGTAATAGCCGACTGCCAGACAGCGGGGAAGGGGAGATTGAAAGACAGGATCTGGCATTCACCCCCCGGCAGAAACCTGTACACATCCATCATATTAAGGCCCGACATACGACCAGCTTTTGCTCAGGTGCTGACCCTTCTCGCTGGAGTTGCTACGGCAGAATTGCTTTCGTGTTATTGTCATGTTACGCTCAAGTGGCCCAACGACGTACTTGCGGGAGGTAGAAAAATCTCAGGTATCTTGACGGAAATGAGTGTCAAGGGCCAGGATCTTGATTCTGTTATTGTGGGTATCGGTATAAATGTAAATATGGAACCAGCCGACTTTCAGGAGGGACTTTGCCATATATCCACATCGTTGAAAGAGCAGACATCGGAACGCGTCTCACGCCTTGAGCTTGCTGCCAACTTGTACAGATTGTTCGAGAAATGGTACAGGATATTTATTAATGAGGGTTTTCTCCGAGTAAGAGACCGGTGGGTTGAATATTCAGATATAATCGGAAAAACTATTGAAGTGACGGACCGGGGTAATGTGCAGAGGGGTACATGCCGGGGGATAGACAGCGAAGGTGTGCTTCTGCTTATTGATGAGAAAAACAGGACAAGACGTATACTGTCCGGAGATGTAAATATAATGACAAACAGGTGATCTATTATGCTTCTCGTTATCGATGTGGGAAACTCAAATACAGTTGTCGGTCTCTATGAAGGCGATGAACTGTTAGACCATTGGAGGGTCCGTACCGTTGTTGATCACACAATTGACGAATATGGAATGCTGATACTGAATCTCTACAGGACGGGCAAAGTCGGATCGAGATCTGTAAGCAGCATTATTATTTCATGTGTGGTTCCATCCATGCTGAATATACTGGAACCCCTCTGTAAGAAGTATTTTCATGTTACTCCGCTTATCGTGGGTCCGGGCGTAAAGACGGGCATGCCGATATATTATGACAATCCGAAAGAAGTAGGAGCTGACAGGATTGTAAACGCGGTTGCCGCTCATGAAAAATACGAGGGAGATCTCATCATCGTGGATTTCGGCACGGCTACTACCTTTGATTATATTACAGAAAAGGGAGAATATATGGGCGGGTGTATAGCTCCGGGTGTCATTATATCAAGTGATGCGCTCTTTGAGAAGGCCTCCAAGCTGCCTCGAGTTGAATTAAGCAGACCTAAATCTGTAGTTGCCAGGGATACTGTGAGCAGCATGCAAGCGGGTATCATGTTCGGTTACGCCGGCCTTGTGGACGGAATTGTGGATCGTATAAAGAAGGAAACAAAGACAGAGCCCACCGTAGTTGCAACCGGTGGACTGGCGGATATCATCGCTGCGGAAACCAGAACCATTGGTATTGTCGATGAGATGCTTACACTGGAAGGACTTCGAATCATCTATTTGCGGAACAGGTAAATCGACAATTGTTAATGTGATTTACAAATGTTAATGCCCTCTGCCGTGTCAGGTTATTCTTCGCATAATATTGCACAATCATAACTTTCTATTCGAAATAATAAGAGTTATGTTCATAAAAGAGACGCAAAACAGAATAGTTAATCAGTGGTCATGAAAGACAAAGACAAAACAAAAGAACAGTTAATCAGAGAGCTTAACGAAGTCCGCCGAAGAATAAGCGAATTTGAGGAGGCGGAACGGAATCGGCATATAGAGGAGAATATCTATGGAACTCTGGAAAGCAACATGCGTGCGGGCATCTACATTTTTCAGGATGGAAAAATTCGTTTTGTCAATCACTATGTCTCGAGTTTTTTAGGCTATTCAAGAGAGGATATAATCGGTAAAGATCCAATAAGCTTTGTGCACCCAGATGACCGCAAGATGGTTGTAGAGAACGCAAAGAAAATGCTGAGGGGAGAACGCATGTCGTCCTATGAGTTTCGATCCATGGCAAAAGATGGCAGCATTCACTGGATAGAGGAATTTGTAAGGCCCACCGAATACGAGGGCAGGGCGGCAGCCCTCGGCAATGTGATAGAGGTGACCGAAAGGGTAAAGTCACGGGAAAAGCAAAGAGAACTTGAAACCCTCGAAGCATCTATCCTTGCAGCAATTCCGCATGCGGTAATTGGTCTGAAAGACAGGCGCATCATATTTGTAAATCATGGTGTCCAGACCGTCTTTGGGTGGAAAGAGGCGGAGTTGATCGGTAAAAGTACACGAATTCTCTACCGAACGGAAGAAGATTACGAAAAGATGGCCGGCCTCTATTCAAGATTACAACGGCAAAAGACGGTAGGGACTGAATTCCCCTGCAGACGAAAAGATGGCACCGACATTGAATGTATGGTGAGCGCATCGAGAACAGGAGAGAGCCTTAAGGAAAAAAACATTGTAATTACGTATGAAGATATTACGGAACGGGAAAAAGCTAAAAACGAATTGGAACATTCCCGGGAGCAACTGCGAAATCTTTCCATTCATCTTCAATCGATCCGTGAGAAAGAGAGTGCCCGGATAGCGAGAGAACTGCATGACGAACTGGGACAACTCCTCACAGCACTGAATATGGATCTTGTTATGCTTGGGAAGAAGATACCACGGGATCAGGTTGCCCTTATTGAAAGAGCGGATTCATCAATAAAACTGGTTGATATGACGATGAATACGCTGAAGCGCATATATATGGATCTCAGGCCGGGAATGCTCGATCACCTTGGTCTTGCCGCCGCTATACGGTGGCAGGTCGGAGAGTTTCAAAAACGATCGGGGATACAATGCAGATTGACCATCGAACCGGAAGAGATTTCTATCGATGGGGATCTCTCCACGTCTATCTTTCGTATCTTACAGGAAACTCTGACCAATATAATGCGGCATGCTGAAGCGACAACAGTACGTGTAAGTCTGAAGAAAACGAAAAAGAACATTGATCTGGTTGTCCGTGACAACGGAAAAGGAATAAGTGAGGAAGAGCTTAGTAAAATGAATTCATTCGGTTTAATAGGAATTCGGGAACGTGCCTATTCCTGGGGAGGAACCGTTATGATATCAGGACAAACAGGCAAGGGCACCACCGTAAAGGTTCATATTCCATACGAGAAAAACGGAGACATGAGATGAAAAAGATACAGATACTGATTGCCGATGATCACCCAATCGTTCGTGCGGGTCTCAAACAGATAATTTCGGAAACGAATGACATGACGGTAGCGGACGAGGCAGGTAATGGTCAGGAAGTCCTGAATCTCGTGAGAAAAAAGGAATACGATCTTTTGTTGCTCGACATATCGATGCCCGGAAGAAATGGCCTGGAGATATTGAAAGAATTGAAAAGTGAATATCCGAAGTTTCCGGTTCTCATCCTGAGTATCTATCCGGAGGAGCAGTATGCAGTGAGGGCCTTCAGAGCAGGAGCGTCGGGATATTTAACGAAGGCAAGCGCACCCAATGAGCTGATTTCCGCCATTAACAAAATTGTCAAGGGCGGCAGGTACGTAAGTGAATCTCTTGCTGAAAAACTGACCTATTATCTCGATGAAGATATCTCAAAGCCACTTCATGATTTGCTCACAGATCGTGAGTATCAGGTCATGTTAATGCTGGGTTCAGGAAAAACGGTTAAAGAAGTCGCGGAAGAACTTTTTCTCAGCGTAAAGACAATCAGTACATACAGGACTCACATTCTCGACAAAATGAAAATGAAAAACAATGCCGAGGTTACCCTTTACGTAGTAAAGAACCAACTTATAGATTAGGACATACCCTGACACAAAAGAGACATTGCGTCTTATATTGTAACGCATCTTTATCCTGCCACATATTACTACTTATCTTACAAAATAATCAGACACTCACCGATTGCCTGTTCTATCGCTATGCATTAGATTAAGCAGGCTGGAAGGATAAATCTAAAGTGGTAGAAAGGAGATTGAATCATGAATAGTAATATAAACAAGAAGGCAAATGCTAAAGATATGTGGAAGGAAGATGAATTGTGGGAAGATCCCATGTGTTATCCTGCATACGACACAACAAATCTGATTGAAAGACATGGTACGGTATGTAAAGAGCGCAATACAGGTACGTCAGAAATCATCGCCCACAGGGTTGCAGCCTGATTTCAAGATAACGCAATCGTGTATAAGCGGGATTAAGGAAAATATTTTTTGTGTTCGCTCGCTAACCCCGCCGTAAGCAGCGAGGTTGCATGGCACGGTTCAGTTCAGGAAGATATTGTCAGCGTGATAATTATAATAGGTAAAGTAGTGGATATCTATGGGATTAGCTCAAAGAGGGGTAATAAAATCAATGGATGATATACAAAGAGTTGCGGTTATTGGAACGGGGGTCATAGGTGCTGCCTGGGTGACATTGTTTGCAGCAAAAGGGTACGATGTTAAGGCATATTCAAGAAAGGCGGAAACGCGAGAGAGAGGCTTGAAATGTGTTCAGTCAAACCTTGACTTCTTTGTAGAGAAGAAGATTATTTCGGAGAGTGATAAGCAAACGGCACTTGCAAGAATAACCATGGTAAAAGACATAGCTGAAGCGGTAAGCGATGCTGATTTTGTAGAGGAATGTACCGGTGAAGATTATGATATCAAGAAAAATATTTTCAGGGAGATAGGGAAGCATGTTCCCGCCCATGCCATTCTTGCAAGCAGTACCTCGGGTCTGAGCATGACAGAGATACAACAGGTTGTAGTACAAAAAGATAAATGCATTACCACACATCCATGGAATCCACCGCATTTAATTCCCCTGATTGAGATAGTTCCCGGAAAAGAGACATCTAAAAAGACCACTGATACAACATTCAGGTTAATGGAAAAGCTTGGAAAGGTTCCCGTAATAGTCAAAAAGGAGGTTGCAGGTTTTATTGGTAACAGGTTGGCAGCTGCCCTGTGGCGAGAAGCCATTGATCTTGTAGACAGTGGTGTCGCGACCGTGGAGGATGTCGATAAGGCGCTTTGTGCAGGCCCTGGAATCAGATGGGCGTTAATGGGAACACATATGAGCTTTCATCTCGGTGGAGGTGAGCATGGGGGGTATGATCATTTTATCGACGGTATCGGTAATACGACTTTCAAGGCAATCTGGGAGGAACTTGAAACAAAGGCTTACATAACCAAACCTGTAAAAGAAAAACTAACCCGTGGTGTTGAAAAGGAAATGAAGGGGAAATCCTTTCAGGATATTATAAGATGGAGAGATGATAAGATAATCGATATCTTATCCGCAAAGGAAGAGGACTTTTGGGGTGACCCCATGTCCTATCCCGTTTATGACAGCAAGAATATTACTGAAAAAGAGGATCAGAAAGATCATAAAAAATCGGCGGATGTCAGGGCGATGAAGGAAAAAGTAGCATAAAGACAAAGATGCACAGCTTATTTGTGCACGTGCTTATGGCAATAATCAGGAGACAATAATCTCATCCTTCCATCGCTTCAGATCAGTTAGTGATCTTTCAGCGTAGTATTGCCCCCTTATTTTTTTCGGAGCTCTTTTTTCAAGAGATGGAAAGAGGCCAACGTTAACATTCATTGGCTGAAAGGTTTTGTAATCGGCATTTGTGATATGGCTCAGAAGTGCCCCCAGGGCCGTTGTCTCCGGCGGATGTACAATTCTGTTACCTTTAAGGTAACAACAGGCATTTATGCCCGCTACAAGCCCCATGGCTGCCGACTCCATATATCCCTCAACGCCGGTAATCTGTCCTGCAATGAAGATGTTGTCATCAGAACAAAGCTGCAATGATTTATTAAGCAGGGCAGGAGAATTTATAAAAGTATTGCGGTGCATACTGCCATATCTCGCGAAATCTGCCTTTTCCAGCCCCGGTATCATTCTTAGGATGCGTTTCTGCTCAGGCCATGTCAGTTTTGTCTGGAATCCAACGAGGTTGTAGAGAGTCCCTCCGCTGTTTTCCTGTCTGAGTTGGACTACGGCATATGGTCGCCTCCCTGTTTTCGGATCTGTAAGACCCACCGGTTTCATAGGACCGAAGAGCAATGTCTTTATCCCTCTTCTCGCGAGGACTTCGATGGGAAGGCATCCTTCAAAGCAGCGTCTGTCTTCAAAATCTCTGAGAGGCATCTCATCACCGCCTGACAATTCCGTCCAGAACCTTTCGTATTCATTCATTGTCATTGGACAGTTCAGATAATCTCCCTCACCGTCGGTGTCGTATCTTGATGCCTTGAAGACCCTGTCGTAATCTAAGGACTGGGCTTCTACGATGGGTGAAATGGCGTCATAGAAATAGAGATATTCATCTCCTGTAATGTAAGAAATGCTTTTTGCCAGAGATTCGGATGTGAGAGGACCGGTGGCTATGATGACAATTGAGTTTTCGGGAATCGAGGCGACCTCTTCCCGGATTACCCTGGTTCCAGTGGATGCGAGTTTGTTTTCAATATAGTTTGAAAAAAGGGTTCTGTCCACGGCCAGGGCCTTCCCCGCCGGGACCGACGTCGCGTCGGCTGCCTCCATTATCAATGATCCAACTAAGCGCATTTCTTCCTTGAGAAGGCCGACAGCGTTTTCTATAGCGTTGGAACGAAGAGAATTACTGCATACGAGTTCCGCAAGCAGAGGGGAATTATGGGCCGCAGAAAACACAGAAGGTTTCATCTCGTAAAGGAGGACGTCAATTCCCCTTTTTGAAATCTGCCACGCGGCTTCACATCCCGCCAGACCGCCGCCGATGATTATGACAGGTTTAGAGGGTGCCCCCATTGGGGAGTTTTGAGTTTTGAGTCTTGAGTTTCGAATATCTGTTTTCAAATTTGCCTTATTGCCTTCAGTCTTCATCCTTTTTCTTGTATCCGCACTCTTTATTGGGACACGTAAGTGTCATACCCATATTACGCAAATATTTCTCGACCAGGAATGGATGCCCGCACTGCGGACATATTTCCGGTATCGGCCTGTCCCACTGGGCGTAGGTACAGTCAGGATAGTTTGAACATCCGAAGAATGTCCTGCCTTTTTTTGAACGTCGTTCACAGAGACTCCCGCCACATCCCTCCTTGGGGCACTTTACCCCTGTATCTATTGGCTTTGTATTCTTGCATTCGGGATATCCCGAACACCCCAGAAATCGTCCGAATTTACCTTCCTTTATAATCATGTTCTTGCCGCACTTGTCGCAGACAATGTCCGTTGTCTCTGCCTCCATTTTGCTGATTGCACCATTTTCATCCTGCGCGATATTGCCTGTATTCTTGCATTCGGGATAGTTGGAGCAGGCCAGGAACTTTCCGTTTCTCCCCCATTTTATGACCATTGGCCCCCCGCACTTATCACATGTAAGATCGGTGGGGATCATTTCTCCCTTGACACTTTTCATTTCATCACCGGCCTTTTCCAGCTCTGATTTAAAAGACGTATAGAAGTCTTCGAGTGTTTTATATCGTGTGATCTTCCCGTCCTCAATCATGTCCAGGTTGTTTTCCATGGAAGCGGTGAACTGGACATCCATGATGTTTGGAAAGTTATCCACGAGAAGTCCGTTGACAAGTGTGCCAAGTTCCGTGGGGTGAAATCTGCCTTTTTCAAGTTTTGTATATTTTCGATTTTGAATAGTGCTTATAATGGCGGCGTATGTGCTGGGTCTGCCGATCCCTTTTTCCTCCAGCTCTTTCACAAGAGTCGCTTCGGAAAACCGTGCCGGCGGCTGCGTGAAGTGCTGCTTTGGTTCGAGGGAAATTAGTGTCAGCTCTTCACCCTCGGAAACCTCCGGAAGTGCGGACAAATCGGGACTAACCGACTCGGTATCATTACCTTTGTCTTCCTTCTCTCTGTTTTCAGAATAAACAATGCTGAACCCGGGGAATTTTATTACGGAGCCTTGCGCGTGAAAAAGACAGCGGCCTGCCTGTATATCAACAGCTGTCTGGTCAAATACAGCCGGATTCATCTGACTTGCTATAAAGCGGTTCCATATCAGTTGATACAGACGAAATTCGTCATTCTTGAGATACTGTTTGATGTTTTGTGGCGCGTACGCTGTGGATGTAGGCCTAATCGCCTCATGTCCGTCCTGGGAAGACTTTGGGGATTTGAAGAGCCTGGCCTTTGCAGGAAGGAATTCCTTTCCATAATTCTTTTCTATGTATTCCCTCGCGTTTTCCAGGGCTTCCGATGCTATACGGACCGAGTCGGTTCTCATATATGTGATAAGGCCAACGGAACCTTCTTCTCCGAGCGCTATTCCTTCATAGAGTCTCTGGGCCACACTCATCGTTTTCTTGGCTGTGAAACGAAGCCTTCTTGATGCCTCCTGCTGAATCTTGCTTGTGGTGAATGGAGGGGCAGGAGAACGTTTCGCCTCCTTTTTTTCCACCTTTGTTACAATAAAGGAAGCACCTTTCAGTATTTCGAGGACTTCTTTTGTCTGAGTCTCATTTGTAAGCTTCAGTTTTTTGGAGTCAATTCTGGTCAGTCTGGCTTCAAAGGAGGGTGGAAGTTTTCCATCAAGCAGGGCGGTAATATTCCAGTATTCCTCAGATACAAACGCCTGAACCTCAGCTTCTCTTTCGCATATTATTCTTACCGCGACTGACTGGACACGGCCCGCACTCAACCCACGTTGCACCTTCTTCCAGAGTATCGGGCTGATCTGATATCCAACGAGCCTGTCAAGAATCCGCCTGGTCTGCTGGGACTCATATTTATTGAAGTTAAGTTCCAGGGGGTTCCGGATGGCTGCGGTGACGGTTTTTTTTGTGAGATCGTTGAAGAGTACTCTGTATATATTTTTGTTACCGCCTATTTCGCTCGCCACGTGCCACGCGATGGCCTCACCCTCCCTGTCAGGGTCGGAGGCCAGAAAGATGTTATCCACGTTTTTTGCCGATTTCTTAAGCTCAGAAATAACCTTTTTCTTGTCAGCGATAACTTCATAGGTTGGTTCAAAATTATTTTCAAGATCAATCCCCAGTTTGCTTTTGGGAAGGTCTTTTACATGTCCTACTGAGGCCTTCACCTCAAATTCCGGACCGAGATATTTTTTTATAGTCCTTACCTTTGCCGGAGATTCCACAATAATAAGTGAACGGGGCATCACTCCTCCTTAATAATAAATTTTTTCCCTGGAAGCTGCACAATATATCCTCCAAGTTCAAGTGACATTAGAATGCTCAGAATGTCATGTATCAGATAGCCGGAATCAGCGGCCAGACTGTCAATGTGAACGGGTTTCTTGTCTATAAGCTTCAGGATGGCTTCTTCATCAGTATTCAAATCTTCGGATTTGATCGAATGATCCGTCGGAGGTTTTTCGTCTGATGGTTTGGCAACTGTACTTTTGTAGTTCACCTGTGGCAGGATTTCCTCTAATATGTCATCTGTATTTTCAACAAGTTTAGCGCCTTCTCGTATTAGTCTGTGGGTTCCTTTTGTGCCGGGTGAATCGATACTCCCCGGTACGGCGAAGACATCTCTCCCTTGTTCCAGGGCGACTCGCGCGGTTATCAGGGAACCACTCTTCTCACTGGCCTCAACCACGACGACTCCGAGTGAAATTCCGCTTATTATCCTGTTTCTGACAGGAAAGTTGGGAGCCAGCGGCTGGGTTGAAAATGGAAATTCAGTAATTACCGCCCCATTCTCCGCGATTTTTTCAAAAAGTTTCCTGTTTTCAGGGGGATAAATTACATCCATACCGGATCCAAGTACTGCTATTGTCCTCCCTTTTCCAGCGAGTGCTCCGGTATGAGCGGCAGAATCAATTCCCCTTGCCATACCGCTTACGACGGTTACTCCATTCATGGCGAGTTCGCGGCACAACCTTTCCGTTGTAAATCGTCCATACGTACTTGCCCTCCTGGAACCAACAACGGCGATATTGATATCCTTGTCGGTCAGTGTTCCCCTGACGTACAGAATGGGTGGAAAATCATAGATATTCAAAAGCATCTGCGGGTAAAACGTTGAATCGGAGGTGATTATTGAGACATTCAACTTGTGAGCCAGCTCTATTTCCTTTTCGATGGTTACCCATTTGTCAAATGACTTTATGTCACTCGCTGTTTTTTGAGTAATCCGGGGTATTGTTTTCAAAGAGGATATCGAGGCGTCAAAGACCGCCCGGGGAGAGCCAAATGTCCCTACAAGATTGTTGAAACCGACATTCCCTACTTTTTCAATGCGCTTCAGGGCAAGCCAGTATTTTATATCGTTTTGAGTCATTGTCTTGTCGGTAAAAGATAAAATGCAATGGTTATAGATAATTGCCAAGGCCGGGACTATATATTGTATCTTTGAGATGTGTCAAGCTTTTTTGGTTTCCTTTTTGGTTTCCCTGATTTACCGATCAAAATCGGTGAACACTTGAGAAAAACGGGTTTATAATGTTTTACCTGCGGCACTCAGATGCAGGCAAAATTGCGGTAAAACCTTTGTACTAATGGTATTAGTAAAATCAGATTGTGGATTGGGGGTTTGTCATTCACTTGACATCGCACTCCAGTTATAATAATTTCATGACGGGAAAAGGGCCTTTTATAAGGCTGTCAATCATGAACATGAAAAGAGATACGATTGTGCTTAAATCAAAAATTATAATTGTTTTAACAATTGCCGCGGCTCTGATGTTTGGAGGTCTGACCAGCCTGTTCGCGCAGTCCAGCCAGCCTGTTGATGATAAACCGATTATTTCTTTAAGGCCTGGCGGGATAAATTTTGGTATTTTGAGAGATACCAAGACAGCTGTTGCGTCGATCAGGATAAGCAACAATGGGACTGGAAAGATGCAATGGATGGTTAAGTGTATTGATCCCTGGATGGCACTTAATAAATATTACGGAGTTGTGGACCAAAATAGCAGTCAGGTAGTGAAGGTCACAGCGAATCCGCGTGATCTATCCCTGGGACGTCATAAGGCCGAAATTGTTATAACATCATCATCCGGGACCAGAATCGTTCCGGTCTTCGTTACCATTCTCAGGGGTAGCAATACGGTTCACAGACCGAGATTGGTGAAAATCAGGATCGTGACGAGTGCCGGCACTCAGGTTGGTAGAAAGATTTGCATGAGTGCTGTCGGTATATATTCGAATGGTTCCAAAAGAGATGTTACAAATGATATAAAATGGAAATCCAGGGACAAAACGATAGGAGCTTTTACAGCCAAGGGATTATTCATCGCAAAACATAATGGTATTGTCAAAATCCTCGCGGAGAAGGGCAGAGTTAAAAGTCCAGTAAAGACAATTCATGTAGATCCGCTTGACGGTCCACTCTTGAAGGTGTCTCTGCCTAAGATCAAATTTGATCACATGGAAAGAGACTCGATTGAAGATATTATCATGACACTGCGAAATGCCGGAAAGGGCGAATTGAAATGGGAAGTCACAAGCCGGGCACCCTGGCTGGTATTGAAAGAAAACATCTTTTCAAGTGACGTTGATGCGCTAAAGGCAGATGAAAAGGGTCTCGAAAATACTGATGTGAAAGAAAGTATGCCTGAAAAACGGAAATCAGGACTCAGCAGCAGTCTGTTAGGTATTGGCAGGAAGAAGATACATGTGGCAGTGGATGCAACAGGTCTCCCTGAAGGAAGGTATGAAGGGACTCTACTCGTAAGATCGAACGGTGGTGATGAAAAAATAAATTTTCAAGTAAATGTTCTCGCCCTCAAATCCATTTCCATTATCCCTGTTTCTGCAAAAATTACGGTTAACAATAAAATGATGTTCCGGGCTACAGGCATATGGTCTGACGGAAGTAGGACCGATCTTTCAGGCGGTTCGGATGGCAGGTGGATGGTTTCTGATCCATCTATTGGATTCTTTCTGCGCAAGAGGCCTGTGTTTATGGCTAAAAAAGCTGGCAGAACAGATGTCAGGAAGATGAGGAGTGGCGTGATCAGCAATGTCGCAGTTATCGATGTTGAAGAGGGTCTTGCTGAGCCTGTTCTGATGGTGTCTCCCCGCGAAGTGGATTTTGGCCCAATCGGTCCCGGCGAGAGTTCAAAGGGATTGATTTCCTTGAAAAATGTCGGAGGAGGGGGCCTGACATGGAAGGTGCACAGGATTGGGGATTGGATATCCCGATATGACGATATGCTTTCAGGGATGGCCGGGATATCAGCCCGTTCCCTTCATGTCACCATTGATTCCATATCGAAGGTTAATGCCTCCACCGATGGACTCTTTCCTGTTCGGATATTGTTAGAAGCCGGTAACAATTCAGTGTCTTATGAAAAGTCATTGTCTCCGGGAAGTTACAGGGAGGAACTAAATCTATTCTTTAATGGTGGGGAAAGAACGGTATTCCTGAAATTTGAGGTGACGGAGAAAGGATCCCGCCCATCTATGGATGTAGTACCACTCGGGATATATTTTGGCAACATTGAGACCGGCAGAAAATTGATGAAAAGAATTGAATTGAGAAATTCAGGAAAAGGTGTCTTGAAATGGGAAGCGATGTTGCAGGGAAAGAGAAAAGACTTCCGGGGGGTGGTTCTTGAAAAAGGTAGATACGTGTCATTCGCCAATGGGGCTGTTTCGGGAAAGGGCAGCTACACTGTTCCCGGATCTCTGATAAATACGCTCGAAACCTCTGGTGAATGGTCTGAAGCGAGAGGTTATCCCTATAGTACGGAAGGCAATGACATTTTAAGATACTCCTTCACAGGTTCCGGCATATCACTGTTCCTGTGGAAAGATAAATCTGGGGGGACCCTCGATGTTTTTATCGATAACCGGATAGTAGGAGAAATTAATTGCGCGTCTGTGAAGAGAAAAAGGGCCGAGTTCCCAGTGGTGAAAGACCTTGTGGATGGAAGGTCTCATTTGCTTGTTCTTGTGGTACGAAAAGGGACAGTGGAAGTAGAAGGCGTGAGAATTAATACCGCGAGTCTCATGGAGGGCGGGAAGGGATGGATCAGGATATCGCCGGAGAGAGGTACCACAACGAATGAAGTTGACTACATTAATGTTATGGCCGACTCCAAAAATCTGTCTCCCGGATCTTACAGCGAGAACATACTTTTTTATTCCGGGGAGGGGATTGAGACAGTTGAAGTCTCTTTTGATGTTAAAGGTGATAAACCGTCTGAGTTAATAAGTATTTACAGGTATATAAAGGGAACGGATTCACTGTTATCTTCCGGGGTTGCAGGGGGAGACTTTCCGCTCGAAAGATACAAACGAGGTGAACTGGCATTCAGTCTCTATCGCAAAGACACGCCGGGAACAACGGAATTTTTCCAGTGGCATAATCCGTCAAAGGGAACCCATTATTATTCTTATAATCCACAACTCGTCGGGAGTGGAAAGCGTTCTTTCAAAGGATATGTCTTTGACGGAACTATAGGAAACATCGCAACCATCATGTTGCCCCATACAAGAGACCTGTACAGATGGTTCAATCCTGAAACAGGCGCATACTTTTACACGACTGACACGAAGGGCGAAGGTCGTAAGAAAATGGGCTATATGTACGATGGTGTTGCGGGCTATGTCAGGTAATGGATGGTTGGTGTTTTGTCTTGACAAATATAAGCAAAGTGACTAAAAGAACCTTTCTTTTTTGAACAATGCGCCAGTAGCTCAGCTGGATAGAGCAACGGACTTCTAATCCGTAGGTCCCGGGTTCGAATCCCTGCTGGCGTACCATAAATATTATGTGGTGGGTGTAGCTCAGTTGGTTAGAGTGCCTGGTTGTGGCCCAGGAGGTCGGGGGTTCAAGTCCCCTCACTCACCCCAGATATTTCTTCAGTTATAAAGAGAAGTTGAGTTACTGCTTCTCTTCTTTCTCTTTTGCCTGTTCAATAATAGAGACCTTTATTCTTTTCACGAATTCATCTCTTAGCCTGTTCCAGTCAACCCATTCGCTCTTATCCTCTTCTTTCGTAAAAGCCTTAGGTTTTTCTGCCACCCCTTTACTGCTGACCTGGATTTGTTGCATTGACTTGATAATGTATGTCCACTCTTCCATTGTAACCTTTACAGGGCCTTGAACAGATGTGGGTCCGGCAATCTTTTTCGGGGGACCGTCTGGTATTATAAGTGGCTTTTGCATATATCCTGCTCCTTTTGCAACGCTCACTACCCCCTCGTAGGTTCTGACCAGAACGGATTGATCATCATTTACATTCATCCTGAAAATCGTTCCTCTTATCCCGCAGACCGCGTTCGTACTGTGCAATGCAATTTCAGGCTTAACCCCACCGAAGAGCTTCTGTATGTTTGCCCAGGCTTTCCCGAAAGTAACATTGACATTAACAATTCGTTTTTCTGACTCTTTGCTGCAGTCAATCTCGTTAATCTTGAAACTGGCATTATTTGAAAAACGAAGAAACGAGCCGTCGGGCAGAACAATTTCCAGCAATCCCTGGTCCCCGGTATTGACAAGATCGCCCTTTTTGAGGGAGTCATTAACCTGTAGTAAACGGGGTTCCGTTTCACTTGTTGGCCAGACTGTAATCTTTCCCTCGAGATAAGTAACCATGGCCTCGCCGTTTTTTATATTTACAATTAAAGGGTCTCTGGCGTCCACGGTTTGAGAAGGAATAAACAGGAGGCAAAAGAATAACGCAACAACGGGAATAATTGATTTTGTATTTGCTCTCATCATGTTCCTCTCTCTTTTCAGATTGGTTTATGCACTCATAACAATGCCTTAACGCCCCCACGATACCATTACTGTTGTGAAATATCAATAAAACAAACGATCAGATGATGAAAGTTGACGGATTAGTAAAGAGTCCCGGAAACCTTATGCAGGACACTATGTTAGGAATGCCAGGTTCCGGTATGCCAACAACAAAATTGTCTCAAATGAATTTTTCTGTAACCTTTTTACGAAACTTTACGATTAATAATTTAAAGAGAGCTTTTCAACAAGTTCTATCAAATCTAAATGGAGGCATGAAATGAGATCAAGAACCATAGTAATTGCGTCAGTTATACTGGCATTTGTTTTTGTTGTGTCATCAATCGCAATGGCCAGGGGACATTGGAGAGGGGCAGGAGGGAACTGTGCCGCCCCGGTTGGATTGAGGTCAATGATGGGCCTTAATCTTTCAGACTCTCAGAAAGATAAAGCCGTCAAGATCGTGGAAGAGTGCGAGATCAACCGGATCAAAGCCGGAGGAGAGCTTATGAAAGATCGTGAGAACCTCAGGGTGGCTCTCCAGGCCGATAATGTCAACGAACAGGACATTCGCAAAGCCTACAAAAAGTTGTCTTCGACACGAGAGGACAGGGTGATCGCACGGGCGAAAATGATGACCGAAATGAAGTCAATACTCACCCCTGAGCAGCTGAAATTGTGGGATGAACGAAAGGCTGAAAGATCCGACAGAAGCATTTGTAGAGGCAGGGGAGATTCCGGGAGGGCTGGATACGGCAAAAAGTCCGCTGACTGTCTCCGTTGGTAAGATTGTCCTGATGAGAGTGGGAACGGAGGAGTGCAGGTTACTAATCCTCAAACCTCTCCGTTCCCGTTCCGAGGCCATGCTGGAAGATGCAGACAATCGCTGGTCAGTACCGGTGATTATGTATTGCAAATTGAATCCATTCTCGTTTACTATGACAACCGGTTGAATAAATCAGATTGTGTGAATCGATGCATACTACATCCAGCAAGCCCAGTGATCGTGAGATCATTCAACGGATTATTGACGGAGACGCGGATGCGTTCGCACAGATACTGAAAAAATATAAGGCCTGTGTGATGGGAATTGTGAGCAGGCATGTGCCCTATGATCATGTTGAGGAAACCGCGCACAATGTTTTTGTGCGGGCGTATCAATCGCTCGAGATCTTCAGAGGAGATGACAAATTCAGAAACTGGCTCGGTTCAATCGCGGTAAGAACCTGTTACGACTTCTGGAGAGAGCGCTACCGGTCGAAAGAGGTTCCCATGAGCACCCTGACACAGCAACACCAGGAGTGGCTGGAAAACGTCATATCGGACACATCGGACCAGGCATTCAGTCAGCACGGATCACGCGAAGAGGCGAGAGAATTGCTTGACTGGGCGCTGGCGAAGTTATCAGCCGAAGACAGGATAGTCCTGGAACTGGTATATCTTGAGGGCCTTACGGTAAAAGAGGCTGCCGAATCTCTTGGCTGGACCGCGGCCAACGTAAAGGTTCGCACATTTCGCTCCCGGAAAAAACTTCATAAGCTCCTTTCGGGACTCATAGGAAAGGGGATGGTGCAATGAAAAACAACGCAACAAAAGTCGTGGATGTGCTGAAAGATGCTTATCGGACGAAGGAGGCAGTTCCAGCGAGTGATCTCTGGGAGACGCGCGTGATGGGAGACATTAGAACCCTCAGCGTTCCCGTCGTCCAGCCTGGTTTCCCGGCGCTATTCGGCAGGTTTGTGTGGCATTTTGCACCGATCGCCTGTTTTTTGATAGTCGTCCTGTGGGTGGCACTGGTGAATCTTGACTACGCTCCGGAATACGAGATAGCAGCGACATTCATGGCCAACCCGATTGAGGGCACTTTGGAGCAATTCTGGGGAGTATAAGGAGAAGGAGATATGGGCGATAAACTAAAGGTGTTTGTCGGGGTACTGCTTGTGTTTGTAATCGGAACCCTCGCGGGATCATTTGGAACGAAGGCCTATCTGAAATACCGCGTTTCCCACTTTGTAGAGAGAGGTCAGGAGGCACAAGCGGAATTATTTCTCGGAAGACTCACGAGCGATCTCAACCTGACAGAGCCACAACAAACTAAAATTGGAGAGATCCTCAGAGACTCGCACCAGAGACTATCCCAGATCAGCCGGAGGTGTCGGCCTGAGATACGGGGAATCACGAAGCACTGCTTTGAGATGATTCGTGAAATCCTCAGCGATGACCAGAGACAGAAATTCGACCGGTTCCAGGAACGATTCAATCAGCGGGGCAAACGACGGATGTTACGCCATTCGTCACCCCCTTCTCAATAATTGGTGCATTTTTTATGCGTGTATCCGGACTCCGTGTCCACGGTCATCCGTCAGGATTTCAAAGGCCGCTCCGAAACGGGTTTCGAGAATCTCTGTCTTCTTGCCACCCGGACCCTTCTTATTCGTGATATAAAGCCTGCAAGACGCGATCTTGGTGTTGAGACAGTGCTTTATGCCGCCGGGAGGGTTGTAGTAATTGAATCCCACAAAGTCGTGTGGTGACGCGGAGATATCTCCCTCAACACGCACCGTCTCGTCTTCCGACATGAATCTCCAGGAAAAGTAATCGAAAGAACCTTTTGCCCTGAGACTCTGTAACATGTTGTTGAGTCGATACTCCATACCCCCCCTTCTTAGAACCATAACGGTCATGAAGGGAGTCCAGAGAGGGCCCATCTTCAGCCGCGCGGTTCCTATCTCGAAAAAACTCTCGGGGTCGTTATCAAAGCCGGCCACCTGTCCCCACGCATAGTGATCTGTGTGTTTTTGCCCCCAGTTGTGGTTCTGACTCCCTACCCAGTTTTCAATCGGAATTTCCGTTCCGTTTACAGTTATCAGCCCGTTAAAAACCGCCATGGGGAGACCCACCAGGCTCTTTGCCTTGGGAAAAGATCTATTATAGAATTTTGGGGGAAGGAGGAGAAGAGGGGACCCATTTCCCGAATAGTTGAGATCCCATGTAATCCTGTTTTCACCAGAAGATGACATGCCTTTTACATTTTTTGAATCGAGACTCGCCTCTCCGACCCGGATATCAAAATCGTCTTCCTTGAAGAGACAATCAGAAAGGGGAAACTCTTCCTTTGCAGCCGTATGCCTTCTTGTGCTTCCATCAAAGTATGATGCCCATATCTCGCCAATGGCATCATCCGGCCGATTCTCGGGACTGAATATGGTATAGCGTATCCAGAAGGCGAGAGGCTTTTTCGGATGGTTTGCGCGGAGGAAGAAACTCTCGTAGTGGCCCTTTTTCTGTCCCTTTCGGTAACGGGTGAAATTGATGTTTTCATTCATGAATGCTTGAGAATTGTCCATTTTAACACCTCACAACCGGTATCTATGTGAAATTTTTCCCTGAGACATCTATGTAATTAAAATAATGTTAAAAATCAAGCAAGATCGAGGGATTGGTTTACCCGGCGGGCATATCATTCCCTTCACGGCAACCGCCGGTTTTTATGAAGATCGTACATTTCCCCTGGCGAGAGAGGCAAAGGTGCCACCGGCGCAGAGGATGCCGAATACCGCGAAGGCGATTCTAAAGCTGGTCATGAAAAGGGCAGGATCTGTTTGACTGAGTTGCGCGTCACCGATAAACAACGCAATCAACAGGGTCACAACAGTCATACTCGCAGCCATTCCGATCATACGCATGGTTGAAACCGTTGATGCCGCAACCCCATAGAATTGTTTACCTACCGACCCCATGATCGCGTTGGTATTGGGTGAGGAAAACAGGGCAAAACCGAGACCGATGAGTGCCAGATTCAGTGCTACCATCCAGACAGGAGTAGCGGTGCCAAGAAGTGTGAAAAGAAAAAGGCCCAGCGCGTTAAGCCCCATTCCACATGAAGCAACAATACGAGGTTCGATTCTATCTGAAAGCGAACCGGCGAATGACGAAAACAGGGTCATGATGACAGGTTGTGCGAGAAGGACAAAACCGGCTGTCTGGGGACTGTATCCCCGGATTACCTGAAGATAAAGAGAAAGGAGAAACCCGACAGCAAACGTCGCGCTGTAATTGATCATGGCAGCGAGGTTGGAAAAGGCGAAGACGGTGTTATGAGAGAACAGTCGCAGGTTTATGAGAGGGAAGGGGATTCTTGATTCGAGAATAATAAAACCCGTCATGAGAATCACACCGGCTATAAGAATGTACTTTGCCAGTGGCGTACTGTACATAGATGACATACCGTACAAAAGCGCGGTAAGCCCGAACATATAGAGCATGCTGCCGGCGAGATCGAATCTTTCTCCCCCCGCGCTGATCCATTCATCCCGCACACGGGTCATAATGAACACAACAGAAGCCAACCCAACGAAAGCGGTAAAGTAAAAGATGCTTCTCCATCCCAGGTGCTGGCATATGAAGCCTCCGAGAGCAGGCCCCAGTGAAAGGCCGGTATACGTGGCCGTTACGGCCAACCCCATTGCCTTTCCCCTCTGCCCGGCCGGATAGACGGAAGAGATTATTGCCATTCCCGTCGCGTATATCATTGAAGCCGTTATTCCCTGCAGTACCCGGAAAAGGATGAGCGAAGCATTCGACCACGAAACCGCGCATAGAAAGGTGAAAAGTGTAAAACCTGCCGTTCCCAGAAGAAAGATCTTTTTTCTCCCCACAATATCGGCAATTCTTCCCATAGGGAGTAGAAACGCGGCTGATGCCAGGATGTAACCGGTTACAATCCAGCTGAGAACAAGAGCGCTCCCCGCGAATTCCTTACCGATTAACGGTAGTGCCAGATTCGTTGAACTGCCGATAAACGTCGTAAAAAAAGAAGTCATCATAACGGATATAACGATGCTCTTTCCCGGCAGTACACCACTGATAGTCACTTCTCTTGTACGTGTTTCCATTTGTTAAAATAAATCTCCACAGGGGCTTCCACAACACGGTGGCAAACCAGAATATGCGTCTCAATCCGATAATTTACGATTGTATTCTCATGGATTTATTCTGAAATCAGTACCTATATCTCAATGAGGAAACAGGGTCAAACCTTTATCCTTGAACTGAATAGTGAGCTCATTCCCCGCTCCATCTTGAATCCCGGCGAGCCACCCCTATGTGTCACTATGGGAGAGCTTTTGAAACCTCTAATGCTTCATGTTTCCCTTGACATTTCAGGGCCTTTTGTTCAATATGCAAAAGTCTTAAGAAGAAAAACAAGGGTGCTTCGTAAGAAGTCGTTACTCCGGCCTGCCTGCCATGGACATCAAGGTTATTGCCAAAGGAGAGGATAAGGGCAAGTATCAGGTGGAAGTACTTGGATTTGATTATTACAACCCCAAAACCGGGAATGTGGATTCCGGCGGCAATGGGAACATCGCGATGTGGCTTCCGGACACCAACTATTACGACCGCAGCCTTTTTACGTCCCAGGTATTCTTCCCAATGGCCGGGCCGAAAGACGGCTGGAGCAGGCTGGCAATGAATCTGAAAGCTGAAATTGACGAGGAATAGATTGAAGCATTTGAAATTAGGCGATATTACCGTTGATGTAGTGCAAAAAAACATCAAGAACATTCACCTGAGTGTTTATCCCCCAGCGGGCAGAGTCAGGATTTCAGCACCCGATAGAATGGATTTGGCCACTATTCGCGTTTTTGCCATTTCAAAATTAAGCTGGATAAAAAAACAACAAACCAGACTGAGAGATCAGGAAAGGGAAGCACAAAGGGAATTTATAAATAATGAAAGTCATTATTTCAAAGGCAAACGCTATTTGTTGAAGGTGACTGAGTTAAATGCTGCCCCCAAAGTAATTTTAAAGCATAGCACTATTGAACTCTATGTAAGGCCTGAAACAGACGCAGTAAAAAAGAAAGCCATTCTTGATGAGTGGTACAGACGGAAGCTCAAAGAAACTGTGCCGTCACTGATAGAGAAGTGGGAAAAGAAGATGAATGTCCGGGTCAATGAGTTTGGGATTAAAAGAATGAGAACGAGATGGGGAACTTGCAATCGCACGGCCAAACGAATCTGGTTGAATTTAGAACTTGCCAAAAAACCGCCGGAACATCTGGAATATATCGTTGTTCATGAAATGGCTCACCTGTTGGAAAGAAAACACAACGGCAGATTCATTGCGTTAATGACTGAATTTGTACCAAAGTGGCGATATTATAAAGACGAATTGAATCGTTTACCGATAAGCCATGCAGGTTGGAATTATTAACTTGAAGCCAAGAGATGGTGCCTTTGTACGAGTAAATTATTTAGAAGGGAGAAATAAAATGAAAATCGAAATTCACTACTGCGCAGAATGAAACTACAAACCGAAGGCCGCCAGTCTGGCGGACGAAATCAATGGAATTTTTGGAGTCGATGCAACTCTGATCCCCGGTGGTGGCGGGATATTCGACGTGATAGTCGATGGCAACATGATCTACTCCAAGTTCAATACGGGCCAATTTCCCGAACATGAGGAGATTATCGAAAAACTGAAGGAATAAAGAGAATCATGGATGTTCTTGGAATTCCACACTCTTAAAAATCAAAAGAAAGATGAATACTTTGCGGCAGTAAGATCTGGTCTGGAACGTGATTGCAAGTCGATGGACCAAAAAAATAAATTCAGTGGTGACGCGAAACAGTGGATATTTTCCCTGTTTATATTGACAGTCAGCCAGGAGAAGAAAATGAAGTAAAATAGATAATTCTCCTGTATTTACGATCAGGATATCCTGTGAATTTCGAAGTGTACAGCCCCTTCTTCGACTATCTTTTTTATGGCTCGCTGGCGGTGTGAAAGCTGGGAGCCCGCTGCCTTGAACTCGATAAGGACAATAGAGTCCTCGGTAAACTGCACCCCGTCAATAGGGGTACCCAGAAACCTGAAGTCGTGTGGATCATAGGGGTACGATTCCAGAAAAGGCATAAACTGCTCGGTTAGTTTGCCGTAACGGACCGACTGGGAACGTTTCTGCCTGTCGAGTTGCGCGATGGACTCGGATTGAGCAGCGAGCTTTCGATTCGAGTAACGCAAGAGCATGAAAAGTACGATACAGACGACAATTAAAACGAGTACTATCCATTCTTCAAGCTGCATGTGCCTACCTCTTAATTGGATCCGATTGCCTCTTCCCTCAAGGAATGATCGTTATCCATCCCACCCCTATACGGCTACCTTTTATGTGTTGCGAGCCCTCTTTGTGGGGCACAGAGGCCCCACACTACGTTTCTTGAAACAAGCTATTCCCCATTATCTTGTCAGTTTTCGGCCATCGTTTTTCTCAATTCCCTCTTAAGTACCTTGCCCACGGCGCTTGTGGGAAGCTCATCCATAAAATCAATCCTTTTGGGGATTTTATAAGGTGCCACTTTTTCCTTCAGATATTGTAATATCTTTTCCTTCGCCTCGTCGTCCTTTTCTATGCCCTGTTTCAGCACTATGGCCGTGGCAACTATTTCAGAGCCCGGCCTTTCGGGATTGGGAAGGCCTACGGAAGCCGCCACATCTATATCCGGATGTTCCATTAACTCATCATCCAGTTGGCGGGTGAATACCTTAAATCCTGACACATTCACCATATCTTTCAGTCTGTCAACAATATAGAAATAACCGTCTTCATCCATCTCACATATGTCGCCCGTGTAGATCCAGCCATCTTTCAACGTGTTGGCATTTTCTTCCGGTCTGTTGTGGTATCCCGCAGTAAAGACCTGAGGCCCTCTCGCCACGAACTCTCCCGGTTGTCCCTGGGGCGCCAGCTCTCCGGTCTCCGGGTCCACCAGTTTTATGTCAGTATCCGAAAGGGGTAGCCCCACCGAACCCGGTTTTTTCTTTCCGTAACGGGGAAGACTTACCAGAACGGGACTTGTCTCCGTCATGCCCAGAACTTCCACAAGTTTTCCCTTGCCCACCACGTCTTCAAACTCTTTTATATATTCCGGCGGAAATGGTGCAGCCCCACTCAAACACCACTCAAGCCCGGAAAAATCAATGGCACGAAATTCAGGTTTTTTAAGAAGTTCCAGAAAGACGGTGGGAACGTTTATCATTGAGGCCGGTTTGTATTTTTTCATTGCCGAGATGATAAATTTTAGATCTCGCGGGTTGGGTATTGCAACCTGAGTCATCCCGAGAGACATGGTAATCAATCCCATAAAGAGACCTGCCTGGTGAAATAAGGGAAACGCGGACATCACGTTGCCCTCATCAGCAACGTGAAGGTCCATCCAGAGCTTCATCTGGGTAATATGAGATACAATATTCCGGTGCGTCAAAACGGCCCCTTTTGGAGGACCGGTAGTTCCCCCGGTATACTGCATCAGCATAGGCGCCTCCGGTTTTATTGTCGCCTCGACTCGCTCCTGTGGCATCTCCTCAAGGATGTCCAGATATTTTCTGACCTCGATACCCGGGATGGGGTTCACCGTTCCGGACGGAATTTTCTTCAGCATCTTGCCGAGAAATTTTTTTACGGGGGGGAGAAAATCGGCTATTCCTGCCACGGCAATCGCCCTGATCCCTGTGTTCTGTGCAATTTTTTCCGCGTTGCCGAAGAGGAGGTCCAGCGTTACAAGGATTTTTGCGGAGGAATCATTGAGTTGAAACTCAAGCTCTTCGGGTTTTAGAAGAGGACTCACTCCTGTAAGCACGCATCCCGCCTTCTGGATGCCTATGATTGATATATAATAGGCGGGAATATTCGGGAGATTAACCCCCACCACTTCACCGGGCTTTACACCCCTGGCCTTGATGTATTGGGCGAATTTATTGGATAGGGTGTCAATCTCTCGAAAAGTGATACCTTTTCCCATATAATATAAAGCCACTCTCTCTGGGACCATTTCCACGGCTTCTCGAAAGATTTCAGGATAGACCTTCTCTGGATACTCTAGATTCTCGGGCACATGCTTATCGTAAAACTTTAGCCATGGCTTGCTTGAATACGCATCTGACATGATCAATTCCCCCTTTATCAATTTATTGTGCAGCAGCTGCTTACCAGTAACTTAATTTCGCAAATAAGTTTGTTAGGTGTAGCGAGCCCTCTTTGTGGGGCACAGAGGCCCCACACTACGTTCTCTCTGAATTAACGGTGAATGCCTGGCAGAAAATGTGTTATACGAGATTCGAAAACCATGGGCCAGGAAGGTTAAGATTATGTTGATTCCATGTGAGCTTACCGAAGAAGATGAGAATTTGTCAAGTCATTCCGGTCTGGCATTAATCGGCGCGTTTCTGATACCTTTGTCCATTCAGTCCCGTTTTTCGCGGCGGATGATGGGGGGCGGATTTAGTCCGCCGATTATTTCTATAAGTTTGTTCGAGGAATCATTTATGAACGATGAAAAAACCGTATTGAAGCGCGATGATGAGACGATGGATTACCTCTTTCATGGTTTATTAAAGGTTTTGCAGAAGGAGAAGGGATACCGGTTCTCTGTGGATGCTCTTCTTCTGGCGCATTTCGTTACCCTGAAGAAAGGCGACGGCGTTGTTGAACTCGGAGCCGGGAGCGGTGTCATAGCCATGACGCTGGCGTTCAGGTTTACTAAGGCGCATATAGTGGAAGTAGAAATACAGCGGGAACTGGCTGATATGGCCCGGAGAAATATAGAATTAAACGGCCTGGAAGACCGGGTCAAGGTATATCCCGGCGATGTGAAAAAGATTGAACAGCTCTTTGATCCGCACTCTTTCGATGTGGTGGTATTTAATCCGCCTTATAGAAAGTTGAATTCGGGAAAGATCAATCCTGATCCGGAAAGGGCTGTGGCGAGACATGAGATCAGCGGCACGATAGATGATTTTCTTGTTTCCGCAAGATATCTGTTGAAAGATTTCGGACGGGTATATGTCATCTATCCAGCGGCGCGGAGTGTTGAACTGATTGCCCGGATGCGTAAAAACAGGCTCGAGCCGAAGAGGTTTCGTGTTGTGTATTCGAATATTTCGTCCGGGGCGGCGTTTATTCTGGCCGAAGGAGTCAAAAACGCGGGTGAAGAAGCGGAGATAATGCCCCCATTTTTTATCTATGGAAATGACGGCAGATATTCTGATGAGATGGTTGAAATGCTCGGCGGGATGACTTTTACTCGTTCAGCCTGCGTTTGATTATCTCTTTAGTCATTACCTTTTCGAGAGTGTCTTTCAATTCCTTATCATCTATCTGAGAGAGATTTTCCCTGATGAGTCTTTTGTCCCTTTCTTTTAACGGATACAGGCTGAAGTCGATGGGGTTATCTGCCTGCTTTTCGGGTGTGCGATGTATGTCGCCTATCGAGAAATAGATATTCTCTATTTCCTCCTTTTCCCATTCGAGATTGACTTTGTCCATGATCTCCTGCTTCATGAACCGCAGCTGCTGCATCCAGGCCGGTGCCGAAACGTGTACAAACAATGTGCCATTTTTGAATTTGAATGGATTGGTATTAGCCGAAATCTGTGGTCCGACCGCTATGTTCCAGACATCAAGAATGCTGTGATCAATCAGTTCAAGGAAAATTTTTCTTTTCCTTAGAACCTTCTGCAGAAAATCTCCCATCTTTTGAAGATTTCTTTGTCGTTTTCGTGATCGTCTTCTCCCGTACATAATTGCTTTTTTCGCATAATTGACGATTGCAGTCAATAGTATGATTGATTCCGTGAATTCTATATGATAAAAACCAGTTAAGACAGGTCAGGTAAAGAATTCTGAGGGATCAGTCAATTGACGACCCCGTAAAAAGCCCCGGTATGCCCCCTGCTGATCGTGTTTTTTAAGGATCGGGTGCATTAAAGCTGGAATTTAACTTCGACCATGGAAGGAGTCCATAAGATGGAAGTTATTAAAGATTACCTTATCTTTTTTGGCGTTATTGGTGGAGTTCTTGTCGTACTGATTGGAGGGTATCACTATCTCTGGACTGTTCCCCGAACCCGTAAACGTGCATCGGGAATGGCAAGGGAGTCCGGTCTAATGGGATTTTCTTTTGAGAAAGGGCTTAAAGAAAGTCCACGTGAGCTTTTCGGACCTTATCAGCTTTTTTCAATTCCCCGTGGATCGAAGACCATGATTAACACAATCAGGGGGGAGTTGACAAAGGGTGTTCCATTCCACATTTTCGACTATGGATATTCGATGCACCCGGATAATGACGTTGAGCAAACGGTGGGAGTTTTTGAGCTTGATGGGGCCGATCTTCCACCTTTTGTTCTTTCTGCCAAAGCAAAGGATCGAATTTCCCCAAAGACCCTCCGGCGAATTGGTCTTAAAATGACGGAGATGATGACAGGTTTCAAAAAAATCAATCTTCCCGCACTGCCATCCAGTTATGATATGCGTTCATCGGAACAGTCCGATCAGGTAGTTCGGCTTTTCGGCGATTCGCTTATAAATTTCTTTTCGAATAATCCGGGTTGGCATGTAGAGGGAGGCGGTATCCACCTGCTTATCTACAGGTTTGACAAAATTGTAAAGCCGCAGGATTTGCGTACCTTTGTCTCCGAATGTCGTGAAGTAGTAGATCAGTTCACGTCAAGGCCATAGGGAGAGACGTCCCTTTTAATACGATGCGAGTTTCAGCAAAATCAGGAGGTAAGAATGGATCTGACGGATATGATAAAGAAGGTTAAGTCTCATCCCGATTACAAAAAGGCGGGGATGATACTGTGTCATAATGGTGTGGTAAGAGAAACTTCAAGGGATGGAAAACCGGTCAGTGAACTGTTTGTGAAGGTGGACCGGAAACGACTCGAAGAAATCCTTGATGAGACAAAAAAGCGCGAGGGAATAATAGAGGCACTTGCACAGGTGCGGGAGGGGCGGCTTTCCCCCGGTGAAGACGTAATGCTGGTAGTAGTTGCCGGTGATTTCAGAGATAATGTATTTCCGGCGCTCATAGACACAGTGGAAGGCATAAAGACCGAAGTTACCAAAAAGACAGAAGCCTGATGCGGGGGTTTGAAACCCGCAACCCGCAACACGTAACCCGCAACTCGCAACACGTATGATACAGGAGCATTGACGGTATGAAGGACCCTCGAACAGATATCAGAAAAATCTTTGATGCCGGACTGAAGGCCGCGGACCCCGGTGAGGCGATCAGGCGCGCCGTGAAACTTACAGGGAAGCGGCTGGTGATTGGCGACAGGGAGTACGACCTGGGTGCATTTGACAGGGTTATGGTTATCGGCGCCGGCAAGGCGGCAGCGAGCATGGCTTCCGCGCTCGAAGGTATCCTGGGTTCATATATGACCGAGGGTATGATAACCACAAAATATGGTCATGGACTCCCATTGGATATTGTTTCTGTAACGGAGGCGGGTCATCCGATCCCTGACGAGTCAGGTGCCCATGGCTCCCGGCGCATCCTTGATCTCCTTGAAGACGCCAGCGAGCGGGATCTTGTCCTGTGCGTCATATCGGGCGGAGGCTCGGCGCTTCTTCCCCTGCCTGCGAGCGGCATCTCTCTCGATGACAAGCAGAAAGCCACGCAGGCCCTCCTGGACTGTGGGGCCGATATACATGAAATCAATACCATACGAAAACATATCTCAGGAATTAAAGGGGGAAGACTTGCCGAGATCGCCTTTCCGGCGACCCTCGTGACGCTGGTCCTTTCGGATGTAATTGGCGATGATCTTGACGTGATTGCCTCCGGCCCGACCGTTCCTGACAGAAGCACCTTTACCGATTGCATGGAGATCGTGAACCGCTACGACTTGAGGAATGTGTTCCCCCCCTCAGTAATTGCGTATCTGAAGGGTGGAATTGAGGGGAAGCACACTGAGACGCCCAAGTCTGGCGACCCGGTCTTTGAGAAGGCCATCGCGCTTATCATCGGCAGTTGCGCCCTGTCGATCTCAGCCGCGAAGCACAAGGCGACCGCGCTGGGGTATAACGCTATTATCCTTTCTTCAATCATTGAGGGCGAGACCAGGGAGGTGGCAAAGGTCCACACGGCCATTGCCGGAGAGATACAGCAAACCGGCAATCCCGTTCATGTACCGGGGTGTATTATCTCCGGGGGCGAGACGACGGTCACGATCCACGGGGACGGGCTTGGTGGAAGGAACATGGAATTTGTGCTTGCCGCAGCTATCGAGATAGAGGGGATCGCGGGCATAACCATTCTGAGCGGTGGAACGGATGGGACGGATGGACCTACCGATTCGGCAGGGGCGATCGCTGATGGATCAACCGTGGAGGTTGCCCGGGGCAGGGGATACGATGCGGCACGGTATCTCAGAAACAACGATTCATATCACTTCTTTGAGGCGACCGGAGATCTCTTGATAACCGGACCGACCATGACGAATGTTATGGATCTGAGGATCTTTCTGGTAACGTAGTCGAGTAGCGCGGGGGCTCTGTCCCCCGCAAACATGTTGCCGCTTGATGTGTAGTATACGAAAAAATCAGTAGGGCGTAGCGATCTGCCGAATTGACAGGTTTACCCCACTATCTGTCCTTTAAATATTGCTTCAAGTCTCGATAATAGTTTTCATGACGCCCTATCATAACCAGTTCCAAGTCACCGTCGATCTTTCTATAGGCAAGCAGGTACTGGGTAGTTTTGAGCTTGAACTTGTGTACGAATACATCTTTCAGGTCGCCCTTTTTTTCCTCTCCAAGGTTTGAGTCGTCCGCAATTCGTGTTACTTCTTGATCGAGCGCATCCTTTTCGGACCTCGACATCTTCTTTACTTTTTTCTCAAAAGACCTTGACTGAAAAATTCGCATAATGACCTATCCTAATTTATATTCGGTCTTCTCGTTCTCATCTAACTCATCCAGCCCAATCAGGATTTCCTTAATGAGTGTATATGGTAAATCAGGATTCTCTTCGGCGCATTTACCCATGCGAGCCCAGTGCTCAATCTGACCAGCCAAAGACCTGTGGTCAATTCGGCTGAATCTTTTTGCCTCATCTACAAGCTTCTCCGATATTCTCACTGCTGTGGCCATGACCATTCCTCCAAAT
>CAZINZ010000006.1:36026-61232 GCA_964540715.1 uncultured Syntrophaceae bacterium | reverse complement strand
AGGGCATTCATGAGCTCCGGTCTGTTCATCTTAATAAAACAGACGGCATCTTCTTATCTGACCACGATAGTCTTGTTCGGCATGGCCTCCTCCTCATTTAAAAGATTCCGTTTATTAATGGTCTTTTCGCCCAATCTCTGCGTTATACTCAAAGAATAATCATCGTAATATCAGCTATATACCTGTGGTTATTTTTTTCGCAGGCCTTGATATTGAACGAAAATCCTCATAAATCAACAGAATCATTTATTGCCTTCATTCAGGTTCACCGTCGTAACCCAACAGCACACCTCTTAGTGAGTCGCATCGACTTCACGCTACTTGCTTCCCCTCAGACCGGCAGGGTTTTCATCAGCTCCCCGACGATTATGAGCTTCTGAATCTGCGTCGTTCCGGCCCCGAACTCAATCCCCTTCATATCGCGGTACATTCTCTCGATTGGAAATTCACTGATGAAACCGTATCCGCCCAGAATCTGGATCGCCTTATCCACCACGCGAAGTCCCGCCTGGGAACAGAAGAGTTTCGCATATGAGGCCTCGAGTCTCACCCGCTTACCCTGATCCGCCTGGGACGCAGCCCAGTATGCTACTATACGGCCGGTATTGATGTCGGTGGCCATGTCGGCTATCATTTCCTGTATCATCTGAAAGCTGATAATCGGTGCGCCAAACTGGACCCGTTCCATGGCATACTTAAAGGCAACATCAAAGGCACCCTGGGCAACACCGATGGGACAAACGGAATAGATAATCCGCTCCCGGTCCAGTCCGTTCATTAATACACGAACACCTTCGTTTTCCACACCGAGGACATTTTCGGCGGGGACGATGCAGTCTTCAAAGATCAGCTCTCCCGTTGGGGACCCCCTCACACCCATCTTCTTCAGAGATTTCCCCCTGGAAAATCCCGGGAAATCCTTCTCGACGATAAAAGCCGTGACCCCTTTACTCCCCGCTGCGGGATCTGTTTTTGCATACACCACAATAACATCGGCCAGGGGACCGTTGGTGATGAACATCTTGGTTCCGTTGAGAACGTAGGAATCTCCCTTCTTGTCCGCTCTCGTTGTCATCGACAGGGCATCGGAGCCGGCACCCGGTTCCGTAATGGCAATAGCACCGATTGTGTTTCCCGCAATCAGATCGGGAAGGTATTTCTTCCGCTGTTCATCATTGCCGTTTCTGTAGATATTTTCAGAACACAATATGGCATGGGAACCGAAGGTATTAGCCGTGGAGGCACAGCCCCGTCCCAGCTCTTCCATGACCAGCACACAGGATAAAAGGTCAGACCCGCTTCCCCCGTACTCCGGCGGTATGGATATCCCGAAGAGTCCCATATCGGCCATGGTTTTGAAGTTTTTCTCGGGGAAAGCCCCATCCACGTCAATCTCGGGGGCCAGGGGGATTACCTGATTGTCGACAAACCTGGCCACCGAATCCTTCAGCATTGATTGTTCGCTCGTCAGTTCAAAGTCCATAGCCCCCCCCCGTCAGCCCTTTCTCCCCACAAGAATTCTCGGGGAGAAGACTACGCAGTCTTCGTCTCTCTGATTCTTAATGGCAGCTTGATAGGCGATAACACCCGTCTTTTCGTCCTTTTCTCTCAGTTCCGCGACACGGGCCTCACAATGAATCGTATCGCCGATCTTTACCGCTCCGGTAAAACGGATTTTATCTATGCCGTAAAAGGCGATAAATTTCTTGGGAGTAAATACATAGGGGCCAAGTCGGAATATGAGTGCGGACCCGATGGTGAGCCCAAGCATTCCGTGGGCAATTCTTTCGCCAAAGATAGTCTTTTTGGCGTATTCTATATTGGTGTGGATGGGATGCCAGTCGCCGGTCAGCGCCGCAAACATGACGATATCCGTTTCGGTGATAGTTCTCCCGGGACTCACCAGGACTTCATCGACCTGATAGTCTTCAAAAAACACTTTCTCCATGGTTCCCTCCTTTTACAACTACCGTATTCCCCCAAACACAGCATTGCATAGCCCACGCTTCATGGGCACATTTTTATTTAAATGGATTACCCATCTCTTTCGGTATTACCCTGATCTGCCAGGTACCCTCGACAAGGGCCACCACAACGTCATTTGCATCTTTGATCTCGAGATTGAGAACAAAATCGCACTTGCCTTGCTCGCTGGCCTCGTTCTGTATCTTCTCCGCATCTTCCTTGCTCATGGAAACCTCAAGGGTCACGTCGGTCAGGGCGGGGCGTTTGAAGCGAATGGTTACTTCCTTGACGAGGGGATAGAATTTATCCACATCGAAGGCGGCTCCGTAAATAATACCCCCCGTAAATTCGCCGATGGTAAAGAGCGAACCGGCATACATCATCCCCACGTGATTAATATTACCCTCGAGGGGCATTACCATCTTGGCATACCCTTCCTTTAACGCAATTACTTTAATTCCCGTTCTTTTGATCGCTTCTATGCTTGTTTCGGCAAGCTCAGCAATAAACTTATATTTCTCTTCTATCATTCCAGCCTCCACAATACTGTAAATGAACCATCTCCCGGGCTTATATTAGCTCGAAGTGTCTTATATCCATTAACGTCCCCTTGCGCTCATCCTCGAAAACCGCCTTCACCCGGGCGCCCACCTTGACCTTTTCAGGATCGGCACTGTTGCAGAAATGCGGCAGGGTAGTATCAGCTCCGTCAAGACGGACAAATATGTAGCCGTAAGGCACAGGACGCTGGACACCGGTCGCGGGGTCCACAAAGCCGAATTCAATGATTGCACACACCACAATCTCGCCTTCATCCGAGACCGGCACTAATTCATCCATGGCCACATAGCAGCGGCCGCATACCTTGCGCGGCGGAACGTAAACCCGACCGCACTTGGGACACTTTATCCCGAAAAGCCGTTTGTTTTCCTTTAGCTCAGTTAAAAATCTCGATCCGCGACTGCCCGCACTCCAGTTGTAGGGCTGGTACATCTCACCGGAAGTAACAGTCAGGAGTTCCTGCTTCTTTTCTTCTTGATTTGTCATTATAATCCTCCCCTCAGGCCGGCTTGTTTTTGCCTAGCAGCATCACATCAGCCCAACTGCACCCACCAAATCCAGTGGATAAGGCATAGTTGACATCTTTTTGTACCTGGCGTGTACCTGCCTTGCGCATGACCTGGATGGCGGCTTCGCCCACGCGGATAAGCGCCGTGGCACCAATGGCATTGTAACTCATAACCCCTCCCGAGGGATTAACCGGCAGCTCACCGTCCATATCGGTTGTTCCATCCCAGAGAAGTTTCGGTCCTTCACCAGGCCCGCAGAATCCGATATTTTCCATCCACTTCAACCCTGCATACGAATACGGCATGTACAGCTCGCAGACATCAATTTCCTTGAGCGGCTCCTTGATGCCCGCCTTTTCAAAGACCTTCCGGCTGGCATCCCTCAGCGTTTCGTTCACATCCCAGTTGAGATCACCGAGATACACATAGTCATGTCTATTAGCCGTTGCAACCACCCAGGCCGGAATGGGAGCGATCTTTTCGGCCACGTCCTCCGAAGCAAAAACAACGGCCGCCGCGCCATCCGTTCGCGGACACATATCGCTCATCCTCAAGGGGTATGCCAGCACCTGGTTCTGTTCCGAGGTGACCAGCAGTTCCACGAGTTTATCGACTTCCATGCCCTTCATCCACTCCTGGTGCAGGTGGGCATAGGGATTGTTGAGGGCATGCAACCGTTCGCGCACTGCCACCCGGGCACCATCCCGCTCGGTTACACCATAATTACTCATATACTTACTTGCTTCTACCGCCAGCCCTGCAATGGCACCTCCTATGTTTGGCCGTTCCCAAAACGGGTCGAAGGCGGTAATAATGGCACCGGTAGTATCCGACTCGGAGTTCTTCTCCCACCCGATGGCGAGAACCCGGTCAAACATGCCCGATGCGGCATGATAGTATGCACACATGGCTACCGAGCTGCCTGTGGTGCCGCCGGTGGTCACCTTGAAAATGGGTTTCATCACGCCGCCCGATCCCTCGACGCTCCAGCTGTCGACATAGTTGATTCCTTCGAAATGATCCATATTACCGATGACGATTGCATCAATATCATCAATCGTAAGCTCGGCATCCGCCAGGGCAGCGACGACGGCTTCGTTGATAATCTCGACGCCGTTCACGTCTTTTCTGGAACTTCTTCCTATTGTTTGACCAAAACCTACAACTGCTACTCTCTTACCCATATCAGCCTCCCTTATGATCCTAACACAAAGACCCCGTGGGCCTGCCCGCAGGGGCCATTGATTCCATGTGCAAGGGCCTTGTTTGCTCCCTTGACCTGCCTGTCGCCTGCCTCACCCCGGATCTGCAGTGTCGCTTCGATAATCCGCGCGAGTCCCGCTACCAGTACCGGGTGAGCACACAGCAAACCACCGGAGGGATTCACTGGAAGGTCTCCATCCATAGCGGTTGCACCAGATCGTATCAGATCAGCTCCCTTTCCCTTCGGGGCCAGTCCCAAACCCTCGTACCAGAGCAGTTCCATATACGAGTATACATCGGCAAGCTCCACCACATCGAGTTCTTTCAGCGGGTCCGTAATGCCGGCCATTCCATAGGCCTTCTTCACTGCCGCTTCCAGTGCCGGACTGCTTGTAAGATCCCGGTATCCCAACGTGTAAGAATCAGAAATATGCGCCGCACCGAGAATCCATACAGGATCTTTTTTGAACCGCTTCATGCCTTTTTCGTTGGATATAACAATGGCCGCCGCTCCATCGGTTATAGGAGAGCAGTCAAAGAGCTTCAGTGGTTCCGATATCTTCCGTGACTTCATGACATCGTCAACCGATATCTTCTTCTGAATCTGCGCGAAGGGGTTGTTCACACCGTTTCCGTGATTCTTCACCGATACCCGTGCGAAATCCTCTTCAGTTGCGCCGGTCTTCTCCATATAGCTGCGCGCCTGGAGCGCCGCCGATGACGTGGCGTCTATGCCGAGCTGGCGCTGAAAAATCGGATCGAACATGGCATTTGTGATCAGGTTCATATTACCTTCCGAACCCTTTACATGAGCAACTACCAGGGTTGTGTCGAAGGAACCCGAAAGGGCACGCATCATGCCGTACATGGCGCCAAAAACGCCGTCCCCCTCTACCGTCGAAATATCCTTGTCCCAGGAACCTGCAGCATCCATTACTGCCATGGAGGATATGGTTCTACCGTCCCAGAAATCGTTCGAAACGGTAACCACGTTGTCAATATCTTCTATTCCGACACCGGCATCCGCGAGAGCGCCGGTGCACGCTTCAAAAACCAGTTCGGCGAAAGTATCTTCTTTCTTTCGCTCATACTTCGTTTGACCAACGCCTACAATTCCTACTTTTTCCATAGCGCGTTCCTCTCCTTACTCGTTTGACGGGGCAAAATGCTTGATATCCAGGATGCTACCTGTCCTCTCCTCAGCAAAAACGGCCTTTACCCGCATTCCTGCCGAGACTTCACCGGGTTCAACGTCCCCGATGAAGTGAAGAAACGAACCATCCGCCCCGTCAATTTTGATGAGTCCGTAAATTATCGGAACGTCTTTCGGAGCTACCCCTTCGGAGTAGTGCGTAACCGTAAAGGATTCTACGGTGCCCGTGTCTTTCAATTGCACCCATTCTTCTGTGGGAACAAAACACTCCCAGCATGTCTTAACGGGTGGAACGTACACCCTGTCACACTTCGGGCATCGATTTCCCCATATTTCTTTGTCGTCGCGCAGCCCGATAAAAAAACGGCTGCCGGTTTCGCCCACGTACCATTTGTAGGGCACCTTGATTCGACCGTGATAGATGATGTTCTCAACGTCCATACAATCCCTCCTGTTTTAGCTTGTTTATTTCAAATATAACAAATTCGTAAACAATCCCGACTGCCTGTTATTTCGAGCAGAACGAAAAATCTTTTCGATGTAAAACAATGAGAATACAAATCTTCCCCTATAATGCTGCAAAGTGACATAGCGAAGCTTTCAGGTGACTTGGCAGCAGGTAGAAGCGATTCCAGTTGCCCGGCAAAGAGGAGAGGCTAAAGCCTCTCCTCTCCATACAATGGGAGACTGGTAGTATAGCTATGCTATTAGTTGCTTTCCATTATAATCCCGACTCGTCGGGATAGTGGGGTTTTTTACGAAACCATCAATTATGGTTTTTCTCACGCCTTCTGCGGAAGGGCAAGCATCTCTCGTGCCTGTGCGACAGTTGCCACTTCTCTGTTCATTTCCTCGGCAATGTGCTTGATTCTTGTCACAAGCTGCGCGTTGCTTTTCAGTCTTTCCCCTTTCCGGTAGTACAGATTGTCCTCCATACCGACACGGACATGTCCTCCCAGCATGACAGAGAATACATTCATCGAAACCTGGAAGGGTCCCACGCCGATGAGTGAAAACATGGATTGTGAGGGAAGTTCGTTAACCAGCGAGAGCACATTCGCCGGTGTAGGAAAGGACGATGTCTGAAATCCCATAACGAATTGTATCATGTAGGGAGCATCGATGACGCCCTCTCTTATGAGATCAAGAAGAACCCAGTACTGTCCCGGATGATACAGCTCGACTTCCGGTTTAATCCCCTTTTCCTGCATGGTCTTGGCATAGAGATTGACATCACTGTAGGCCGTCGGTATGCACTGATCGAAGAGAAATCCGGGCCGCGGATTGGGGAGGGGCTCATTTCTGTCTTTCAGGGGAACCTTGAGCATAAAGGGACCGAGGTTGAGGCTGGCCATATCCGGTGCCGGATCGGCAAAGAGACAGCACATGCGTTCCTCTATAGAGAGCCATGGTCCGCCGCCGGTGGTGTTGTTGATGATGATGTCTGGACAGCGTTCGCGAATGAGGCTGTTAATCTTTCCGTAGTGTTCCGGATTATTCGTAGTCATGGACTGGTTTTCGGGATCTCTGGCATGGAGATGAACCGAAACCGCCCCCGCCTGGTATGCCTCGTAAACCGCGTCCGCCTGCTCCTCAAAGGTCTCAGGAAGGTTTTCGTTGCTTTCCTTGCCCTGGACGCCCCCCGTCACTGCACAGGTGATAATCATGGGAGGAAAACTATTGGTCCTTACCTTCTCCATCCATTCATAGGGATCACGATAATTCCACATATAATCTTCTTTCTTCACAAGACACCTCCTCTTATAAAAGTTGTTTAATACCCCCATCTGATATGAAGCTTAAAGCTTCGCTTTAGACTTTATTACCGCTTCGCCCAGGCACTGTCAAGAAATATTTTACTGTGTAGCGAACATCTTTTTCATATGCGTTTGCCGGACGATTTACATGGAGAAAGGGGCAAACATCCAATTATCACCCTGCTGAAATGTCTTTTCTTCCACAGGAACTTCTTGTCTAAAAAATTTTCTATAAATTTTCTTGACAGGCAGTTACTGGGGCTATAGCATAGCTTAGAGTTATACTTTATACTTCATGTTCTTCTCGCCAATCCCTTTGGCAGAGACATAAGCAAACGTTAAATAAGGAGGTATGTTGCAATGAAGTGCGGATATGAGGTTGATCAAAAAGGTATTGCCATAATGAAAATCAATAACCCTCCCATGAATGCCATCGACGAGGAACTCATAGAACAGATGGAAGGGGCCTTTAAGAATATTGCCGGCGATGACGCAGTGAAGGTAGTTATCATTACGGGGGAAGGCTTGGCCTTCATTGCGGGCGCCGATATCAAAAAGATGCAGGGAATCAACACTGCGGCAGAAGCCGAATCCATGGCACAGCGGGGACAAGGTCTCCTGAATATGATCGAAAATTCAAGGAAACCTGTAATCGCGGCAATTAACGGTCTCGCCCTCGGCGGCGGCACTGAACTGGCTTTGGCATGTCATATGAGAATCGCAGCTGAGTCTGTTCAGATGGGTCTTCCTGAAATCAGGCTTGGCATCCTGCCTGGATTTGGCGGCACGCAGAGAAGCGCCCGTCTGCTTGGTCCCGCACGAGCTCTCGAATTAATGCTTACGGGGAAATTTATCGGTATGGCAGAGGCAGACAAAATTGGTCTTGTCAATGCGGTGGTTCCCGACGGTGAACTGATGAATGAAGCTATAAAACTCGCTTCAAGGATCGCCACAAAGGGCCAGCTGGCGACTCGTTCAATCGTGGAGGCCGTCATTGAAGGGGTAAAGATGCCTCTCGCTGAGGGCCTGAAAATGGAAAGAAGATTTCTCGGAAAACTGGCCGAGAGTGAAGATAAAAAGGAGGGTGTCGCCGCCTTTATCGAAAAGCGCAAACCGGTCTTTGCTGACAGATAGACCCGCTGCTGATCGCTATTCGATATCAAGCCAGGCGACGGCATGCCATATAAACGATGCGATAACCCCTACCCTAAGGAGGCATACAATGGCATTCGATAGATTGTGGCATAAGGCCTACGTTCCCGGAATCGAGTCTTCTCTGGATTTTGACAGGAGTACCATCTCCGAATTTCTTTCCCGGAATGCAGAGAAATATCCCCAAAAAACGGCCCTGATCTTCATGGGCAAAAAAATGTCTTTCGGGGAGATCGACTCACTGTCGAGTCGCTTCGCCCAGGCCCTCCAGAATATCGGGGTTAAAAAGGGGGATCGTGTTGCCCTCCTGCTTCCAAACGTCCCCCAGATCGTTATTTCCTATTTCGGGATCTGGCGGGCAGGGGCAACGGCCGTTCCCGTTAATCCTCTCTATTCGGACCGGGAGATAGAACATCAACTCTCCATGTCCGGCACCACGGTCCTCATTACCCTCGACCTCCTCGCCTCGAGAATGCTCGAACTGAAAGAGAAAGTGAGCTTAAAGTCAATTATTACATGCCACATCAACGACTATCTTCCCTTCCCGGTAAAACAGATATTTCCGATCCTCAAAAAGGGTATGTATGCATCCTACAAGAAAAGTTCCGGATATTATCAGTTCCTGGATCTGATGAAGCAGATCTCCGATACGGTCCCGGTGACGCATCCCGATCTCGATGACCTTGCCATCATTCCCTATACGGGAGGCACCACGGGGATTTCGAAGGGCGCCATAGTATCGCATAGAAACATTTCATCGGTTGTGCAGATTGTGGGAACCTGGCTTTTCGACATGGAAGAGGGGAAGGAAAGCGAGATCGCCCTCTTTCCCTTTTTTCACATGGCAGGGTTCCTCCTCGTCATGTGTGTCTGCCTTTACAGGGCATGGGAAATAATCCTCGTTCCGAAACCGGACCCGGATATAGCCCTCGACATGGCCCTGAAATATAAACCCTCTATCTTCCTTGCCGTCCCCACGATCTTTACCGGAATCCTGAATCTTCCCAAGTTTAAAAAGGCCGACCTGTCCTTCATCAAGGCCTTCTTCTCCGGTGCCGCCCCACTACCGGTGGAAACGATACAGGCGCTGAAAGCCGCCTCCGGTGAAAAGATAGGCGTAATTGAGGGGTACGGCATGACCGAATCAACGGGCATTACCCATATGACCCCGTGGCGAGGTGTACACAAACCGGGCAGTGTTGGGGTGGCCCTGCCGAATACGGACATGAAGATTGTCGATATAGAAACGGGCGAGAAGGAATTGCCCATCGGTGAAGAGGGAGAGATAGTCTTCAGGGGACCTCAGATGTGTGCCGGTTATTTTAATATGCCTGAAGAAACAGATACCTCTTTGAGAGATGGGTGGTTTCACACCGGCGATATCGGGAGACTGGACGAGGACGGCTTTCTGTATATCGTTGATCGAACAAAGGATATGATTATCGCCGGCGGGTACAACATCTACCCCAGAGAAATAGATGAAGTCCTCTTTGAACATCCCAAAATCCTGGAGGCCTGCGTTATCGGAGTCCCACATGAATACCGGGGCGAAACGGTCAAGGCCTTTGTTGTGCTGAATCCGGATGAGAGTGCAACATCGGAAGAGATGGATGCCTTCTGCCGTGAACGGCTTGCAGCCTTTAAAGTACCCAAGATCTATGAGTTTGTCGAAGAGCTTCCGAAATCGGTCATCGGTAAAATACTGAGAAAAGAACTGCGGCAACAGGAGCTGGAAAAGCAATCGTGACGCAATGTCTGTTGGCACAGACTTCGGCGGTGTTTGTTCGCTATAGAAAAACCATGTCTGATCGATCGTGAATCAGATAAATAATAAGAAAGAAAAGGAGTAGCTATGGGGTTTGAACGATTCTGGCACAAATCGTATGTTTCCGGTGTTCCCGGTGAGGCTGACATTGAGAAAATTACCATGCCCGAAGTTCTTGAAAGAAATGCGAGGCGTTTTCCGTCAGTGTTTACTCTGAACTTTTTGGGCAAAAAAATCTCCTTTAAAGAGTTTAATGCTCTGGTTGACAGATTTGCCAACGCGCTCATCGATCTCGGCGTGAAAAAGGGAGACATGGTGGCCATGCTGCTTCCTAATATTCCCCAGCTGGTGATTGCGAACTATGCGACTTACAAAATAGGCGGCGTTACCGTCGTGATCAATCCCCTGTACACGGAACGTGAACTTGAATATCAGATCAACGATTCCGACTCGACAACGCTGATCACCCTGGATCTCCTGCTGCCGCGTGCGCTGTCGCTGAAAGGCAAGACGGGAGTTAAAAGAATTATCACCTGCCACATCAACGATTTTCTTCCATTCCCGGTGAAACAGTTGTACCCCTTCGTTAAAAAAAAGATGTACAGGAAGGTGGAACCACAAGAGAGCGTGTATCAGTTTATGGACCTCATCAGAAAATATCCCGATACTCCCGTTAAAATTCAGGCACAGTGGGACGACCTTGCCGCCCTTGTCTATACGGGAGGTACGACCGGTGTCAGCAAAGGGGTCATGCTGACCCACGCCAACTGTTCCAGCAATGTGCAGCAGCTGAGATGCTGGTTCTACGACTTGATAGACGGCCAGGACAGCCTCCTCTATATCTTCCCTATTTTTCACACGGCGGGATATCTCTGTCAGAATTTTTGTGTGTGGACGGGCCTGACAGACATACTGATTCCCCGGCCTGATCCGAAGACACTGGCCGAGATGATCAGGAAATACAAACCCAGTTATATAGGCGGTGTTCCCACCCTATACTTAGGAATGTTAAAAGAGCCGACATTCAAGAAGACCGACGTAACCTTTATAAAGGGTTTCATCTCCGGAGCGGCTCCCCTGCCCGTCGAGATCATCAGGCAACTGAAGGAACTGACGGGATCGACCATTCTCGAGATATACGGACAGACCGAAACGAGCCCCGTGGCGACGGTGACGCCCTGGGGGGGCAAGATCAAGGTGGGTACTGTGGGCATCCCCGTATGCAATACCGATATCAGGCTGGTCGACGATAAGGACAATGATGTACCCCTGGGAGAAAGCGGCGAGATCTGTTTTAAAGGCCCCCAGGTGATGAAGGGCTACTACAAGAAACCGGCGGAAACAAAAGAGGCTCTCCGGGGCGGGTGGTTACACACGGGTGACGTGGGAGTGATGGATGAAGAGGGATATCTGAAGATTGTCGATCGCATAAAAGATTTAATCATTGCAAGCGGCTTCAACATTTATCCCACAGAAATTGATAATCTTCTGTACAGTCACCCCAAGGTGCTCGAGGCCTGTACCATAGGCATCCCTGACGAGTACCGCGGCGAAACAGTCAAGGCCTACGTTGTCCTCAAAGAGGGTGAATCTGCCACGGAGGAAGAGATAATCCAGTTCTGCAAGGAAAATCTTGGTGCGTATAAAGTGCCCAAAGGGATCGAGTTCATTGATGAACTTCCCAAAAGCGCCATCGGCAAGATTTTGCGGCGTGATGTACGGAAGCTGCATATGGAAAAGTACCAAAGCTGAGACCGAAGCGGTGATCTGAGGAATATATCCCCCTTCACAATCACAGAGAGTGACCGTCCCGCCAGACAGTCACTCTCTTTTTTAACCTTCCATTATGATAATCGTGATCTCACTTCTTCCGCTGGAAAACCTCTGTCGCTTTTTCGATGTATTGATTGCTCATGGCTACCAAGTCTTTGACGGGAAGATCGAGAAAGGGCCGATCGAGGATTTCCTGGGTTTCCTTCGTAATCTCTCCCTTCTGAACGACTTCGTTCCCGGCCATTCTGCAGGCATCAAAGAACCACTGAAATTGAGGCAACAACGATTTCACCTTCAGTATTTCGCCCATCCCCTTGAGAATCTTACCGACAAGCGCGACATGAGTTCCACCGCCAAAGGCCCAGCTAAACATTTCAAAGGTCAGCTCCAGCGCCTTGAACTGTTCACGTTCGGGAAATCCCGCATTTGATATCAGGACCCACTGCCATTTCTTGTCAGGATAGCGGGGCGGGTGGGATGTAAGCCCATCATCCACATAGAGAAGTTTGAGGTCGCCAAGAATCATAAATCTGTCCAAGAGAACCTTCATGAGGGCGCTTACGGTAAAGACATAGAGTGGCGTGGCAAAGACGATGATATCGGCCTTCATGACCTTCTCCAGGACCATTCCCATATCATCTTTGATGGCACATTTTCCCGGTGTTATCATATGACAGGCGTAACACCCCCTGCACTCGTTGATGTCGAGATCTTTCAGGTAAAGTGTCTCCGCCGATGCCCCCCCTTCCTGGACACCTTCCAGAAAGGGTTGAAGAATTTTTTCCGTATTTCCCTTTGCTCCTCGGGGGCTTCCGTTAAATGCCAGTACTGTTTTCAATATGTTCCTTCTTCAGTGCGGGTTTTTGTAGCGCTCCGGGTCGGATATTCTCCGGGCGGCGTTTATACTATAAAGCTTAAAGCGCAACTTCACAGTTCACTATATGCATTTCCTTGTTCTGTCAAGGTTTTTTATATACTCATAACTATCTATGATAATTGCGTGAACATAATAATCAGGGTGGTTATGAAATGGAAGAAATCGAAGGAAGAACGTCCAGCCAGCGACATATCTTCTTTGACACAGCGACAAGAATGGTCTATATAGAAGCTTAAAGTTACGCTTAACTATGGAGATTATGATTTATGGAAAAGAAGATCGGAGAGATTGCAAAACAAAGCGGTGTACAGCCGTCAACGATACGGTATTATGTCCGTCAGGGGCTCCTTCCTGAACCGAATAAAGTAAACAAGAGTATGGCCTACTATGATGAGAGTTGTGTGGAGAAGATTCAGGCGATACGCTATCTGCAGGAGAAACGATATTATCCACTTTCGATCATCAAGAATGTGATCAGGCGTATGGATGAGGAAGGGATGAGTCTGGAGGAGGCCGAATCTATTGAGGATGTGGTGTTCGGTACGGCGAACAATCTTGTGGAAAAAAAGGAATTTCTTTCTCGGACGGGCCTTACTTCCGCTGAGTTCCATGAGGCGGAGAAGACCGGACTTCTGATGCCCTATGTGAAGGAGAAGGGGCGTATCCTGTTCAATGAGGAGGATATTCGTTTCGGTCGTGATTTGTTAAAGAAGATCTCGGAGCTTGGTCTGGAGTTTAAGGAGCTGGAGTTTTACGTGCGGCTGGGCAAGGAGATTATGGAGCATGAAGCGGCTCTTCGGAAGCGTCTCGTGAAGGGTAAGTCCCGGGATGAGAACAGGCGTTTAACGCTGGAAGTGGCGAGACGAGTCGATATCATGCACAGCTATATTATGCGGAGACTGTTTCAACGAAACATCCAGACAATTATCCAGAAAAGCCTCAACGGAAAGAAATCTAAGGAAAAGAATTGACAGGGAATCGCCTATAGATAGGCATAGAAAGAGCCGCCCTCGGGCGGATCTTTCTCATTATCAGCATCGCTTTAGCTCTGTTTTCAAGGGAGGAACCCTGAGACACGGCAACACAATCCGCTCTTACTTCACTCCCTGGACTTCTCAGGTAACCATCAGGATCTCGAGATCCTCAATGGGATAGGAAACACAGGAGTGCACAAATCCCCATTCTCGATCAGACTTCCGTACCATGGTGCCGGGAGGCTGAAATACTGTACCGGAAATAACTTTCACCCGGCACATGCTGCACTCACCCGAACGGCAGAGTGACGGCACGGTGATTTGATTTTTTTCCAGCGCCGTGAGCAACGGTTCCCCCGCCTTTGCCTCAAATGTTTTTTTGCCTGTAACGGACACCGTGAAAATATCAGCAGCAGTCACTTCCGACGGCCATCCCGGATATTCATCGATGTTTATCGGCGGGCCGAACATCTCCTGTCTTATTCTTCGTGCAGGAATACCCTGACCTTCCAGTTCAGGCAAGCAGAAGTCATAGAGACCTCGGGGCCCACACAGAAAATAGGTCTTATCTCCATGGTTTCCTGAAATTTTGCTGACCACCTTACCGGAAATAAACCCGCACTCGCCTGTGAAGTCATCCGAAGGTTCCTCGATGACCGGAGTGTAAATGATCTGTGAAAAGCGTGACAGTTCGGTCAGTTCGTCGTGAAAGATAATATCCTCTGTATTTTTGTTTCCGTAGAAGAGGTAGACCGTGCGGTCGAGACCACTCTCGACAATCTCTCGAATCATCGACATAAAGGGGGTGATGCCGCTGCCACCGGCGATGCAGACCATCGCTTTTTCATGGACGAGGGGATTGAAGTAAAAATTACCGGCTGGTCCCGAACACTCCAGGACATCACCGATCTTTACCTCGTCCAGAAGATAGTTTGATACTAGTCCGTTTTCAACCCTTCGTACAGTTATATCGTAATATCCAATCTGGTTCGGTGAGGACGATATACTGTAGGGACGACCCGTAAGGATATTGCCGATGGTCGGGTACAGCGAGATGTACTGCCCTGCCATAAAGGGGGGCAGATAATGGTTTTCCGATACGAGACGAAAGGTCTTCGTTGAAGATGACTCCACGATGATATCGGCTATCCGAAGGTTGAGCTTTGCTGGATGCAGGCGTTCGACAAACGGAGCCGTCTCGTACTTCACGGGGATTATGTTTTCACGGTACTTCCGGGTAGCCTCGACTTCACTGATAATCTCATTGTATCCGTCAAATTCCTCCCATATTCCTCTTTTCATAGTTCTTCTCCTCTTATTTCCCGAGTTGTCGTGTGATTGACCTTGCTACTGCCTTGCCGGAATTCAGCGTGGGTTCAAAACCGCAATCTCCCGCCCAGCTTCCCGCGAAGTAGAGTCCCTGAATCGGTGATTTCCGATCGGGCTGAAAGAAAAGGGAGTCTTTTATGAGCTGCTCGTATCCATAGATTGAGCCTCCGGGATGACCGAGGTATCGCATGAAGGTCATCGGCGTTGCGATCTCGATTTCTTCAATATGCTTTCGAAGGTCGGGGTAGATCTGCTCCATACGATGAAGCATACCTTCAGCGCACTGAAACTTCACATCGTAATACTTGTGCGGATCTATGTTCAGCCAAGCGTCACCGTATTTCAGTGTTACCGTATTCGTCTGACACGTTCCCGGCGGAGAAAAATCGGGGTCAGTAATGTCATAGCAGCTAAAGGCCATGAAATCGTCGCTGATACCCACATTCCACATATTATTGATGATTTTCTCAGCGGAGGTGTCTGGGTTGGCAATGAGGAAGTTCATCGATTCGGTAATGCCGAGTTCCTCCGGTTCGCAGTCATAGCCAATGAACATGGTAAATGCGGAAATGGCGACATTTCGTGACTTGATCTCCGTGATCACGTTTTCGGGAACGTGGGCCCGATCTATCATGTGGATGTAGGTATAGGCCTGGGAGGCGTTGGATACGACGTAATTCGTGGATATTTCGTCTCCATCTTCCGTAACAACCGACTTTACCGCCCCCTTTTCTATCACTATTTTCTTCGCGCCGCAGTTGAAACGTGCATCACCGCCATAGGAGAGAAATTTGTTGAAGATCGCGTTGGACATGGCCTGGGATCCGCCCTTCACATGAAAGGGTTTAAATTCAGAATACTGGAAGAATAACATGGCAATGTACGCAAAAGAGAGGCGGGACGGTGGAACCCCGAGGTATCCCCAGTAGGCCCCAAGAATCGCCTTGAGCAGGGGATCCTTAAATCTTTCATTCAGGACAGATTCCACATCGCGAATCGCATAGGCATAGAGGGTGGGATATTTTTTCCGGGACGGCTCGGGATCGCGAAAGATAAATGCACCCATCATATCCTGTGCAAACTGTGCCATGAGATCGAAGAAGCTCTTTATCTCATTTTTCTCATGCGGAAATTTCTGCTGGATTGCCTCGATTACCTGAGGAATCTCTGTTTTAAGCGGCAGACGAAATCCGTCCGGCATTGCCACCTGGTAGAGATCAGGGGCTTCCACAAATTCCAGATCATTTGTAATCCCGAGGCTGTCAAAGGTCAGTCGGAGTGGCCCCGGTTTTTCCGGCGTGCCGAGACCGCTCAACTGGTGGAGCGCCACCTCGAATTCAAAGCGTCCCCGGCAAAAGCTCGTTCCACAGCCGCCTGGAATATTGTGCCGCTCCAGCAAAAGGACTTTCAAACCCTTCTGGGCCAGAGCACAGGAGGCCGTAAGCCCTCCATTACCCGCTCCAATTACAATCGCATCATAATCTGCCATACCGTTTTCTCCTCTCCATGGTATCGGCCGCAACCATTTCCGATAATGTTATACTGATGATTCAACATGTTGCTTATGATATATTTAAGGCGACCCTCTTAAACTCTTAAAATCTGAATCTCTCTCTTTTCGGCCATGCTCGTCATTTTCGGTAAAGAGTTTTTTTAAGATTTCAAGCTCAATACAGATGTCTGTCGCAGGAAACCCATGAGAATATTTGTCCAATCCTTACTGTACCACCCTGAAAATATCTTCAGTCAGGCAGCCTCCTTATGAACGAGGATCGTGAATTCATAAAGCTTAAAGTGCAACTTCACAGTTCACTATATGCATTTTCCGATCCTGTCAAGGGATATTTTATATAACCATATTTGCATGAATATATCGCATTATAGTCGGTTTCAGGAATCATGAGAATCGGCTGGATTAACCGGTAATCAGTTGAAGAAAATCCGCTATTGCCGACATGTAGGCCCGGAATCCTCTCATGAATATCGTATTATGATCGGCTTCGGGAATCATAAGAAAGCGCTTGTTCCGGGACACGCAGGCCCCGTAGAGGGCTTCACCGTCGGTAAAGGGAATGATGTGATCGAACTGAGCGTGAATAATCAGCGTAGGTTTTTCAAAGGTTCTGATCTTTTCAATGTTCCGGCAGCCGTCCTCTTCGGTAATGTCCATCCTGGAAAGTGAAACGCCGATTAACCGGAGAAGCGGCAGCAGGTAAGCGAATCCGCTGTCAATGATGAGGCCATCGATTCGATCTTTATACTGCTCGGCCAGTTCAAGTGCCGGCGCGCTGCCCAGTGATCGGCCCATGATTATCAGAGGACCGGTAAAATCCCCTTCGTCGAGCCAGTCCGAAATATATTCAAAAATGACATGAGAATCACGCATCATACCCGTTACCGTGGGGGTTCCTGTGGAGCGACCATATCCCCGGTAATCGACTGGGAGAAAATTGGCTCCCGTCTGTATATATATGGGACCTATCTCATCGTAGTCGGCCACGATCTCGCCGTTTCCATGGAAAAAGAGGATTGTTGGGGCTGACTTTTGCGCATGGTAAAAACGGGCGCCGATGGTTACATGATCGTCCACCGGTATCTGTAACTCATGAACATCCCCTCCCGGTCTGAAAGAGCCCTCTTCGCGACGCGGATAGAAGAGATAGTTCAGGATTTCAGGTTTGTCGAAAATCCGGTAGTCGATCTGAGAAATATCCGCCATGATATTTCCCCCTTTGAGTTTTCTTATCGCAACTTCGCAGACATTTTCCAAACGACGCTGATCGCACCGCGGGATATTCATTTTAAAATCACACGCTGCGCATTCACGATCTTTGTGAACATTACTCTAAACCGAATTGTACGTTTCTTTTAACCAATCGCGTATCTCGATGTTTTGCACCAGAATCCCTCGCCTTGCGCAAGGAGGAAGGATTTTTTGTCTGGGAAGAAGAACCCGGTCTTTTCTCTTCAACCTATTCGAATGATTTTTGCACGGCTTTCTGCCAGCCGAGATATCTCCCTTCCCTGTCTGTCCGCTCCATGACAGGAAGCCACCTCTTCTCTTCGGACCAGTTCTGCTTCAGCTCGCCAATATCAGACCAGAAACCCACAGCAAGCCCTGCGGCGTAGGCGGCTCCGAGTGCCGTCGTCTCCGATACCACCGGCCTGATAACAGGAACCCCCAGCATATCCGACACAAACTGCATTAGCATTTCATTGTGTACCATGCCTCCGTCCACGTTCAGCACGGACAGATCTACACCGGAATCCCTGTTCATGGCTTCAACTATATCTTTCGTCTGATAGGCGTTGGCTTCCAGCACCGCCCGGGCAATGTGACCTTTGTTCGCATACTGTGTCAGTCCGGCGATGACACCCCTCGCGTCACAGCGCCAGTATGGGGCAAAGAGTCCTGAAAACGCGGGAACAAAATAGACTCCTCCATTGTCTTCAACCGTGCTGGCCAGTGCCTCGATCTCTGATGAGCTGGATATAAGACCAAGATTATCTCTCACCCACTGCACAAGGGCCCCGGCTATCGCGATGGAACCTTCAAGACAATAGACGGGTTTATCATTATTTATCTGGTAGGCCAGCGTTGTAATCAGGCCTTGACTGGAGGGAACGGCTGTCGTACCTGTGTTGAGCAGCAGAAAACAGCCGGTCCCGAATGTATTCTTGGCTTCTCCCTTTTCAAAACAGGTCTGGCCAACAAGCGCGGCCTGCTGGTCTCCCAGTGCCCCGCATACCGGAACACGTGCCCCTAACGGCCCGTCCACGGATGTAACACCACGGTAATTCCGATCACTGGAGGGGACAATCTCCGGCAGCATCCGGCGCGGTATATCCATGATATTCAGGATGTCATCGTCCCACTCAAGTGAATTCAAATCCATGAGCATGGTGCGGCTGGCATTGGTCACATCGGTCACATGAACACCACCGTCAGGCCCGCCGGTAAGCCACCAGATTACCCAGCTTTCCATTGTGCCGAAGAGGGCCTTACCCTTGAGGGCGTCTTCCCGCACACCGGGAATATTGTCCAGTATCCACTTGATCTTCGGCCCTGAAAAATAGGTGGCTACCGGCAATCCGGTCTTTTCGCGGAACCTGTCCTGACCCCCGTCGCCGGTCAATTCACTGCAAATCTCCCCTGTTCGCGTACACTGCCAGACTATGGCATTGGTGTAAGGTTCGCCATTATCCTTATCCCAGACAACCGTGGTCTCACGCTGGTTTGTAATGCCAATCGCGGCCAGGTCCACCCCACTGATTCCGGACTTACCCAGCGCGCCACGGATAACATCCTCAGTATTTCTCCATATCTCAAGGGGGTTATGTTCCACCCACCCCGGTTTGGGAAAGATCTGTCTGTGTTCCTTCTGATCGAGCCCGACGATCTTCCCGCTGCGGTCAAAGATAATAAATCGGGTGCTGGTTGTTCCCTGATCCACAGCGCCAACATATTCCGCCATTTACAGATACCTCTTCTATTAAATATGTTTCAGGAGCCAGGTATCGAGATCATCTAATACCTGTTTTTTCTGTTCATCTCTCTCATTGTATATCTCGTGGTAGAGGCCATCGTAGACGTAAAGTGTCTTGTCCTCCGAGCTTAAGGCTTTAAAGAAACTTGCCGATGTGTCCACATTCGTAAGGTGATCATCACCCGCCAGCTGCATCAGCAGAGGAATCTTCATCTCCGGGGCCGATAGATTCGCGGCTTCCATGGCCGACAGGAACTCGGTAAACCAGCGGGCGGTCACTTGATCATGAACGAGAGGATCATCTATGTATGAGCGAACCACACCTTCATCATGGCTGATCTTTGATGCATCCAGTTCATTGGAAAGACTGAGAGTCGGCCAGATGGTAGACATAATTTTGCCGGCAAATGCCTTGACGACAGGTATATCCACAGTTACACCAAGCGATGGGGAAGAGATGATCACGCCATCTATCATTTCCGGAAAACCGGCGGCAAACCGCAGTGCGATAAGTCCTCCCAGGCTATGCCCCAGAAGAAAAATCTTTACATCTCCGGCCATTCCATCCCTGGCAATTTCAACAAGTTTGCGAAGGTCTTCCACATACTGGGAAAAGGAAGATACATGGCCCTTGCGACCATCGCTCTGTCCATGCCCTCTGTGATCCGGCGCCCATACGCTTATGCCGAGGGGAAGGAGCCTTTCAACAACATTGTCATAACGTCCGGAATGCTCACCCAAACCATGGGCGATTATCATCCGCGCCTTCTCGGTGTCGGCCTGGCATCTCCTGTAAAAGAGATCCAAGCCGTCCGCGCTTCTAAAGCTTCCATAATCAGCAGAAAATTTGGCCATACAGACACCTCCTATGCCCATACAATAAAAATATAAATAGTGGAGCTTCCTGGGAGAATGTATTACGACTGGCTGGTCCAGTCGGGTTCTCTCTTTTCGAAAAATGCCATGGCACCCTCAATTGCATCTTTGCTTTTGATGATCTCTTCAAAGATATCGGCACTTAATTCATACCCTTCCAGGTTGCGGTTTATAACCTCCTTTGTGTATCGAATCGCCAGAGGACCTGCTTTGCGCATCCTGGCCACCATGTCCAGAACCGCATCCATAAGTTTGTCATGTTGCACTACCTGATTGACAAGGCCTATCCTCAATGCCTCTGCGGCGGATATGCGTTCACAGGTCATGATCAGTTCTTTTGCCCTGGCCCTTCCAATCTCGTCGGCAAGCCTTATCATCGCGTAAGGACAGGTGACCCCCCTAATCGGCCCGATAAACCCGAAATCGGCCCTGTCGGACATGATTATAATATCACACATAAGCGCATACTCAGCACCATGTCCAAGGGCATATCCATTCACCGCCGCGATGGTGGGTTTGGGTGAATTGATCAGTTTCAGTACAGGAGATTCTCCGGACTTGACGTCAAATGCTCTCCGGATCATCTCAATGGTTTTCGACGGATCACTGAAATCCGCCCCCGAGGAAAATACCTTTCCGATACCGGTAAGGACAATAAAACGGATGTTATCGTCCGCGTTGGCCAGGTCGACCGCCTTGCCAAGCTCCTCTGAAAGCTCAAAAGATATGGCATTTTTCATTTCAGGACGGTTCAGTCTTATGACAGCGATATCTTCACTTATCTCATATAAAATGGTCTCAAAATCCATGTTCCCCCCTTCTTGTCTCCACTATGTGTCAGAAAACCGTTTTCAGTCCCTGAGCATGATCTCTTCCATCCTGCCAAGCGCCTCCTCCAGTTTCTCAGGTTTGGATCCTCCGGCCTGGGCCATGTCGGGACGCCCGCCTCCGGTTCCCCCGACAACCGGCGCAAGTTCTCCTATCAGCTTACCCGCGTTATAGCGGCTCGTAAGATCCTTCGTCACCATGCACAGGAGCATGGCTTTATCCCCTACTCTGCTCCCAAGCAGCACAACACCGGAGGAAATTCTGTCCCTCACCTTATCTCCGAAATTACGAAGGGTCCGCACATCAGGCACATCAACCACAGATGCGAGCAGCTTAACACCCTTTATTTGCTTCACCTTATCAAGAAGGTCAGAGGAATCCTTCGCCGCCAGTTTCCCCTTGAGGGCCTCGATTTCTCTTTCAAATTCCTTCTGACGCTTCAACAACTTGTCGACCCTCTCCGAAAGATCCAGCGGGTTGGTTCTCACAAGAAGCGCAGAATCCTTCAACGCCCTTTCCATTTTCTCCACATACCGCACGGCCTCCCTGCCGGTCATCGCTTCTATCCTCCTCACACCCGCGGCAACCGCCGATTCATGGACGATCTTCAGAAAACCTATGTCGCCAGTGCGCCGGACATGCGTGCCTCCGCACAGCTCCATACTGAAGTCTCCCATTCTGACCACCCTTACCGTATCTCCATATTTCTCATCAAACACCGCTGTGGCGCCTGTTTTCAAGGCATCCGCATGGGATAGCACCCTCGTGTCAACAGGCACGTTTTCCCTTATATACTCGTTGGCCACCCTCTCGATCATTTCCATCTCTTTATCTTCTATACCCGCGAAATGGGTGAAGTCGAACCGTAGCCTCTCGGAATTCACAAGAGAGCCGGACTGTTTAACATGATCGCTCAGCACGGTTTTAAGTGCCGCCTGCAACACATGAGTGCCGGAATGGTTTGCCTCTATTGATCTTCTCGTTTCAGAATCAATCTTTACATCAACAGATTCACCAACCTTTATCTGTCCCTCTTTGAGTTTGCCTATGTGTGTAAAGAGATCGTCAAGGGGCTTTTGCGTGTCCCATACTTCGAAGAGCGAGTCCTTCCCTTCTATGACACCTGCGTCTCCAGTCTGCCCGCCCACTTCTCCGTAGAATGGGGTTCTATCCACAAATATCTCTCCCCTTTCGCCTGCAGAGAGGGAATCGACCCTTTTATCATCCTTGAGGATTGCGACAACACGGGAGGCAGTTACGTTATCACATTCATACCCATCGAACTGTGTGGAAATTCCATCCATGGAAAGAGCCCTGTATATATCCGCGACCTTCTCTTCGCCGCTACCCTTCCACGATTCTCTTGCCTTCTCCCTCTGGACTTCCATGGATTTTTCAAAACCCTCCATATCCAGTGACATGCCGCGCGATCTCGCGGCATCCCCCGTCAGATCGGTAGGAAAACCAAAGGTATCGTAGAGTTTGAACACTATCCCGCCGGGGATTATTTTTTCCCCTTTTTTCTCCAGTGACTCCATTTCGTCATTCAGTATCCGCAGACCGGAATCGAGGGTTTCCATGAAACGCTGTTCCTCATTAACAATAACTTTCCTTACATACGATTCCTTGTCCAGCAGTTCCGGGTAACAGTCTTTCATTACCTCTATAACCACGGGAACCATGTCATGCAGGAAGGGTTTTTCAAGACCGAGGAGCTTTCCATGCCGGGCTGCCCTCCTCAGTATCCTTCTAAGAACGTACCCTCTCCCCTCGTTACTCGGAAGAATTCCGTCACTGATCAGGAAAGTTACGGCCCGGCAATGGTCGGCTATGACCCTGATAGATATGTCGTCTTCTTCGTTATCCTTATATTTTTTGCCGGTTACACCTTCAATGTGCAGAATGATGTCCCGGAAGAGGTCGCAATCATAGTTGCTTTCCACCCCCTGCATAACCGTCGCCAGTCGTTCAAGTCCCATACCTGTATCTATGTTTGGGGTTGGCAGCGGAGTCAATGTCCCGGATTCGTCCCTGTCATACTGCGTAAACACAAGGTTCCATATCTCCATGTAGCGCCCGCATTCACACTCCAGGTCACATTCAGGCCTTCCGCATCCCACATCTTTACCCAGATCGTAATATATCTCCGAGCAGGGGCCGCAGGGACCGGTATCACCCATCATCCAGAAATTGTCTTTTTCTCCCAAACGAACTATACGCTCCGCCGGCACCCCGATCTTTTTATTCCATATTTCAAATGCCTCATCATCATCCCTGAAGATACTCACCCACATCCTGTCTTCGGGAAGGCCCATGACATCCCTGAGGAACTCCCATCCCCATTCTATGGCCTCATTCTTAAAGTAGTCTCCGAAGGAAAAATTGCCCAGCATTTCGAAAAAGGTGTGGTGCCGCACGGTAAACCCGACGTTTTCCAGGTCATTGTGCTTTCCACCGGCCCTGACACACTTTTGCGATGTGGCGGCCCTCGTGTACTCGCGCTTCTCAAGACCCAGAAAAAGGTTTTTGAACTGGGCCATGCCGGAGTTGATGAAGAGCAACGTCGGATCTTCCTTCGGAATAAGCGATGAACTGGCTACGACCGCGTGCCCCCGTTCTTTAAAATATTCAAGAAACTTTTCTCTGATCTCACTGCCTGTCATTAACATATGTCTCCTATACAAAGTTAATTCATAGAGCCCTTCAACAGGCCCATGGTTAAAAAGTTAAACATCCAGAACACAGCGTTTTGCAACCGCACGCAGCTCTAATTTATTGTTTCGGTTGCCAGACTGCAAGTTAAATTTTCTCCGCCGAACGTAAAACTCATCTGCCATTGCTCGCTGTCAGGTGAAGTTATTGGTAAGGCAGAATTTCTAACATTATTATACGCTCACAAATATGAGTCCATAAAATTATTTCGAAGAATTAAGTGTATGTCCTCCGAATTTTTAACGTTGTGGATAACCTGGAAAAGAATCCGGTTTTTTGGATCAGAATTCAACCACCTGTTGACCCAGTCTTTGTTTTGGGAAAAAACCTAACACCGGGTATATTTTCAAAATCTGAATCTTGTGTCCAGATTAAACATTCATACGATTGAGCCGTAGATAAAATAATACTGTCGGCCATGGGAAGGCCATAATGCAAACTCAGCCTGGAAGCATTGATTGCGATACTTGTTGTAAGATCAATAATCGTACCTTTATGCATGGCAGCCACGGCTTGAAGAGCTTCATTTTCGCCAGATTCACGCAACACCACTTTGAATACTTCATATATGGTGATCACTGGTACAATTAAAGACGATGGGTCTTAAAGAGGGAACGCAAATTTTTCAGAATTCGTTCCCCCTGAAAAATATTCAAGCCATCCTGAGGAGTCGACAATATTCATAATCTGTCGCCCTCGCGAACAAACTCGGTATTAATTCCCTTAAGGAATCCCTTTAGCTCAGACATGTCCCGATCGGGTATAAGCTCTATTCGTCCATCATACTCAATAACCTTCATTTTCTGGCCGGGGCGAAGACGCAATGCAGCCCTTATTAATTTTGGGATAACTACTTGGAATTTTGGTGAAACTGTAACGGTATGCATGAGGTCCCCTTATCGATAGCATTTAAGTATTACGATAGCACCCTCTATACAGTCTTGTCAATCATCGGGGCCAATCGCCAGGCTAAGCTGCCGGAAGGAGCCGTCTAAAAAGGCGTACTACACGGGAAAACACTGGCGAATAATCAAACGTTGGATAGCAGCATTAGCCGTTTTCTTAAACAGATTTTTCATGTCATCACCTATTTAAAATTCACTTCTAACGCCCGGAATCTTGAAACGCGAGCGGTCCCTTGTAAAACCGCCTGTTAGCTGAACTTGCTGTCATTATTACACCTTACAAATATAGGACTGCAAACTATTTTGAAAAATTAAGTGATGTGTCCCCCGAATTCCCCTATGGCAAATAATTTTCAAGCATGGGAAATTGGGTGGATTGG
>CAZINZ010000006.1:0-35926 GCA_964540715.1 uncultured Syntrophaceae bacterium | reverse complement strand
CCCCGAATTCCCCTATGGCAAATAATTTTCAAGCATGGGAAATTGGGTGGATTGGGCAAAGGCTGGGGCGGATGAAACTAAAAAGAGAACGATTAATGCCCGGCAGATCGCTCTCTTTCTATGTAAGATTTCCCAAATCTCCTCACATTCAAATATTGACATATTTTCACCATTTTTTGATAGTTGCATTGCTTTTTGACGAGGGAAATATAAGAAAAACGGTTTTGTATGTCAAACCCCTGTCAGGGTACTCTAATTACATCACTGGTCTGTGCAACTCATGGGGGTCAGTCCATTAGTTGATGCTGACGGAGTTCCTGATAGTCCTTTTCCTGAAACACAAACTTAAATATTTCATTCCAATATTGTCAATAATTTAGTATTGTGTCCCTGAAATTTCTCCTCCCTGGAATTTCTCTGACTATACGAATTCCCGCAATATAGCAAAAACAGCCTCCGCGAATCCTCCCATTATCAGCTCTTGGGATTGAACAAAGAGTTTCCGTCGTTAAATGCCCGGTTCAGCATGAGATCGACTACCTGTATCCCGTTCATCATACCGCCGTAGATGCCATGAGCAAATTTAGGCTGGTACAGGTTTTCTATGGGGGTTTTCATGGGCAGCCTTTTAGGGCCGAACTGGGTTACCAGCGCTGCCATGTCATAGATGCTTCCCGTTGGCGAGCCGGAATAGCGCGAATAGGTGGCCGGAGTCGAAATGTCCATGACCTCGATGTGTTTCCTCAGATCGGGGATAACATACTCTTCAATGATGTCGATAAAGAAATCCGCCCAATATTGTTTTTCTTTCTTATACCTTTCAGGATCATTCTCTCTCCAATTCAGCCAGTCGCGCATACCAAAGGGTACCCCCCGGATGGTGACCGTATTCCTGCCTCCCGTTGTCAGGGACGGGCAGATAACAGCGGTGTGAAAACAGTCCCTGGAGAACGCGTTTTCCCCGCGCAAAAAGGCATCAAAGAGTTTCTCAGTTGTGCCCAACCCGGTGGAGAGCACGTTATAAGGGTAGTCCAGGTCAAGCTTTGTCATATCAATCTTTTCATCGAGACCGAGGGCTATATTGAATGAAGAAGGCGACATTATGGTCCCGTTCAGGCGTTTCACATATGGGGCCGGCAAATTCTCATCGCCTACCAGATTGTGCATGGCTACCATGGGGTCAATCGTGGTCACTACCTTTTCAGCCCGAATCATAGCACCATCGACTTTCACGCCTGTCACTTTACCGTCTTTTACCACGATGTCTTCAACCTTGGAATTGAGGCGGATCTCTCCTCCCCAGTCCTGAAATAACCGGGTCATCGTGGCAGGGAGTTCGTCATAGTATCCGTAGGGCCGGAAACATCTGGTAACCGACGAGAGCATCGCCCCGGCACCCATGATGGCCGAAGCCCTGTCCGAGGGTACACCGGAAAAGGCGGAGAAGGTTTCCAGGATCTCACGGAGATCGGTGTTGGTTATTTCGAATTTGTCGAGCATTGAAGAATAGGTCCGGTTAAGATTGGCAACCACCTTTGGTGCAACAAAAGGCGTACAAATCATATCCTTTAAGGTAGGCAGGGCCTTAAGTTTGCGAACCTGAGCGAACATATCAGCACAGTAGTTCATGAACTTCTCGATTTTGGCGGCATCCTGAGGGAAAAGACTTACCAGGTAGGCGGTCAGATTCTCGGTCCCGACGGGGAGCCGGTATTCCTTTACCTTTCCATCATCTATCACCATGCGTCGCATGAACACACCGGTGTATTGCTTCAAATTCAGATCGATACCAAGGTATTCCAGGACATTTAAAACATCCGGCACAAGCTGGGTGGTTTCGAATACAAAGTCTCCTCTGCGATAGGCTGTAACGTATCCGCCGGGATAAGGATTCTTTTCAATGATGAGGGTTTTTTTGCCCGGTACGTTTTTGAGCCACATCAGTCCGGTACTGAGACCGGTGATACCGGAACCGATAATGATAAGATCGTAAGCGTCACCGCCAGAATAATTCGACTGTATCTCCTCTTTCATCAGCTTTATTTTTTTTGCCATGTCCCCCCCCCTTGGTTTATAGTCGATAATAAGATAATAGAACTTCGCCCGGTTGTGGTGTCCGGTCAATTGTTTTTTTCGGAAGCAGGCGGATCAGATCTTTAAAATGATTCGACTGTACGCCCCGACCGGTCGGGGCATGATAAATAAAGGAAAGTAACTTACTGTATAGCGTGGGGCCTTTGTACCCCACAAAGAGGTTGCCCACAGTGTGGCAAGTCTACAACATTGTTTCAGGTCTCAAGGCTCACAATAGCCCGCACCCATTTCTTTCAGCACGTCCAGTATAAGCCCCACGGGGAATCCCCTGCCAGCGAGGCTTTGAGTCACTCTTCGCTTGCCCTTATATGAAAAGACCCCGAATTCGGATTCCTTGCGTAGCCTTTTCTCAACAAGCTCTTCTATGGCGCGCTTTTCGTCTTTCTCTTCTCTTGCCTCGACAACCGCTTCTTTTATCAGATCGCGGGAGATTCCTTTTTCAAAAAGGCTTGCCTCTATTTTCCTGTCACCCCACAGCCTGCTGACGGCGAGGCTTCTTGCCCACTGCCTTGCAAAATCTTTGTCGTTCAGATACCCAAGATCGGTAAACCTGTCAACAATCTTCTTGATTATGGCACTGTCAAAACCCTTTTCCGCGAGTCTCGTCTGAACTTCTTTGATGCTTCTTCCCCTGTATAACAGATATCGCAACGCCTTTTGCCTTGCCTTTTCATACAAAGGATCATCGTCCACTATTTTTTATCCTCTACCTTTACCCCGTCCTTCTTCAGACCGAATTTCTGGTAGACCTCTTCTCTTATTCTGGCCATTATATCCGGGTTATTCTTCAGGAAGTCTTTGGTGTTCTCCCTGCCCTGTCCTATCCTTTCCCCGCCGTACGAATACCACGCGCCTGACTTCTCAACAATTCCGTCGTCAGCCGCCAGGTCAAGGAGATCACCGCTTTTCGAAATACCTTCTCCAAAGATAATATCAAATTCCGTCTGTTTGAACGGGGGTGCGACCTTGTTCTTTACCACTTTTACCCTCGTCCTGTTTCCTATAACATCCTGTCCCTGTTTGATGGCGGAGATCCTGCGTATATCCAAACGCATGGTTGAATAGAACTTGAGCGCGTTTCCGCCGGTAGTTGTCTCAGGATTACCAAAGAATACTCCTATCTTCATACGCAACTGATTGATAAAAATAACCGTGGTCATGGTCTTGCCTATAGTTCCGGTAAGCTTTCTGAGCGCCTGTGACATCAGTCTCGCCTGCAGGCCCATCTGCGCGTCACCCATGTCCCCTTCAAGCTCGGAGCGCGGCACCAGTGCAGCGACCGAATCTATGACAAGGACATCAACCGCGCCACTTCTCACGAGAACCTCGGCAATCTCAAGCGCCTGTTCTCCAGTATCAGGTTGGGATATGAGAAGATCATCCGTTTTCACGCCGATATTTCTGGCATAACTCACGTCCAGCGCGTGTTCCGCGTCAACAAACGCCGCGAGTCCACCTGCCTTCTGCGCTTCCGCGACAATATGAAGCGCGAGTGTGGTCTTTCCTCCCGATTCGGGACCAAATATCTCAATAACCCTTCCCCTGGGGACGCCGCCGACACCAAGTGCGAGATCGAGACTTATGGAACCCGTAGATATGGCCGGGACATTCGATATAATCTCATCACCACCCAGCCTCATGATGGAACCTTTGCCAAACTGCTTTTCAATCTGGCTTATGGCCAGATCAACAGCCTTCTCTTTGTCCGTTTCAGATACCATAGCGACCTCTCCTTACCGGCATAACTTACCGTTCGTCAAAAAATGTTATTAATAATCCAAAATGAAAAATCAGTGCCCTCCAAATAGAAAAGTGGCAAGTTTGGTATATACCGCTCCGCCGGGTTTCAGCGCGCTTTTAAAGAGTATCAGTTCCCGCGCGTCAAACCGGTGCATACCCGCCTCCCCTGCTATATTACTCGCCTCTTCAGCTCCCGATATTATCCCGCCGCGCGACATGGACCTGCCCAGCGTAAGGTGCGGTTTAAATGCCTTCTTTTCTGCCGGGAAACCACTCTTTTCCAAATCATTTTCAATATCAGACTGAAGGACAGCAAGCCTTCGCACATCCCCGCCGATACCGAGCCATAATACCCTCGGTTTCTTCAAGCCGGGAAATCCCCCGGGCAACCCGACATTCAGTCCGATGGGGGCAATGTCCCTGGCATTCCTCTCGACAACTTCTGAAATACGGACTATATCATCCTGAAACACATCGCCTAAGAATTTCAGCGTGAGGTGCATTCCTTCGGGCCTGGCCCACCTTATCCCCTTCAACGCGGGGACCAACCTTTCTTTCATTTCCTCTATCAGTTCTTTTATATCCGGCGGAAGTTCTATTGCAAGAAACGCCCTCATGGATTTTCTGTCATTCATGACAATTGTTTTCAATCCTGATAAACAGGTAAAAAGTCTCTTCGCTGCGAATCCAGGCATATCGTGAATCAACGCCGGAGCTTATCTGTGATTTTACATACTATGTCATTGTCACGTCAATCTATCTCTTCAATGAGAAACTTTCTCAACATATTCAGAGCTATCTGCGAAGTCATCTCCTTTATTCTCCTGCGATCCCACCGGAACTGAAACCTGCGGCACGTGGTGCCCCGCCCTGTTGACAGGGCGACAAAGACAGTCCCCACGGGTTTTTCCTCCGTTCCGCCTGTCGGGCCCGCAATACCAGTTGTGGCCAGTCCAATATCCGTACCCGCGAGTTTTTTTACGCCCTCCGCCATAAGTATCGCAACATCTTCACTCACGGCACCATGGCTCTCTATGATTGAGGCGGGTACTCCGAGGAGTTCAACTTTTGATGTATTGCTGTATGTAACAACACCCCTTTCCAGAAACACAGAACTGCCTGGCACATCTGTCAGACGGTCGGTTATGAGCCCTCCGGTACAAGACTCGGCCACCGAAAGTGTCAGCTTTCTCCCGGTCAGGAGCCCGGCCGCCACTCCTTCCATGGTATCGTCTCCGTAACCGAATATATATCTGGACAGTTGTCTCTCTATCCTCTCACATGCAACCCTTAGATTCTCTTCCGCAAGCCCGCCGTCTTCTCCCCTGGATGTGACAACGAGACGTATCTCCGGAAACCTGGGGTAAAAGCCGACACTCACTCCCGGAATCTCCATATCTTCATACGAAAGGGCCTGATCTATTTGTGACTCTGTAAGTCCAAATACCTTTATCGTCTTTTTCGTAACATGTTCACGCCATTCGATCTTTTCCCTGAAGAGGGGAATCACTCCGTCTGAAAGCATCTTTTTAGCTTCGCCTGGAACTCCGGGCATAACGGCAACAGGCCTGTCGTCTCTCTCGAGGAGAAAGCCGCAGGCGGTACCGACAGGATTATCTATAATGGCGGCCCCCTCGGGGAACATGGCCTGCTTCGCATTATTCTCCGTCCACGGGAAGCCAATCCTGTCGAATCGTTCCTTAAGCCGTTCAAGGACAGCTTCATCTGTGTGTAAATCCAGACCAAACGCGCCGGCAACAGCCTCCGTTGTTATATCATCCACGGTTGGACCGAGCCCGCCCGTGACAACCAGCGCACCGGAGATCCCCAGAAGATACTCAAGCCCTCCCTTGATGGCATTTTCATCGTCTCCCACGGCCATTACGGCCGATACACGCCACCCCTGTGCATTCAGCTCACTCGCGATAAAGGACGAATTTGTATCCACTGTCATGCCGCTTGTCAGTTCATCTCCTATCACCAGTATTCCGATATCCATTTCATTCCTTTTATTACTTTGTAAATCCCGATTCAACGGGACTGCGTTCCGCTAAACCGCAAACCTGATAAGCAGGAGCAGCATTATGTTTGCATAAATGCCTGCGACTATGTCATCCCCCACCACGCCATAGCCTCCAGGAAGCGTCCTCTCACAGAGGCGTATGGGAAATGGCTTGATTATGTCAAAAACCCGAAAGAACAAAAATCCCCAGAATATATGCCAGACGGTCGGCGCAATCAGGAACATGGTGACCTGAAAACCCACTATTTCATCAATAACAATCCGGCCCGGGTCTTTCTCATTGTATATCCTTTCCGCCTCCTGCGAAACGTAAACGGCAAGAAACGTGAAAGCGATAATCGACAGGAGATAAAGCGGCCATGGGAAACAGGAAAACAACAAATACACAAATATCCCCACAAGCGTTCCCGCCGTTCCGGGAGCAAAAGGCAAAAGCCCGCTGCCCAGACCCGTTGCCGCAATCCTTATAAACCTGTCATGCATGGTATCTTGCCCCACTCACTTTGCTGCTCAGAGAAGTACAATGACCACCTCACTTTGTCAATGAATAACTCGGTGCCGCACCTCCCCTCTGACTGAATGGCTCCGGCGGAAAACCTTTATTCTCTTGACACCCGACATGCTTTTTTTATATAAAGACCGCGCCTTAATGTTGATTAACTAATTGATTCATATGAAGGTTACCATGAAACCACAGGGGACACAGATAATTGCCGAATTCTTCAACTGCTCGGCGGATATACTCAATGACAGCGAAGTGATCGAACAGATAATGCGCGATGGGATTGACGTCTGCGCACTGGACCTCGTGAGCCTCAGCAGCCACTGTTATGATCCAATTGGAATTACATCAATCGCTGTCATAAGCGAGTCACACGTAGCGATACACACATATCCCGAAGCACGGCACGCGTCTCTGGATATTTTCACCTGTTCCCGCGACAACCACAAATCTCTTAACCTCCTTGATTATTTCAAGGAAAGATTTACTCCCGGCAGCACGCGAATTGCGGAGATCTCAAGAGGGAATCCAATCGAGGTGAACAGCCAGAACTGGATAACGGATGACAACAATCTAAGCGGATTTGATATAAGGTACCATATTGATAAGGATATCTTCAGCTGTATATCAAAATATCAAAATATAAGGATTATAGACAACAGGGATTTCGGAAGAATGCTCTTCCTTGATAACGATCTTCAGATAGCCGAGAAGGATGCCTTTCTCTACAACGAAAGCATGGTGTCTCCCCTTATCGAGGCCGGAATCCCCCTGAACAATGTGGCAATCCTGGGCGGGGGTGATGGAGGGGTTCTCTACGAACTCCTGAAATACAACCCGCAAAAGGTCACACTGATAGATATAGACGGGGAGGTTACTACCGCGTGCGGGAAATATCTGAGAGGTGTATGCCACGACGCATTCGACGACGAAAGGGTTGAAATCATAAACGACGACGTTATCAGTTTCCTTGAGAGTAACCACCGGTTCGACGCCATCATCTACGATCTGACGATGCGCCCGGAGGCATTTGTTGCCATGGACAGGGAAACTTTTCTTGACAGACTTTTCACGAAGATCAAAGCCTGTCTGAACCCTGCCGGCATGATCACAGTTCAGTGTTGCTCTGATTACGACGAAGAAATCCTTAAGATGGCGGATGGTATCCTGACAAAGTTCTTTTCTGATGTCAGGTTTACAAAAACATTCATACCTTCTTACTGCACGCCCTGGATATTCGCATCAGGCGTTAACAGATAGCGACCTTTCAAACAGCCGGGACCTTGTCATATTCCAGTCTTATCGCTTCAAGCTCCACCATATCGTAGTGCTCAGCCCTGCCATAGAGATCCATCACTTCTTTGACAGGACCAAATGCTGTTCCGGAGGCCTTTAGTTCATATTCGTGCAAGGGCGTGTAGGCCTCTACCCCCTTACCCTCTGGTATCACTGTCTCGCTGGGTTCATAATCGCTTACCTGGAGATTACTGGGCAGATCACCGAACAAGGCCGACAGATCTTCCCCCAACTCCTTGGTAAAAGCCCGGTAACGAAACTTGAATGACGCCTGATTAATCGCTTTCTCGGATACTACCTTCAGCGCAAGCTCCGCCTTTCGCTTTTCCAGCGCTGACTCAAGCAGCTTGAGAAATCCGGTCCCGATGATAAGGTGAATGCGGCTCTCCCTGATGCCGATAAAACGCATCATCTGGCCGAATTTGCCTTCATTTTCCACATGGTGATCCTCACCAAAAATCGCCTCACCCTGGATCTCTCTACCCTCAAGAAATCCGACCACAAATCCCCTGACGAGGTCAAGTGATCCCTCTACAACCACTTCGCTATATTCCCTGTTCATGCTGGATACGCCTTTCTCTCAACACCTGCGTCTCCCCGCTAAAAGAATATAAGGGTTACAAGAATGAAAACAGGCATGAGAATAGGAATTGAGTATTTAATCATATATCCGAAGAAACTGGGCATGTTTATCCCGGCCTCCTCTGCTATCGATTTGACCATAAAGTTCGGGGCATTGCCTATATAAGTATTTGCACCCATAAAAACTGCTCCCGCTGAAATAGCCGTCAAATACTTTATAAATTCCGGATTTGCCGTGGCTGCCTTCGCCGCAAGGGCGGCGGGGATCATAGCCTCTGTCATTCCAAGTTTACCGATAGCAAGATTGAAAAAGGTAAGATATGTGGGGGCATTATCAAGGAATGATGACAAGGCACCTGTGACCCAGAAATAGTGGTACGATTCTTTTACAATAGACACAAGACCGGACATGGCGCCTGCATTACCAGCCTTCAATATTGCCAGCGCCGGGATGATTGTCATAAAGATACCGGCGAAAAGCTTTGCCACTTCCATTATGGGGAACCAGCTGAAGTCATTGGCCTCTCTCAAGACCTTGGATGTAAATACCAGAGAAAGTACCCCCATAGTTATAATTCCAAGATCTCTCAAAATACCCTGATATCCCAGATGCACCCCTGAGATCATAAGATACCCGGGTTTCCAGTAACCACTCATCAGCACGAGCATGACCACGCCAGCGAGAAACACAAAGTTGATAATACCCTCAATCTTGAAGGGAATCTTTTCCTCAACATCCCCGGCGTTAACAGGTATCTTCTCTTTCCTGTAATGGAGCGTATCAATAATATAAAACATTACCAGCAGGATTCCCGAGGCGGTCAACATATGTGGCAATAAACCCGTTGTCACCCAGAAGAATGGAACATTATGAAGGAACCCTAAAAACAGAGGGGGGTCACCCAGCGGCGTGAGAGATCCTCCTATATTTGCGACAAGAAATATAAAGAAGCAGACAATATGAGTCTTTTTCAGACGGTCTTTATTCGCCCTGAGGACCGGACGTATCATAACCATAGCCGCGCCTGTCGTACCCACACACGAAGCCAGAATCGTTCCTATCAGCAGCATAACTGTATTCACCGCAGGGGTGCCCTTCAGTGAACCTCTCACGACAATTCCCCCGGCAATCGTAAACAGACCCCACAGCAGTATAATAAAGGGGATGTAGTCTATAAGATAAATGTGGAGTATATGGTAGATGGCTACATTGCTATAGGTCCAGAGGAAGGGAACAGCAAAGAGCAAAGCCCAGAAGGCAGAAATCTTCCCGAAATTATTATGCCAGAAATGGGGGGTCAGGAGGGGACACAGAGCTATCGACAAGAGAATCCCGGCAAAGGGGAGTGCCGTCCACACGGGGAGTTCTGTCCCGATATTATGTACGCCATGGGACGTTGCCTCTGCCGCAATAGCGGAACCGGAAAAAACAAGGCCGCCCAGGACGTAAATCATGACTAATGTCAGAGCCTTCAATAAGCACTCCCTCGAATTCTCCACGAGTCTAATCCTCCTCCACAGAAAAAACAAGCCAAGGACATCTGCTCACCCTGGCTTGAATCGATCAGCGAACGCATTTCCCGCCGCCTGTCTGCGTGGAACGCACAGAAAATAACTTCTAATTTACTAAACAATCGGAGAGCTACCTAACAGGCGGAGCAAAGTTCACGTTTATACGGGATTGTCAGGGGCCTCAATATTTTAAACTCTACCTGGCCCGGACATGCAGAAAGCCTCCCTACGCTTTTTCCGCTATCTTAATCTTTGCCTCAGCCATGCCCAGAACAGCTTTGATCCTCTCGTAACCGGGATCATCTTTGTTTATACCAGCCATCTGCGCTTCCGCCGATTCTTTCTCCTTCTGCACTACTTCGATGATTATGGAGTCCGCAGCCTCGATTGATTCGACCAGAACAGTTGCCTTGAGGTTTGTTATTTCCGCATACCCCTCACCGGCAAAATAATACTTCTTTTTATTATCTTTTGTATAATTGAGCTCGCCGAATTTTATAGAACTCAAAAGCGGCGCGTGACCAATCAAAACCCCGAATTCCCCTTCGCTTCCCGATAATGTCACCTCACCGACAACATCGCTGAACGCGAGCTTTTCAGGTGTAACTATCTCCAACATCAGCTCATCGGCCATCTAACGATCCTCCGGGTTATTCTTCACCAAGTTTAGCTGCTTTTTCTCTGACATCTTCGATCCCACCAGCCATGTAAAATGCCTGCTCGGGCAGGTCATCATGTATCCCGTCCAGGATCTCCCTGAATGCCTTGACAGTATCCTCAACAGCCACGAACTTTCCATCCGTGCCGGTAAACTGGGCGGCCACAAAGAAGGGCTGTGAGAGGAATCTCTGAATCTTTCTCGCCCTGCTGACAGTGAGCCTGTCTTCCTCAGAAAGCTCATCCATTCCAAGAATAGCAATGATATCCTGGAGATCTTTATATTTCTGAAGGATGATCTGAACATCCCTCGCCGTCTTATAGTGCTCCGCACCCACAACGTTGGGGTCAAGAATCCGTGATGTTGAGTCAAGTGGATCAACCGCGGGGTAGATTCCCAACTCTGAAATGGCTCTTGAGAGAACGACCGTCCCGTCAAGATGGGCAAACGTGGTTGCCGGCGCCGGGTCGGTCAAGTCATCCGCGGGTACATAGACACACTGTACCGCCGTAATGGAGCCCTTGTTTGTCGAAGTGATTCGCTCCTGGAGTTCTCCGAGGTCAGTCGCCAGCGTGGGCTGATATCCAACAGCGGAGGGCATCCTCCCGAGAAGGGCCGACACTTCGGAGCCCGCCTGGGTAAATCTGAATATATTATCGATAAAGAGGAGCACATCCTGACCCTCTTCATCTCTGAAGTACTCCGCCGCCGTCAGGGCCGTGAGCGCCACTCGCGCCCTCGCTCCCGGAGGCTCAGTCATCTGACCGTACACAAGGGCCGCCTTTTCGATAACCCCGGATTCCTTCATCTCGAGGTAGAGGTCGTTCCCTTCTCTTGTCCTCTCGCCGACACCACCGAATACCGATATTCCACCATGGTGCATGGCGATGTTATGGATCATCTCCATCATAACAACCGTCTTTCCAACACCTGCTCCACCGAACATTCCCATCTTCCCGCCACGGGGGAATGGGACGAGGAGGTCGATAACCTTGACGCCTGTTGCAAGGACATGCACCGATGTATCCTGCTCCAGGAACGAAGGGGATTCGCGGTGAATAGGCATGGTCTTCTCGGAGCTTATCGGTCCCAGGCCGTCAACCGGTTTACCGATAACATTGACGATCCTTCCCAGACAAGCCTCTCCGACTGGCACGGTTATGGGGGCGCCGGTATCCTTGGCAGCCATCCCCCTTACGAGACCATCTGTTATCTCCATTGCGATACATCTGACCACATTGTCACCAAGATGCTGGGCAACTTCCACAACAAGATTATCCTCTTGATCGTTGATTGTCGGGTTCGTAATCAAAAGAGCATTCAATATGCTGGGAAGATTCCCCTCTTCAAATTCCACATCGATCACGGGACCAATTACCTGCACAATCTTTCCTATATTCATTCCCATCTCCTTAAGTAATGTCTATCCTTTTATGTACTGCTGCTATCCGGCCGCCAGGGCCTCCGTGCCACCCACAATATCCATAAGCTCAGCGGTAATAGCCGCCTGCCGCGCTCTGTTAAACTGCTGCGTGAGGCTCTGTATCATCTCTTCACAATTGGTCGTGGCGTTATCCATTGCTACCATCCTGGCGCCATGCTCACCGGCCGATGTCTCCAGAAGCCCTCTGTAGATTAGCACCCTCAGATAAAGGGGGATAATATGGGCCAGGAGTTCTTCTTCGGAAGGCTCGTAGATGTAATCTACCGCAGATTCAGTTTCTCCCTCATCTGAACCAGCAGGGGATGCCGGCAACAATCTGATAATCGTAGGCCTCTGCGAGGCAACATTTCGAAATTCATTGTAGCACAAGTACAGTTCGTCATATTCTTCTGCGACAAATGACGGCATGGCCTCTGCAGCAATACTCGCAGCCAGGCTTATATCAAACCTGTTCAATTCACCCACATGCTGACCGACGATGTTTCCCTTTTTCCTGAATGAATCTCGCCCCTTTTTTCCAACGGTAACCAGGGATACTTCCTTCCCCTCAGCCGTCTTCGCTTTTGTGAATTTTTGGATTTCTTTTATTATATTCGTATTAAAACCGCCGCAGAGTCCCCTGTCCGACGTCATCATAATAACCCTGACCCTGCTGGATTCCCGCACGGCAAGCAGGGGGTTCGTACTCGAAACCACCCTCGCGGCCAGGCTGTCAAATACATCCATAACCTTAGCCGCATAGGGCCTGAAACTCTCCATCTTCACCTGCGCCGCCTTCAGCTTGGAGGCGGCCACCATGTTCATAGCCCTGGTAATCTGCTTGGTCTTTTCTACACCTACGGCTTGTCTTTTAATGTCTTTTAACGATGCACCCATTAACTACCACTCCCCTGTACCAACTCGAGTATATACAGATGTACTCAGATTTTCGTTTCTCTACTCGGAGACAAATGTCGATCCAAATTCTGCCAGCATCTCCTTAATCCTGTTGTCCAGTTCAGGACTCAGTTCCTTTTTCTCTTCAATCTCCGCCATTAAATCCGAATGTTTGCTTTCAACAAAACTCAGAAGCTGGTTTTCATAATCCTTGATACTTTCCACAGGATATTTATCCGTAAATCCCCTAACACCAGCATACAAAACCACTACCTCCTGGGCCATAGACATCGGCTGATACTGGGGCTGCTTCAGAATCTCAACAAGTCTGATTCCCCGGTCCAGCTGCGACTGAGTCGCTTTGTCAAGGTCGCTCCCGAACTGCGAGAAAGAGGCAAGCTCGCGGTACTGCGCCAGGTCGAGCTTCAGTGTCCCGGCCACCTGCTTCATTGCCTTAACCTGCGCCGCTCCGCCAACCCGCGAAACGGATATACCGACATTAATGGCAGGCCTGACACCGGCATAGAACAGATCCGGCTCAAGAAAGACCTGACCGTCGGTAATGGAAATAACGTTCGTGGGAATAAATGCGGACACATCACCCGCCTGAGTCTCGATAATGGGGAGCGCCGTAAGTGACCCGCCGCCCAGTTTTTCGTTTACCCTGGCGGCTCGCTCCAGGAGCCTCGAGTGATTATAGAAGATGTCTCCGGGATACGCCTCACGTCCGGGAGGCCTCCTCAGGAGAAGCGATATCTGTCTGTAGGCCACTGCCTGTTTGGAGAGATCGTCATATATAATCAGGGCGTCCTGCGCATTGTCCCTGAAGTATTCTCCGATGCTGCATCCAGCAAACGCCGCAATATACTGCAGTGTTCCGGGATCACTGGCACAAGCTGATACGACGCATGTATAACTCATGGCATCGTGCTTTCTTAAAGCTTCCACCACCTGTGCCACTGTCGATTTCTTCTGGCCTATGGCAACATAGATACATTTGATCCCTGTATCCTTCTGCCTGATAATAGCATCTATACATATTGCCGTCTTGCCTATCTGGCGGTCACCGATGATGAGTTCTCGCTGGCCCCTTCCGACCGGGGTCATGGCATCAACTGATTTCAATCCGGTATAGACCGGCTGGTTGACAGGCTGCCTGTCGATAACACCGGGCGCGACCATCTCTATTCTGCTGTAGGTATCCGTCTCAATGGGACCTTTCCCGTCTATAGGCTCCCCCGTGGCATCAATAACGCGACCAAGCACAGCCTCACCTACCGGGACCTGCGCTATCCTGCCGGTCCTCTTGACTACATCACCTTCCTTGATATGTATATCCGAACCCAGGATGGCTACACCAACGTTGTCTCTTTCAAGATTGAGCACCATTCCCAATATACCCCCGGGAAACTCAAGGAGCTCCATAGCCATGGCATTTTCCACACCATAAATTCTGGCAATACCATCACCAACCGACAGGACGGTACCGGTTTCGCTGACATCCAGCTTTTTTTCATAATCTTTTATCTGTTTGGAAATTACCTGCGTTATTTCCTCTGCCCTGATTGCATCCATCCCTTACATCTCCTCCCTTATGAGTTCCCTTATGCTGTTCAGTTGAGCCCTGACGCTGCCATCGTAAAGGGTGTCGCCGATCCCTATCACAACACCACCGAGCAATGATGGATCTTCGTCAACAACCATCTCAACATTCTTTTCAGTCATACCTTCCATCTGTTTTTTGATCCTCGCGGAAAGTTCATTTGACAGTGGGAATGCCGTTTTTACGCCAACCCTTACTTTATTTAAAACATCATCCATGTATTTCTGGTAGCATTCTTCAATCTGCTCGAGTATGTCAATCCTTCTCTTATCCACCAGCAGATTCAGAAAATTCGAGGTAGTGGTCGACATGCCAACCTTATCAAGAATGCTTCCAATAACGGCTGATTTATCAGAGGTGTCGAATACTGGATTGACAAAAAATTCTGCCAAATCCGGGCTTTCCTTCAAAATTGAAGAGAAGCCTTTAAGCTCATTATAGATGACCTCGATTTTATCTTCCTTTTGCGCTATATCAAACAGCGCCCTCGTATATCTCTTTGCAATATCGCTTCCAATCAATTTCGGCTCACCATCCTGTCTAAGAAATCGTTGACCATGTTCTCGTGATCTTTTTCTTTGATGTTCTTTTTCAAAATTTCCTCGGCCATCGTAATAGAGAGCCCTGCGGCCTCCGTCCTGAGATTATTAAGGGCCTTATTAAACTCCAGATCCATCCTGGCCTTTGAATCTTCTTTCATTTTCTCGGCAGTTTTCTTCGCCTCTTCGATAATCTTCTCTTTTTCGGCAAGTCCCTGTGCCTTTATCATTTCGGCGATTCCCTGTATCTCCGCCGTAGCCTTGTCCAGTCTTTCAGAATGTTCCCTGAGCCTCTTTTCGGCTTCTTCTTTCGCCGTCACAGCCTCATCAAGCGAAACCCTGATGGATTCTCTGCCGCCGGCAAAGAAGTTGCCGATAGCCTTGGCTGAAAGTTTGTAAAGAACTACCAGCAGTATGATAAAATTAAGAAACCTCCAGCCAAAATTGATAAATTTTGCTTTTCCATGATCCTCTCCATGACCTTTCTCTTCAGCAATATCCTCCATGGCAATATCTTGGGCTTCTATTTCCACACCATCCTTCGCGCCTATGCTCTGCAGTGTTTCTTCGCTTTGCAGACCTGGGTCATCCGACTTGCTGACATCAGCAACAGCATGGGTGGCTGAAACAAATAACAACATCGAGACTAAACCAAAAACAACTAAAAGGCGTTTCATCTATATACCCCTTCCCAATACCTTTTCAGAAATCTCCCCGGCTATCGCTCTGGTTTGATCTCGCAGGACGTCCCTGGCTTTACCTGTTTCGTTCTGCAGTTTCACATTGAAGTCTTCCATTTTCCCGGAGATCTCATCTCTTACTTTTCCGATTATCACTTGCCCCTGCTCTGTCCCTTCTTCCTCAATCTCAGTCCTCTGAACATTAGCTTCCGCCCTCGCATGGCGTATTTCACCTTCGTATTCCGCCATTTTCCGCTCGATTGTCTCGTCGAGTGATGTTACTTCATCATTCGATTCTTCAATCTTTTTGTTTCTTTTTTCGATTATTTTTAAAACAGGTTTGTAAAGAAGGAAGTTGAGTAATAAGATCAACACGAGGAAATTAGCCATCTGGACCCAGACTGTATAATTCAGCTCTACCATTGCCGTGCGCCGCTCCTTGAGTTATGATTTTAACCAGCACCGGGGAATCTTTTTCTGACCCCCTCAAAAATCGGGAAGTACTAACCATAACTTATACGACCTTGTCAAGGTTTTTTTGACCGGCGGTCATTTTTTATATTCCGGATTTTTCCATTGCTGTATCCGGTGGCTGTAATGACCTATACCTCCTCCGCAAAGTCACTGCGAGGCTCTACTTTTTTCATTTGTTTCTGGCTACTGTTATCCTCACTCTTGCCCTTGCCCTTATCCTTATCTTTGCTCGACATCTGGCAATCACCATCAATAACAGCGCCATCTTTCACCACCAGGATCGTTGTCTTCATGGTACCCAGAAGTCTGCCTGTGGCTAAGATCTCTGTCTTTTCCCTGACATCGAGATTGCCCTTCACTTCACCGGCAATCACTGTATTGTCAACCGCAATATCCGCCTCGACATAGGCGCCTTCCCCTACGATCAACGTCCCGCTGCCCATCGCCTCACCCTTGAATTCACCATCGATTCTCACCAACCCACTCAGTACAAGTTTTCCGGTAAACTGCGCGCCCTTACCCAAAAAGGCCTTTATTTCCTCATCTTTGCTTTTTTCTCTGTTCATCATTATCCCTGATCTCCTCCTCGCGTTCCTCCCCAGGGGGGTGTCTGCGGAACTCACAAACTGTTATGATTGAAGAATAAACCTTCTCATACTCACGTTCATCAGCAAACCCATTCCTGTCATCAAGGCAATCATCGAAGAACCTCCATAGCTGAAAAACGGAAGCGGTATCCCCACAACCGGGAATATACCAATAGCCATACCGACGTTGATAAATATGCCCCAGAAGACAAACATTGTCACTCCAAAAGCCAGCAACGCCCCTGGCAAATCTCTGGAATTTCGCGCGATCGTCAAACCCCATTGTATCAGCACGAAAAATACAAACATCAGGACAAATACCCCTGCAAAGCCCCATTCCTCAGCAAAAACGGAAAAAACAAAGTCCGTTTGTTGCTCCGGCAAGAATCTCAGCTGTGTCTGAGTTCCTTTCAGGAAGCCCTTTCCCCAGATGCCCCCTGAACCAATGGCAATAAATGACTGTATGATATGATAACCTGCTCCGAGGGGATCCCTCTCGGGGCTCAGAAAGGTAAGTATCCTTTCTCTCTGATAACCTTTCAGGAAACCCTGCAGGAAAAACCAGCCAATAGGGACTGATATCATACCGGCCATTGTAAAGTATATAAGAAATTTCCTGCTTAACCTAGCAAAAATCACTACGGAAAAAGACAGCACCAGCAGAAACAATGCTGTGCCCAGGTCCGGCTGTCTTGCTATCATAAAAAAGGGTATCCCTACGATAGCCAGGAGAATTACAATATTACCAGGATTATACCCTTTCTCTATATTGTCATCAAAGAACCTTGCGAGGGCAACAATGATTGCCAGTTTCATCAATTCCGACGGTTGAAAAGAAAGCCCCCACAGTTCCAGCCATCTCTGTGAACCGTGTGACACGTCCCCGAAGAAAAAAACCAGGAAAAGAAGCAGGACAGAAATTACATAAACGAGATAGGCATGCCTGATAATAATACGATAATCCACACTGAATGCGATAATCATCATAATGAGTCCCAGCAGAACCCAGACCATTTGTTTCGTATAAAGAAACTCCCTATCCACGCCCAGGTTATAACCGGCTGAATAAAGATTCAAAATCCCTGCTCCGCTCACCAGAAATACCAGCCCAAGCAGAATCCAGTCAAAATTGGCAAACAATCGTCGATTAATCATCACATCCCCTGCTTTTGTCTCTCAAGATTAAAATGCCCGTCTATGATCCTGCGTGCAATGGGGGCTGCGACAGACCCGCCGTGGCCTCCATGTTCCACAATAACGAGGACAGCTATTACCGGATCCTGGTAAGGCGCAAAACAGGCAAACAGGGCGTGATCCCTGAATTTATACGGAATATCATTTATATCATCACTCGCATCTTCCCGCATTCTGATGACCTGCGATGTGCCTGTCTTACCGCAGACATCCTTTTCCTTTCTTCTCAATGCCCCTCCCGTGCCGCGGGGTTCATTAACCACTCCCCACAGGGCATATCTCAATATATCGAGGGTCTTTTTGCTGACTTGAACTGTTTTCTCTTTTTCTGGAGGAAATTCCCTGACCACCTGTCCGTCCGTCCGGTTAATCCCCTTTATCAACCTGGGTTTATAGAGAATTCCGCCATTGGCTATTGCGCAATAAGCCCTGAGCAACTGAATTGGCGTAACAAGAGAAAATCCCTGACCTATAGACAACGAGGTGGTTTCACCTTTCTGCCAGGATTCACGGTATCTTTTCTGCTTCCACTTCTTTGTGGGAACCAGCCCTTTCTTTTCTCCTGGAAGAGATATTCCTGTTTTATATCCGAAACCAAACTTCACGGCATACTCCGCTATCTTATCAACACCAAGCATCTCTCCGAGAGTATAAAAATAGACATCGCACGACTCTACTATGGCGCGGTGCAGGTCCATCTTGCCATGACCACCCTTTTTCCAGCATCTGAAGGTCCTGTCCCCCATCCGGTATGTGCCGTCACAAAATATTCTGGTATCCTCTGTTATCAGTCCCTCTTCAAGCGCCGCGGCCGCGACAACCACTTTATAGGTAGAGCCTGGAGGATATTGTCCAGAAATAGCCCTGTTCTGCAGAGGGCACAGCGGATTGGCCATCAGATCTTTCCAGTTTCCCCCGGATATTCCACGATTAAAGAGGTTCGGTTCAAAGGACGGCTTGTTTATCAATGCCATAATGTTGCCGTTGCGCGGGTCCATGACAATCGTCGTCCCCGCCTTTTCTTGAAAGGCATCCCAGCAGATTTTCTGTAGGTCGGCATCAATGTTCAAGACAACATTATTGCCGTGTACAGGTTTGATGCCACCGAGTACGTTCAGCCTTCTTCCGGCAACATCCACCTCCACCTGTTCTCCACCGCTCTTGCCTTTGAGATATCCATCGAGATATCTCTCAATCCCATACTTCCCCACAATGTCATTTGCCCCGTACTCGGAATATATATCCCTCCCAAGCTCAGAACGGCTTATTTTCCCAACATATCCGAGGATATGAGCCATCATCTCTCCATACACGTACTCCCTTACCGGGACAACATCAACGACTACGCCAGGCAGTTTCAGGGAATTTGTTTCCACTGCGGCCAGATTATCTCTGTCAATATTCTTCCTGATTCTGACCGGAACAAATGGCTTTCCGGACTTAAAAATGGCTTCTCTGCCAGACATCGCGTCCTCGCCCAGATCGCAAAGATTCGATATTTTGTTCAAAACATTTTCCATGTCTTTTACGGCCTCGGGAATTATGGATATATCAAAAGAGGATTGATTGTCCACAAGGGTATCTCCGTCCACATCCATGATCAATCCCCTGAGTGGTTTGATCTCCTGGATGCGTACCCGGTTGCCCTCCGAGCGCTTCCTCAGCTCTTCTCCCCTGACAACCTGAAGATACCACAGTCTAACGATCAGGATGAAAAAGGCAAGGAACACCAGCCATATAACGAGTTGGATTTTTTTTCTGTATCTTCCCGGATCATAGCCGGTCAGGCGATCTTGTCTCCCAAACATTTAGAAAAACCTCAAGACGATAAAAGAGGATAAAAAAGACTGGCGCGAATAACCCGGTAACTGCGGCCTGGAGAAACGAGACGTACAATATACCAGAAAACACATTGATGCCGTACAGGACCTTATACATCAAGACTATCAAAAGCTTCCCGAGAAGCGCACACATAAATGTGAAGGCAATGATGAAGATCGCGTCCCTTGCATACACCCTGTGTGAAATCGTATTAGAAATTAACGATATCAGCACATAGCTGAACATAAAAAACCCCGGCACGATTCCTGTAGTGCAATCCAGGAAAAACCCGATGACAAGGGATAATGCGATGCCCCTGATGACACTCAGGTGCAAACCTGCATATACTACCAGTATCAATGATATCTCCAGCCCCGCTTTACCGAAAGAGAGTGTGTCAACAACCGTTGTCTGAATTATCAATACAAGCAGTGAAAAAATCGGTAACAGGAGATAATATATCATCTGTCATCTCCCATTCTCGTCGATATCACCAGGACTTCTTCCAGTCTGGCAATATCGAGAGCGGGACAAACTCCGATTCTCTGGAACAAACCGGCCTCTTTTTTGTCAACCTCGACAACCTTTCCGAGAACCAGTCCCTTGGGGAAAACTCCGGCAAGACCGGAAGATATTACCACATCTCCCACTCTTACATCGTCGGACCTCTGAACATATTTCAATTCACACCCGGATTTGCCACTGCCCTGCAGCACACCCCGACACCTGTTTCTCTGGATAAGGGCATCGATATGACTGTTATAATCTACGAGAAGAAGGACTTTTGATACGTTCCAGGATGTCTCTATTACTTTACCGGCCACACCCTCTGCACCCATCACCGGAAAATCGATATTAATTCCATCAGCAGTTCCCTTGTTGATCAATACCGTTTTGAACACTGAGAGTCTGTTTCTCCCCACTACTCTGGCGACAACTGTCGAATTTTTTGAATCATCCTCTATGTCCATGAGTTTTCTCAGCCTTACATACTCGATGGACATTTCTCGATAATTATTTACCTCTATCATTAAAGAGGTAATTTTTGCATTCAGCTCCCTGTTTTCTCTCTCCAGCCCCACCAGAAGGACATACCTTTCCCATGCCAGACCGATGGAGGTGAATGCCGAATTGGCTGCATCCTCTAAGGGTGCGGCTATTTCCAATACAGTCTTTTTGAGGAGGCCTGTTTTTTCAGATGATCCAAAGTTGATAAGAGAAAAGGTTATCAGGGAAATAATTACAAGGGCAAGGGCCACAATGATAGTATAAGGTCTCTTAGGAGCTGCCATTTCTTATCCTAAAGATGGGAGAGACATTAAGGCAACAAAGGCACAATCAGGAAGCAGCGATCAAAACAGATAATTAAATTATCCCGTTTACATTCCGGATTGTGACTTCGCATTTACTCAATCCTGCTCCAGTGCCGGCATAATGAAGGCGGCCACTGTGAGTAAAGATTCTAAGGAATCAAGAATAAATAAGTTATACAGATTGCGCCGTAATTTTGTTTGTTTTCAAGGCGTGTTGAAGCACGCATAACGGGTTATGTAAGCTTTGACACAACACAGAAAACAAGCAAAAGGACAAGCAAGGTGTATGAGTTATTTCTTCTTGCTGACTAAACACCAGGGTCAGTAAAATCAGCAGATAATGAATCCCGGCAGACGAAGGCCGGAAATCCTGGTAAGCCTGGGTCGTTGATGACTATATCTGGATGGCTATCTCTTTCAGCGTTTCCATTTCATCCAGCGCCTTGCCGGCACCTCTGGCCACCACAGAGAGGGGATCATCTGCTATCGTTATGGGCAACCCGGTCTCTTCCCTGAGGAGTACATCGAGATTCTTCAGGAGCGCACCGCCCCCAGCCAGCACTATGCCTCTGTCTACAATATCGCCTGCCAGCTCCGAGGGGGCATTCTCCAAGGTGTCTCTTATGGCACCAAGTATCACACCTAACGGTTCCGACAATGCCTCCATAACTTCTTCAGAGCTTATCTCAACAATTTTAGGAATGCCCGATATAAGATCCCGCCCCTTGACATCCACTGTTTTTATCTCGGTATCCGGGTACGCACATCCGACAGTAGTCTTTATCACTTCTGCTGTTCTTTCACCTATAAGCAAGCTGTATTTTCTCTTCATATATTGTACGATGCTGTTATCTATCCGGTCTCCCGCGACCCTGACGGACTTCGAATAGACAATCCCTGCCAACGAAATTACCGCAACCTCGGTAGTACCCCCCCCTATATCAACAATCATGGAACTCACAGGCTCAGTTATGGGCAGACCGGCTCCTATCGCAGCTGCCATAGGCTCTTCGATAAGAAATACCTCCCTCGCCCCTGCCGACTCAGCGGTTTCCTTGACCGCCCTTCTTTCAACCGGCGTAATGCCCGAGGGTATGGAGATTATGATTCTTGGGCGCACAAGTGACCTTCTATTATGAGCACGAAGAATAAAGTGCCGCAGCATGGCTTCCGTGATCTCAAAGTCAGCTATCACACCCTCCTTCATGGGCCTTATGGCCACAATGTTTCCAGGCGTTTTACCCAGCATCTTCTTAGCTTCTGTACCAACGGCAAGGATTTTCTTTGTTCCTCTCATATCCCTGTGTACGGCGACAACCGAGGGCTCATCCAGGACAATTCCCTTCCCCTTTACATAAACCAGAGTATTCGCCGTTCCCAGATCAATGGCCAGATCGTTCGATACCAAGCCCAGAATATAATCAAACAACAAGGTTAATCCCCTCCCTATTCACCATAATTATCTTCGCCCTATACAGCATTTCAACGACCTAATCAAATAAAATGTGGTGCACATCACCGTTGACAGATCCGCAAGAAGTCTGCCGCCATTCAGAAAATCATTGCATTTTGAGGGCTACTATACTACTTAGTCCTATCAGAAAATGGAAAGGTAAAGAGTCAAATATGCTTCAATTAATGCGTAAACACGCCAAAAACTGGCTAATGAAGGTTGTGTTGGGGATCATAATCATCGTCTTTGTCTTCTACTTCGGGTCAATGCGCGACAGACAGGCGGCTGAGGCCATCGCGGAGATTGACGGGTCTCGGATAGCTTACGCAGAGTTCAAGAATGAGCATCAGAACCTGCTGGAACTCTATCGTCAGCGATATGGTGACAATCTAACAGACGATATGCTCAAGAAGATGAACCCGAAGCAGCAGGCAATGGACAATCTCATAAATCGCGCGATAATACTATCTAAAGCCAACGATTTGATGCTTGATGTAAGCGATGATGAACTGAAGGCATCCATCCTCTATTATCCTGCCTTCCAGATAAATGGCGTCTTCAACAACAATCTGTATCAGCGAGTTCTTCGCTACCAGCGGCTGACCCCGGAGGATTTTGAGGCCATTCAAAAAAGAGGCCTTAAAACAGGAAAACTTGAAAGACTTATTAAGGAGTCGGCAAAAGTCTCCGAAAAAGAAGTCCGAGATATCTACAATACGCAAAGCAGGAAGGTTAATTTAAATTTCATAGAATTAGCCCCTGACAATATCAGGACCAGGGTTCAGCCTTCCAAACAAGAGCTTGAAGACTATCTTAAAGAACATGGCGAGGAGTTCCGGATACCTCAAAAGGGGGTTATCGAGTACTTCAGCTTTGTTGGGGATTCATTCGGCAAAGCCTTGGATATATCGGATGATGAAATAGAGGAATATTACGAAAATCACAAAAGTGAATTCGAGGATAACGGAAAGACAAAACCCCTCGCAAAAGTAAAGGGTGGGATTATCTCAAGGTTGAAATCGATAAAGGGCATGGATGCGGCATTTGAAGAGGCAAAGGAGGCGCACGACACAATCTACCAGGAGGAAAACTTTGAAGAATATGCCGGGGCGAAGGGGCTCGCTTTAAAAACATCAGGGTTCTTCCTCGATGTCCCACCCACCGGTCAATTAGCCGGCATTCAGGACCTGAGTGAATATGTATTCAATCTGGAAGAAGGTGATCTGGGGCGCGTCTTTTCCGACGGCACCGCACACTATGTATTCAGGCTTGTATCGTTGGAACCTTCCTATATCCCCGAGTTCAATGAAGCCGCAAAGAAGGTCAGGGAGAATTATTCACAGAATAAACGCAAACAGTTATGCCGGGAGAAGGCCGACGGGATACTCGGCGACCTGAAGGGTGGGGCGGGTATAGCGAAGCTCGCGAGAAGCAAAGGCCTTAAACTGTCGGAAACCGGATTGTTTCAGCCCGGTCCCGACATACCGAAAATCGGCAACTCTCAGGAACTGGAAGATGCCCTCGTCGGGATATCCGAAAAAGAGCCCTTCCCTGGCAAGGTATTTCTTATCAATGGGAAGTATTTTGTAATCAAATTCAAAGAGGAGGGCACGTTAGACGAAAAAGAATGGGTGGCAAAGAAAGACTCCATTAAAAATTACCTCCTCAAGCTGAAACAGGAAAGATATCTCCTCTCATGGATAGAGGGGGCAAAGGAAGACATGATCAGTAAAGGAAAGCTGAAGATACACAAGAAAGTGGAAGACCTGTAACAAATGACTACGAGAAAGATTATTGCCGCACTCATTCTCTGCGCCGGGTTTGCGGTCCTTTCGCAAGCGTCTGTTGCCGCTGAAAGGACCTACAACCTGAATGTCTCCGGGTGTTGGGGGTGAGCCGGGAAAGCCAGGGTAAGTTCTGTCCTGAAAAATACACCCGGTGTTATTGATTTCAAATTGAATCCCACAACATCAACAATCACAGTAACATTTGAGGACCGTCACGTAGATCTGAAAGTGATTGTGGATAAGATGAGAAAGAAAGCTTTCCTCGTAAGAGAAACGACGGAAATTCTCGTCCCCGAAGAAAAACCCTCAAAATAGATAGATTTCAACGCAGTGCCACTCGCACACTTCCACTTGCAGGCAATGGAATTAATAGAGTCCGGGGATGGATTTATGAAGTGGACGGTACGGTGGTTTGCGGTGCCGGACGTTTATCGATAGCAGAACTCGAAAAAGGAGTGACAGTCCCGTTCAGGATGCCTCCCTCTTCTACAACAATGCTGTTGCAATGGATGGTCCCCTGTACGTTTGAGGTGCCAAGAAGTGTCAAAATCCCGGTAACAATAATGTTCCCTTCAAATCTGCCGGCGATGGTAAGTTTCTCTGATGTAACATCGGCCTTGACAAAGCTTCTCTCTTCAGTTGTAACCGACTCGGCATTCAGGATACCTTCCACGGTACCTTCCACAATGAGATAACCCTTGAAATTCAAGTTTCCATTGACCGTGCAACCCTTGTTAATAATGGAGACATCCTTGTCTTTTTCCTGCACTTCTGATCTCCTCAACCGCCTGCCCTTTGCTTATTTCCTGCCAGGAGCTTTACGGATACGCAATATATAACATTAACCGGCATCAAAGCAAGGGGGATATTGCCACGGATGACAGGGATACCGCATCCGGCAGTGTCCCCTCAAGTTCAAAGACAAATCAAAGGGCGAACCGTGACTCTGATACCGGCAATATATTTGTCAGTCAGATTCATAATGTCAAATCCCTTTTAATTCGGAGCACCCCATCACTTGCATAGACCATAATGGAAATCGAGTCGTACCTGTTTCTGTCATTTATGGAAGTAAAGACGGCTTCCATATGTTTGAAACGGGCCATGTAAAAATATTCTCCCAGCTTATACGTCTCCGGGGTTCCATTGACAAGCGGCGCCTCCGGGTACACTTTGTATTGGCCGGAGCCATCGGGCGTTGGATTGAGACTGATGAACGCATAACCCGAAACGTAATCACCTTCAGGATCTTCATTCTTTATTATAAATCTGACTTTGATCGTTTTGTCGCTCTCCTCACATTTAATCTGTATCTGTTCAAGGGAAACAAATGGTTCTTCATGCGTTTCATTACCACCACTGTCGCTGCCCGATGTCAATTCATCCTTTTTTTCGACGGTTGAGAGAAGTCCGTGTTTCTTATGAAATGTCTCAAGCTCCGCTCTGAGGTTTTCGGCCTCTGATAAAAGTTCCCTTTTCTCCCGATTGATGCAGTCAATGGACTGCCGGGCAGTCGCAAGTTCACCGGTCAAATTATTATTGCTTACAGTGCATGATCTGCTGCTCAGCCAGCAACTACAGGCAATTACAGTGATAATCGTTGCTATAAGGCATACAGATAACAGGATCAGTGTCTTCCTGGCAATTCTAAAAGTGCCATAACGTTTTCTGGCTCCGATTACAATTACAAGCCAGCTTTTATCTTTACTATCATTTCCCATCATTCAAAATATACCTTTCTGAATTTTCAACTTTCTGCCCTCTCTCCACCCTGACCAAAACACAGTTATCGTAATATCACATATTTAAAGGTCGACGAGAACAGTTATAGTCACTGTTTCAGTTGATATCTCTATCTTCGCGCGCTTTGGCAGCATTGTGTCCTTTTTGCTCTATTTATTGAGAGCTTTGCACAACTGCCGTTATTTGTCATTTCGACCGAAGGGAGAAATCTTAGCATGCCTGAATCATTAAGATTTCTCGTCGCTAGTGCTCCCCGAAATGACAAGAAGTATAGTTTTTCAAAGGTCTCTTATTCTTATTATCCCGTCACGCCTCCGCTGATAAGGACCATCGGTCAGATCTTGCAGACAATGTCTTCATCACTCACTGCGATGCCGCTGACCTTCCCGCAAGCCAGCCGGTGGAAAATGCGGCCTGGAGGTTATAGCCTCCGGTATCGGCATGGATGTCCATCACCTCACCCGCAAAATAAAGTCCACTGACAAGGCGCGACGCCATTGTTCTCGGGTCAATTTCCTTTGTGTCGACTCCGCCAGCAGTGATGATGGCCTCGGATACCGGTCGGGTTCCTGTCACCTCAAAGCGAAAATCTTTGAGCCATGCCCGCAGACGTCCCCTCTCCTTAGCGGTAATCTGATGTCCCCTCCTGTCCGGAGGGATTCCGGTAAGCTCCATACAGACAGGTATAAGCTTACCGGGCAGCAGGTCTTCGAGCAACGTTTGAAACTTCCGCTTTCCATGTGTGTCAAGATCGCGCAACAGCCTTTCGTCGAGCTTGTGTTCATCCAGCGCGGGTTTAAGGTCGATGGAAACGGTCACTAACCCTCCGAGATTCAAAGCGTCCGTTACTCTGCCGCTGAGGGAAAGGATAACCGGTCCGGAAAGGCCGAAATGGGTGAAGATCATTTCTCCAAATGCCTCATCATGTTTTCCGCCATCAACCAGGACGCTGACGTTTACGTTGCGCATGCTGAGACCCTGCAAACGCGGCGCGATATCGCCCTTTGTCTCCAGTGGAATCAAAGCGGGCCGCGGGGACACTATTGCGTGTCCTGCCGACTGTGCCAGGCAATATCCATCGCCGGTTGAACCGGTGGCGGGATATGATACACCTCCGGTCGCAATAATAACAGCATCGGCAATATATGTCCCTCCACTGGAATCACGCGCACCGCAAACCTTCTGTCCTTCTATAAGCAGGCCATCCGTGGACACTTTCCGCCGCACCAATACGCCCTGTTTTTGCACCCATCCCATCAGCGCGTCCACCACATCACGTGCCTGACCGCTCAACGGGAATATACGTCCCCCGCGTTCGACGACAGTTGGAACATCCAGATCATCAAAGAACGCCACAAGCTCATCATTCGAAAAGCTATGAACGGCCTGCCGGAGAAAAGTCCCGTTTGACCCGAAGTGCGCAATAATTTCCGGAAGTGAGGCCACATTTGTCAGGTTGCACCGCCCCTTGCCGGTGATGCCAAGTTTACGTCCCGTACGGTGCATCTTCTCAAGCAGCAGCGTATTTGCTCCCAACCCGGCGGCCTGCCCGGAGGCCATCATGCCGGACGCGCCGCCGCCAATTACTATAACACTCTTCTTTGCCATCTCAGACCATTATGTTGAGGGGTTCTATGAACTCCGGGTCCTCCTTCTCCATGACTTCTATGATATGCTTGTGCAATCGCTTCTTTTGCTCCGCAAATATAGGCCTCTTTTTGGTAAAGGTCCTCGCGAAGGCTATCGCGTCTTCCAGGAGTGCCTCTTCGTTTTCAGACGCCTTCACAATCACGTGAGCAGCCTCCAGTTCCTTCGCACTCGCTCTCTTACCACTGTACACAAGCTCTTCAAGCTTGTAGTACGGGATCGCTTTTTTTATTATAGCAAGCATCCCCGGGAGAAAGGGGATGCTTATATCCACCTCGGGAAAACAGAAATATCCCCTGTCCGCCTTCATGAACCTGAAATCACAGGCACAGGCCATAATGGTCCCGTCTCCAAAGGAATGACCGTTTATGGAGGCGATAACGGGCATCGGGAAATTAAGTATTCTTTTAAATGTCCTGTTCAGTCCATACATAAAGTCCTTTATCGCCGGGGTTTCCTTATTATTCATTGCACCCATTATCCATTCAACATCGATGCCCTGAGACCAGTTCTTCTTGTCACTCGAGGTGATAACCACGGATGAGACTGTTTCGTCATTTTCGATCTCATCGAAGACTTCCTGGATAGTTCTGTTAAAGACAGGATTGTGCCTGTTCTCGCCGTTGTTCAAAGTCATGATCGCAACCGTTCCATCTTTTTTCCACTCTATAACCGCCATATCTGTCTTCTCCTCAACGTGTATTATTTATTACCCGCAGGCAACAACGCCCACAGGCATCAGTCTCTTGCCTTCTGATTTCTGATCCCTGACCTCACCCCCGCCCGCTCTGAAGATTTTGAAAATCCTCTCCCGTTGGATTCTGGAAGATCCGCAGTCCGAACTGAGGCACAACCGCCAGCATATGATCAAAAATGTCGGCCTGTATTGCCTCGTAATTGACCCATATCTGATCGTTGCTGAACGCGTAGATTTCAATCGGTAGCCCATGATCCGTTGGGGACAGCTGTCTTACCATAAGGGTCATATCCTGGCGAATCTTCGGATGGTTTCGAAGACACGCATTAGCGTAGGCCCTGAATATGCCTATATTGGTAAGACGACGACCATTGACGACATCCGCATCTTCCACCTTGTTTTCAGCGTTATACTCGACCAGATCTTTTCTCTTTGCATCTATATATCCTGAGATATATTGAAATCGGGAAAACCTGTCCAGCATCTCTTCCGTACAGAACTTGATACTTGTCATGTCAATATAGAGGGCACGTTTGATACGCCGTCCTCCCGATTCAGACATGCCTCGCCAATTCTTAAAGGAATCGGAGATCATAGCATAGGTTGGCAAAGTAACAATCGTCTCGTCCCAGTTTCGCACCTTTACCGTTGTCAGAGAGATATCAATCACTCCTCCATCCGCGCCATATTTGGGCATCTCGATCCAGTCACCTATATTTACCATCTTATTTACGGACATCTGAATCCCGGCGACAAACCCCAGGATGGAATCCCTGAAAATCAGCACCAGCAACGCTGTCATAGCTCCCATACTACCGATAAAAAAGGCCGGTGATTTCCCGGCAATCGTGGAGAGAATGACGACACCGACAACAATATACAGGATAATCTTGAAGGCCTGCACAAAACCTCGAACAGATGCCCTGTAGGGAAGATCCCTGGAACTGCAAATGCCCACACCTGCGTCAAGCAGTGAATCCGCCATAAGTAAACCGGCAATCAGCATATATATACTGGCGGCGCCTTGAACTGCTGCCACGACAGATTCGTGTCCGACGAAGGAGAGAGGCGCCATGAAATAGATGACCAGCGCAGGTGCCAGATGCGAGGAACGCTGGAAAAATCCTTCTCTGAGCAGGATATCGTCCCAGTCCGTACTGGTCTGCCTGACCAGGCTGATAATACCCTTCATGACAAACCGCTTTACTATAATATAGGCGAGACCGGCAAACACAAGGATGCCGAAGGCCGCAATGATATCCGCACAGAATGACACCATTTTTCCCTCAAATCCCAGCGCTGTCAGACCGTTTACAATCAAGTTCATAATCACACCTCAAAAGGAGACACTCCCGTCTCCTATCTCCTGCCCCCTGATCTCGCCGTCAATGCGCTTCATCCCAGCTTTTTCCCGAAGCAATGTTCACACTCAATGGTACTTTCAGGGTTATCACGTTTTCCATCTTCTGTCTTACGAGACTCATAATCCCCTCCTTTTCATGTGCAGGAACCTCGAAGACAAGCTCATCGTGTACCTGCATAATCATAGATGAGGACAGCTTTTTTTCCTTAATGCTGCCAGCGATATTCAACATTGCCACCTTAATCAGATCAGCCGCCGTCCCCTGAATGGGGGTGTTTATGGCCGTCCGTTCCGCAAACTGGCGAACCTGGACATTGCTGCTGTTGATCTCTGGTATGTATCGCCGACGATTAAGAAGCGTCGTGACAAATCCATTTTTTCTCGCATTCTCAAGCGTCTCTTCTGTAAATTCGCGAACGCCGGAAAATCTGGAGAAATACCCGTCTATATAATCTTTCGCCCTTACGCGACTTATTCCCAGTTCCCTGGCAAGACCGAAAGGGCTCATCCCGTAAATGACACCGAAGTTTATCACCTTTGCCTGCCTGCGCATCTCCTCGCTGACCATCCCGGGAAATACACCGAATATGTCGGAGGCCGTCTTCGCATGCACATCCTCGCCGGATTCAAATGCCTCTATAAGCAACTTGTCCCCGGAGAGATGAGCCAGAATACGAAGCTCTATTTGAGAATAATCAGCCGACACGATTTCGCATCCTTCAGGCGCTATGAAGGCCCGACGTACCCGCTTCCCATCCGGCGTCCTTATCGGTATGTTCTGGAGATTGGGATTGCTGCTCGAAAGCCTTCCCGTCGCCGTCACAGTCTGATTATACGATGTATGCACCCTGCCTGTCTCCGGGTTGACAAGCGCGGGCAGGGCATCGACATAAGTTGATCTGAGCTTTGCCATGCCGCGGTACTCAAGTATCTCCGCCGGAAGGTCATAAGACCTCGCGAGACTCTTCAATACGTCCACATCCGTCGAGTAGCCTGCTTTTGTTTTTCTCCCCCTGGGTAGGCCAAGCCTGTCGAAAAGTATCGTCTGCAGCTGTTTCGGGGAATTTATATTGAACTCCCCACCTGCAAGACTGTATATCTTCTCCTCGGAGACATCGATTAGTTCTCCAAGCTGGCGCGAGATTTCTCCCAGAAGTTCACAATCGAGAAGAACCCCCTTTTTCTCCATCGAGGCAAGCACTCCTGCAAGGGGCATCTCCACATCATGAAAAAGGTCACCCAGACCCGCCTCCTCAATCCTTACCACCATGAGAGCAGCGAGTCTGAATATAAAGTCCGCCCTGCTACACGAATAATCCGTTGCAGCTTCGAGAGACACTGCCTGAAACGGGACAGCCTTCGCTCCGCTCCCTGTCAGATCTTTAAGGGTGGCAATCGTGCGATCGAGGTGGTCCTGCACGATATCGGCCAGATCATTCCCTCGCCTGGAAGGGTTGAGGATATAAGAGGCCACCATGACATCGCACGCCCATCCCTTCAGCACGATTCCTCTGCGCGAGAGGACAAGAGATGCCGTCTTTAGATCGTGTCCATATTTCTTCAGGCTGTCATCAGAAAAGAGCGGCGCCATGCGCTCCAGCACCATATCCAGGGCAAGCTGCCCACCAGCTCCCCTACATGTATGAGACAGGGGTATATAACAGGCCTTTTTCGCGCCGCTGCAGACCGCTATCCCGACAATCTGAGCCCTCATCGCCTCATCCGAAGTCAATTCCAGATCGAATGAAAATTCACCGGACTGTCGAAGTTCATTCAACAGATTGCCGAATTTCATTTCATCGACGATCAGACGGTAATCCGTTTCCTCTCTCTCTTCCTCTATTCTCAGTTTCGAGATGAGGGCGGGAAACTCAAACTCCCTGAAAATCTCTTTCAACCCATCCACATCAGGTTCCTTGAAACGAAGATCCTCCAAGTCGGCTTCTATCGGGACATCCGTTCTAATGGTAACCAGTTCTTTGCTCATCCGGGCCTGATCGGCAAATTCATTCAGTTTTTCGCTCAGCCCTCTGCCCTTAACCTCTCCGGCATTTTTCAGGACACCTTCGAGAGAGCCGAACTGATTCACCAGTTTGAGCGCCGTCTTCTCACCCACACCGGGGACACCTGGAACATTATCAGATGTGTCTCCAGCGAGACCCAGTATATCGATTACCCTGTCGGGTCCGACGCCAAAACGATTCCTGACGCCCTCCACATCGTAGGTTATGCCCTTCATTGTGTCCACCATCAGGACGTTGTCCGACACAAGCTGCATCAGATCTTTATCACCGGATGCAATGACCACCTTAATGCCCGTCTGGCAGTATCTCTTCACCAGGGTGCCGATAATATCATCCGCCTCTATCCCCTGCTTTTCAATAACAACCATGGAAAAACCGCGAACAACATCTTTGATATGCGGGATCTGCGGTCGGAGATCATCGGGCATCGCGCTGCGGTTCGCCTTGTATTGATCGTACGCTTCGTGCCTGAACGTGGGACCCTTCGAGTCAAACGCGACGGCGATATAATCCGGCGCCCAGTCGCGGCATAATTTCATAAGCATATTGGTAAAACCGTAGATCGCGTTGGTGGGAAACCCCCTGGAATTTGAGAGCCCGTGAATCGCGTAAAACGCTCGGTATATATAATTTGTCCCATCTATAAGAAACAGAATGGGATCCAATCTTTTTTCAGCCATTTTCCCAATCTCTGACAACTGTTGTCAATATCCGTCCGGGTTTCGGGACTGCCAGCGCCAGGAGTCGGCACACATCTCGTCCATACCTCTCTGTGCCGACCAGCCCATCTCCTCTTTCGCCTTCGAAGAATCGGCATAACATACGGCAATATCACCCAGACGTCGCCCCACTATATCACAAGGTATACGGCGGCCGGAAGCCTTTCTGAATTCTTCGACAACCTCAAGGACGCTGTATCCCCGCCCGGTTCCAAGATTACAGGTAAAAATACCGGGGTCGGATGACAGTTTTTCCAGCGCCCTCAGGTGACCATCAGCGAGGTCCACAACATGAAGATAATCCCTTACGCCTGTCCCGTCCACAGTAGGGTAGTCATTACCGAATACCGGAAGCGCCGCGCGTTTGCCGACCGCAACTTGCGTAATATATGGAAACAGATTGTTCGGTATCCCGTTCGGATCTTCGCCTATCAAACCACTGGGATGGGCCCCTACCGGGTTGAAGTACCTCAGAAGAGCGATGTTCCATCCCACCTCCGCGACATGAACATCACGAAGGATTTTTTCAATCATAAGCTTTGAACGTCCGTATGGATTGGTGGGCACCAACGGAAAGTCTTCCATTATCGGAACCGTGTGAGGATCTCCATACACAGTAGCTGAGGAGCTGAAGACCATTGTTCTGATACCGTGCTCTCTCATAACCTCGCAAAGATGAATCGTCCCTGTAATGTTATTATGATAGTAGTGAAGCGGCATACTGACGGATTCTCCAACCGCCTTCAGGCCCGCGAAGTGAATCACCGCATCAATTGAGGTGTCATCAAAAACCATGCTCAGCGCACCCCTGTCCAGCAAATCCACTTTATGAAATTTCAGGGACCTCCCCGCAATCTGTTGCACCCTTTCAAGTGACTTCTCACTGCTGTTAGCAAGGTTATCGACAACAGTTACATCATACCCGGCCTCAAGCAATTCAAGACAGGTATGGCTGCCTATATATCCAGCCCCTCCTGTCACCAGTATCTTTTTATTATCCATGCGCCAGCCCGTCACTTTCGGGACGCACAGTAACACATTTTTACGGAATTAACCAACAGATGAAAACAGGCCCCACGGCATCTGTGGTTTCCGGTTTTTCGTCTCCAGTTTCGAATTTTCCTAACCCTTTCTCCCCCCAGGGAGTGAAAAAGGGTTGCATTGTTATTTATAATTGTGGCAATATCGCGATTTTGACTGAAGGAAAGAGATCCCGGATGATTTTTTGAAGGTGACTGGAGCAGGCTGAATCTATTTTACCGGTTTTCATAAATCCCATCGAGGAGAATTCTGATTTGAAAAAGAAATTAGCTGGTTCACTTATTTTGGGAGCAATAGTGTGCCTGATTGCCACCTGCGTTTATGGAGGCAGCGATTTTCCGAGACCCGTGGGGGCGGTCAACGACTTCGCGGGTGTCATTTCACAGAGGTACACGCAGTCCATGGAATCACTGGCAAGTGAGGTCCTCAGTAAGACGGGAACTTCGGTAGTAGTGGTTACCATGAAGGATATCGGGGGAGATGAACCCGGCGATTACGCAAACAGGTTGTATGAGGCATGGGGTATCGGCAAAAAAGGCGAGGACAAGGGTGTCCTGATATTCCTCGCGGTAAAGGAGAGAAGGATCAGGATAGAGACGGGATACGGTGTCGAGGGGGTACTCCCGGACGGTCTCGTGGGAGGTATCCTGGACCAGTACGTGATGCCCTGGCTCCGGAAAGGCGACTACAGCAAGGGATTGTCAGGTGCGATGGTTGCCGTATCGTCTGTGATCGCGAAAGACGCCGGTGTGTCTCTGACCGGGGCGCCTCAGACGCGCCGCATGCCGGTATCGGCAGAGAAAAAGGGTAGCAGCATCTTCTCTCTTATTATGCTTTTTATTGTCATGTCCCTTCTGCTGGGGACCAGACAGGGAAGAAGGATGCTTCCGTTTATACTCCTTATGCTCCTGATGGGAGGCAGAGGAGGTGGCGGGGGCTTCGGCGGGGGCTTTGGAGGAGGATTCGGAGGTTTCGGCGGAGGCATGAGTGGAGGTGGCGGGGCTGGACGGGGATTTTAGCCTTTTTTAAATATCGCGGAGGAAGTGAGAAAGATGGCGAAAATAAACAAACCGGAAGAGATGTTTTCCAATATCACTGAAGATTACAAAAAGATATATGGCGATGACCTCACATCCATTATCCTTTACGGCAGCGCGGCTGGAAAAGACTACAGACCGGGGAAATCGGACCTGAACTTTATTATAGTCCTTTCCGAAGAGGCCATCGACCGTCTCGGTGAGGCAGTTGAAACGGTTTCGAGATGGCGGAAGAAAAACGTGGCAACCCCGCTGTTCATGACAAAGTCATACATTTCCTCTTCTCTCGATTCGTATCCGCTTGAATTCCTCAATATGCAGAAGGGATATGTTCTCGTGTATGGCGAGGATGTTCTGAAGGACATATCCTTCGAAGCTCGTCATTTGCGGCTGCAGTGCGAGCGCGAGATCAAGGGGAAACTGCTTCTTTTGAGGGAAAGATTTCTGGAAGCGGACGGAAAACCCCGGAGAATAAAGGAGTTGACAGGAGAGTCGATAACCGCCTTTGTTTCCATCTTCAGGGGGCTTCTCTACCTCAAGGGCATGGAGATCCCTTCTTCGAGACGGGAGATTGTGGAGGCGCTTGCCCGTGAAATTCCGATTGACAGGAATGTCTTTATGAATTGCCTGGACATGAAGGAAGAAAATAAAAAATTTACACCCTCCGAGATAAGCGATATCTTTACGGCCTATCTGGTCGAGGTAAGAAAACTGTGGGAGTTTGTTGATGAACTGGAATAGAAGGGGTAGCGCGTGGCCTCTGTGCCCCACAGAGATGGCACGCTGCTTCATTCAGAAGTTTTCTGGAAATGTTGTCTAACCAATAAGGAGGACCATACAAATGACGAAAGGCAAGAGGAATCTTTTAATTGCGGTTGCAGTAATAGTCGTAATTTTGTTGATGTTTTATTCCGGCATAAAGGGAACATACAACAGCTTTGTAACACTTGACGAAGGAGTGAAGGCGTCATGGGCCCAGGTGGAAAATCAGCTGCAGAGGCGCTTCGACCTTATCCCGAACCTTGTGGAGACTGTAAAGGGTTTTGCCAGACAGGAAAAAGAGGTCTTTATAGGTGTCACAGAGGCCCGGGCAAAGGTGGGCGGGGCGAAAAATATCCCCGACAAGATAGCTGCAAATAACCAGTTGACAGGGGCATTGAGCAGGCTGCTCGTCACCGTTGAGCGCTATCCCGATATCAAGTCGAACCAGAATTTTCTAAGACTTCAGGATGAGCTGGCCGGCACGGAGAACAGGATCGCCGTGGAGAGAAGACGCTATAATGAGACCGTGAGGATGTACAATGTCAGAATCAGGACATTCCCGGCCAACATAATGGCGGGGATGTTCGGATTTGCGAAGGCAGACTTCTTCGATGTTCCCGAATCCGCTCAAGCGGTTCCAGAAGTTAAATTTTAGGAGGCGCCACCATGCTGTCTTTTTTGCGATCAAACCTTCTGGGTGTTGTGACGATTGTGC
>CAZINZ010000005.1:0-61694 GCA_964540715.1 uncultured Syntrophaceae bacterium | reverse complement strand
ACATCCTTGTGGAGGCAAGGATTATAACAGTCGCGGATGTAGTGGAGGCCATGGCCCTACAGACCATCTCTGGGCATAGCCGAAGCATTAAAAACGATACGACAGGACAGGGGGGGCACCCTCTACGATCCGGAAGCCGTAGATGCCTGTCTGAAGCTCTTCGAAGAAAAGGGGCTTTATCTCGAGCAGATATGATTCACGCTCAACCAGGCTGGACCATATCATACAGCATGGATGTTGTTATCCCCGATTAACGACCCGCACCCCATGTCAATTCAATCTTTCCAAGCACGCCTGTGAAAACAAGCTCCGGCGCGTCCTCTACAGCAACATCCCCTTTGCCGGAAGACAATAATTTGGGGAATTTCACACTGTAGAATTTTCCATAAGGCTTCACATATGGGAATAATCTGGTAACAAGAGGCGTACTGTCTATCTCTCTTATGTCGAGAGGCTCCAGCGTTTCTCCTCTTACGCCGACAGAAAGCACCCTCCAAGCAGAATCGGCCTTAGAAAGATCGTTGAATTTCCGGTCGGGAACATACGCGTAAAACAAGAACTCTCTTAGATCAGACGACGTATCAGACAGGATATCTCTCCTTTGCTCTTTATCTGCGGACGTCAGGAGATAAAGCCTGGAGTATTCCGAAAGATAAGCGTCAGTAAATTCGCTGCTTTTCAACGTAGCGACAATGCGAATACTTGTCTCAAATTCGGAATATAGTGTCTTCTCTCTCGTGTACTTGTTCAGTATATCGAGATATTGCACTGAAATGGTATCATTTCTCGCAATTTGAATATACTCTTTCACTTGACCGCATCCTGAAATTCCAACGAGGCAAAACATTACTACAATCAATTTAAGCGTCTTCATTTTTTCCTCCAAACACCCTGTCAAAAATAAAATCTATCTGACCAAGAAAATTTTCCAGCCTGAATACATTCTCAATATCATCAAAGCTAAGATACGACATAACCTGCTCGTCTTCGAGAAGCAACTGCTTGAAATCCAGATCTTCGTTCCACGATTTCATGGCGCTTCTCTGGACAATTGCATATGAGTCTTCCCTCGACATTCCTTTTTCAATAAATTTTAACAACACCATCTGTGAAAACACCAATCCCCTGGTCATATTGAGATTGGCCATCATCCTTTCCGGATACACAAGAAGGTTCTTCGTAAGGTCAGTAAACCTGCTCAGCATGAAATCAAGTAGTATAGTGGCGTCAGGGGCGATAACTCTTTCAACAGAAGAATGACTTATGTCCCGTTCGTGCCAGAGGGCCACATCTTCCATGGACGCGAGCGCGTATGATCGTACAAGCCTCGCGAGACCGGAGAGATTCTCCGAAAGCACCGGGTTCCTCTTGTGGGGCATCGCCGAAGACCCCTTCTGCCCGGGAGAAAAGAATTCCTCGGCCTCCCTGACCTCCGTCTTCTGGAGATGTCTGATCTCTGTGGAAAATTTTTCAATGGAAGAAGCTATGATGGCAAGGGTTGAAAAATATTCGGCATGTCTGTCTCGCTGGACAATCTGCGTGGATATCGGCGCGGGTTCCAACCCTAGTTTTGCGCATACATATTCCTCGACGCCCGGATCGATAAAGGAGAAGGTACCTACGGCCCCAGATATCTTCCCACAACTGATCGTTTTCTGAGCGCTGATTAACCGTATCCTGTTCCTTTTCATCTCCTCATACCACAGAGCCATCTTGAGACCGAAGGTGATCGGCTCTGCATGCACTCCATGGGATCTTCCAATCATAATAGCGTCTTTATATTCAAACGCCCTATCTTTCAGGACAATCAGCAGCGCATCCAGATCCTCTACAAGCAACTCCGCCGCCTCTTTCAAGAGAACCGCGAGAGAGGTATCCAGGATATCGGAAGAAGTGAGACCCATATGTATGTATCTCGCGTCCTCCCCCACCCCTTCCGAAACAGAGGTAAGGAAAGCGATTACATCATGCTTAACGGTTTTCTCAATTTCGTCAATCCTCTGCACATCAAAACCGGCCCTTTTCTTGATATTAACAAGTGATTCAATCGGTATCTTCCCTTTGGCGGCAAGGACCTCACACGCGAGAATCTCTATCTCCAGCCACTTTTTAAACCGGTTTTCAGGGCTCCATATATAAGTCATCTCATCTCTTGAATACCTTGGAATCAATTTCGTTTCCCTCCAGTTAATTGCGTTAGAAGTGTTAGTGTTAAAGGCACTATTAGTACGAGCTGCATGGGATAGTCAAGTTTTTAAGATTCATCGTTCCCAACAATTGAGTTTTGTATCAGTGAAGGTTTATATTTAAGCGCAGAGTTCCCTTCCCCCATCTCCATTCTCCCTAAAATGGCTGATCTTTTCAGAGCACAACTCCTTAATTACCTTAGTCTTTAATGATTCATACTCTCGTATTATCTCAACCGGATTTGACATTGCGTGCAACGTATGGTAGTCGAATAAGTCATGATTAAAGAACATCCTACAAAAATCTTCACGCACAACCAATCAGTCTATTATACCTGAAAACACCTTGAAAAACTCCATCACTTGTTGGTGGCGTGGAACAACCGGATCGCGGCAAAAGTTCCGCCCATACTCTGAAACAAAGATCAGCAATTCATAGAGCAAAGGGGCCTTCAATGATAACCTATGACTCTGTAACAAAGATATTCGGTACGGGAAATGATACCGTAACCGCCCTTGATAACGTGAGCTTCACCATGCCGAAGGGGGAAGTAGTGGTGTTTCTTGGCCCCTCGGGGTGCGGCAAGACAACTACTCTGCGACTTACCAACAGACTTGAGACACTCACACGGGGAAGCATAACCATAGAAGATCAGAACATCATGGACCTCGACATCGTACAGCTCAGACAGCGTCTGGGATACGTGATTCAGGCCATCGGACTCTTCCCGAACAAAACGATAGCCGAAAATATTGCCGTTGTCCCCAAACTTTTGAAGTGGGACAAAGAACGTATCAGTAAACGCATTGATACCCTGCTTGAAATGAATAACCTGGAACCTGAACTGTACAGAGAGCGTTACCCCGCCGAGCTCTCCGGTGGCCAGCAGCAGCGAGTGGGGGTCGCTCGGGGACTTGCCGCAGACCCCGACATCCTTCTCATGGATGAACCCTTCGGCGCGATAGACCCCATAAACAGGGAAGAGATTCAAAATGAGTTCCTCAAGCTTCAGGGAAAACTGAAGAAGACAGTGGCCTTTGTCTCTCATGATATTCACGAAGCGATCAAGATGGGCGATCACATTGCCATCTTCGACAAGGGACGTCTGATACAGTATGATACACCCGAGGTCATTCTGACGCAGCCCAAAAATAAATTTGTCGCCGACTTCGTGGGTTCCGACAGGGCTCTGAAAGTCCTCGGGCTTATGCAGGTAAGCGATGTCATCAACCGGAGACCGAAGAATATCGTCCAGGGTGCCGACCGTTCCCAGGAAGCATTACATTTTCTCGACGAAAAGGGATTTCGCTACGGTATCGTGATCGAACGGAACAGACCGATAGGTCATGTCACACAGAAATCCCTCAAGTATGAAGAAGGGCCTGTACGGGATGTGGTGGAACGATATCCCCTGTTCCTGAGGGAAAAAACCTCGCTCCGGGATGTCCTCTCCTTCATGCTCATGCATGATGCCGGAACCTTCTGTGTGGTGGACGAGGATAAAAACTTTGCCGGTACGGTAACCTACAACGACATACAGAAAGCGGTAAAAGAAAGCTACGCCGATGAAGCGGAAGCTGGTGAAAATGGAGTATCGGCATGAGTACATTGCGATTCATAGTGGATAACTTTAACGAGGTTCTGTATCTCTCCTGGGAGCATGTTTGGATTGTGGGGATAGCACTCCTGATAGCCACACCCATCGGCGTGGTTCTGGGCATCGTCATTACGAAGCACGAGCAGTTCGCTTCCAGGGTCTTGAACGGCGCCAACATACTCATGACCATCCCCTCCATTGCCCTCTTTGGGTTGATGCTCCCCGTCCTTGCGATAGTCAATATGGGACTGGGAAAAGTTCCTGCCGTGATAGCCCTGGTTCTTTACAGTCAGCTCCCCATAATCAGAAATACATATACGGCCATAAAGAATGTTCCTCCTTCCCTGGTGGACGCGGGAAGAGGTATGGGCATGGGCAAGTGGAAGCTCCTGCGAGAGTTGGAAATCCCGCTGGCCACCCCCGTTATCATTGCGGGGCTGAGGACGGCTGCCGTCATGAATATTGGAATTGCCGCTATCGCCACCTATATTGGAGCGGGAGGCTTGGGCGTATATATCCAGCAGGGTATCGCCCGTGTATACCCGGAGATGATACTGAGCGGCGCCATACTTGTTTCCCTCCTTGCCATAATCGTTGACGGTGGAATGGCCCTGCTGGAACGACTCGCAACGCCAGAAGGCATCCGGGTACAAAGGAAGCTCGCGCGATGAACAGACTATTGACAAAGTTATACCAGATTAGCATTGCGGTTATCATACTGATTGCGGGTGTGACGTTCGAGCGAACGGGTCTGATAGAATTACTCTCGGATCCATACGAATATCCCGTTATCATGGAATTGTTCATCCAGCATCTGTACATGGTGACGGTCAGTATGATCTTTGCCACGATCATAGGAGTAACAGCGGGAATTGTGCTTACCAGAAAGCGTTTTCGCCGGTACGCCGGGATCTGCATGTATATTATCGGACTGGGACAAACCATCCCCTCTCTTGCCGTTCTCGCGCTTGCCATGAGTTTCCTGGGTATCGGCACAAAACCGGCGATATTCGCACTTACGATCTATTCCATACTTCCCATCGCGAGAAATACACTTGCCGGGATTACCGCGGTACCCCCGGAACTGATAGATGCCGGGAAAGGCATGGGAATGCCCCCTCTTAAAATCCTGATGGAGGTGGAGATACCGAATGCCATGAAGGTGATTCTCACAGGATTCAGGGTGGCCCTGATAATCAATATCGGCACAGCCGCGCTCGCCTATGTCATCGGGGCCGGGGGACTGGGGGACCTGATATTCACCGGAATCAACCTTATGCAGACAGACAAGCTGCTTGCCGGCGCAATTCCGGTAACGCTGCTGGCACTTTTTGCGGATTTTCTGTCTGAGCTATTAGGGCTAGCCCTGATCTCAAGGGGACTGCGTCTTTCTGATTAGGAATAGATATGAGACTTTGGCTTTCTGTTCAACAATGAGCACTTAACCCGGGATTTGAGCAAAAACAATACAACGTAATTTTTGTTCGCATCCTCAAACATTAAAGCTCTCCGGCATTCGGCCAGGAGCAAAAAAAGGAGGTATGACATGAAAAAGATATGTAAACTTGTTCTTCCGGCAATACTTATTTCTACTCTACTTTTCTCAGGCATTGCTTTTGCCAAAGAGAAAAGCCTGACAGTGGGCGGCAAGGACTATACGGAACAGCTCCTGCTTCCCGAACTGGCAAGCATTCTTCTCGAACAGGCGGGGTTTGATGTCACCCTCAAAACCGGTGTAGGCACAGTAATAGCCAGGAAATCTCTGGAAAATGCACAGACCGACCTCTATTTTGAGTATACCGGAACGGCATACACCTTGTTTTACAAGCAGAAGGATAAGCAAATTATGACCGTCCCCGAGAAGGTGTATGACTGGGTCAAAAAAGCCGACGCCGAGAAAGGTCTTGTCTGGCTCGATCCTGTAAAGTTCAACAACACCTACACCCTGATGATGAGAAAGGCAGAAGCGGAGAAACTCGGGATTAAGACCATCTCTGATCTGGGTGTCTATGTCACTAAAAATCCGGCCAAACTCATATTCGCCCTGGACTCGGAATTCTGGGAACGCCCTGACGGATTTAAAGGCATCATGAAAATGTATAATTTCAAGCTTCCTGCCAAACAGGTCAAGAAAATGTCTGTGGGCCTTACCTACCAGGCATTGAAGAAAGGACTGGTCAATTCCGCAATGGGTTTTGCCACCGACGGCAGAATCGCGGCCTTTGGTTTTGTAAATCTTGTGGACGATAAATTCTTTTTCCCTGTCTACAATCCAGTACCAGTTGTTCGCAAGGAAATCCTTGATAAGTATCCTGAGATCAAAGACATATTAAAACCGGTCGCGGATAACCTGACCACGGAAGAGATGCAGCAGCTAAACAAGGCCGTGGATGTCGACCACAAGAAGGTTCATGATGTGGCCATGGACTGGCTGAAAAGCAAAAATCTGATCAAATAGAATCAACCCGAGAATCATCGAGAGGGGAATCCACGATACGTCGCTTCCGGCGTATCGAGATCCCCCTTTCCTTTCCACTGTCTGTCGAAACATCAAATGACATCACATTTTTTTCATTAAGAAAATGGCCTGTTTTCAACACATTCTTCCAATGAGACCGAATCACATAAAATATCCCCCTTGACAACATATAGTGTTCATACTATTATGCCACTACAATATGTTGTGTTTACCATAATAGACAGTGGGGGGTAATCCATGCGCACCAAAATAAAAAAAAGAGACGGACGTCTTTCCGGGTTTGATGCCGCAAAGATCACTAATGCCATCGCAAAGGCGGGAATGGCAACCGGCGACTTTGGAGAGGGAGAAGCGAAAAGACTTACAATAAAGGTACTGAACCTGGCGGAAAAGCTCTTCGACAACAAGGTTATGACCGTTGAAGAAGTACAGGATATTGTTGAAGAGGTACTCCTTGGTTCTTCATACCGCAAAACGACCAAGGCGTACATTATATACCGGGATCAACACGCGAGATTGAGAGAAATTACCAATAAGATGGAGGTTGATCTTGTTGATCAGTACCTCAAGAAGATGGACTGGAAGATAAATGAAAACAGCAACATGGATTATTCTCTTCAGGGACTTAACAATTACCTTTCATCTGAGGTAAGCAAAGTCTACTGGTTAAACAAGATATATCCCGACGAAATCAAAAACGCTCAGATAAATGGTGATTTTCATATTCATGACCTCAGCATCCTCTCGGTTTACTGTGTAGGATGGGACCTTCATGACCTCCTGTTAGAAGGCTTCAAGGGGGCATCCGGAAAAGTGGAGAGTAAACCTGCAAAGCATCTCCGCAGCGCACTCGGGCAGGTAGTCAATTTTTTCTATACTCTACAGGGAGAAGCTGCAGGCGCGCAGGCATTCTCAAATTTCGACACCCTCCTCGCCCCTTTCATAAGATACGATAACCTCGGTTATAAAGAAGTAAAACAGGCCCTTCAGGAATTTATCTTCAATATAAATGTTCCAACACGTGTGGGGTTTCAAACGCCCTTTACCAATGTCACGCTGGATGTCAAGGTGCCGCAGTATTATGCTGACCAGGGCGTCATTATAGGGGGAAAGCCACAAAATGAAACATACAAAGAGTTCCAACAAGAGATGGTCACCTTCAACAAAGCCTTCCTCCAGGTAATGGCCGAAGGAGACGCCAAGGGACGCGTTTTTACTTTCCCGATTCCGACATATAATATCACTAAAGATTTTGACTGGGATAATCCCGATCTCGATTATTTATGGGAAATGACGGCAAAATACGGAGTGCCCTACTTCTCAAATTTCGTCAATTCCGACATGAATCCGGAAGACGCAAGGAGCATGTGCTGCAGGCTGAGGATAGATAACAGAGAACTTGAGAAGAGAGGGGGTGGCCTCTTCGGATCCAATCCCCTGACCGGCTCCATCGGCGTAATAACAATCAACATGCCAAGAATCGGGTATCTTTCAGAAACGGAGGATGAATTTGTCAAGCAGGTGGACCATCTGATGGTCCTGGCGAAGAAAAGTCTGGAGATAAAAAGGAAGGTGCTCGAAAAATTTACCGACAGGGATCTGTATCCCTACACAAAATACTATCTCAGAGATGTGAAAAAGCGTTTCAGTGAATACTGGAAGAACCATTTCTCTACGATAGGTCTCGTGGGGATGAATGAGGCATGTCTCAATCTTACCGGAAAAGATATCGGCGATCCCGAGGGACAGGAATTCACAAAAAGAATACTCGATTTCATGAGGAACAGGCTGCTTGAATTCCAGGAGGAAACCGGGAATAACTACAACCTTGAAGCAACCCCGGCTGAAGGAACATCATACAGCCTCGCCAAAAAAGACAAAGAGAAACACCCGGATATAATCTGTGCTCCCACAAATGGAGATAGTCCCGACACGTCGGCATTCTATACCAACTCTACTCAGCTTCCCGTTAACTTCACCGATGACATTTTTGAAGCGCTGGATCTCCAGGATGAAATTCAATCAAAATATACAGGGGGAACGGTATTCCATATCTACGCTGGTGAGCGTATTGAGGACCCTTCCGCCGTAAAGGTGCTGGTACGCAGGGTCTGTGACAAATACCACCTTCCCTACTTCACCTTTTCCCCCACCTTCAGTGTGTGTCCGAATCACGGCTATCTTAATGGGGAACAGTATACATGCCCGACATGTGAAGCACCCTGTGAAGTCTTTTCCCGCGTGGTCGGGTATCTGCGTCCGGTCAAGCAGTGGAACAAGGGAAAGCAGGAAGAATTCAAGGCCAGAAAGATGTTTCAGGTGTAATGAGGTGAAAATTGGAGATTTACAAAGGTTTTCTTTGATTGATTATCCAGGCAGGATATGCGCTACGATATTCACACAGGGGTGCAATTTCAGGTGCCCGTACTGTCACAATCCGGAACTTGTAATACCTTCACTGTACAGGGAAACCAAGACAGATGATGAGGTTTTCAGCTTTCTCGAAAAACGGAAGGGCAAGCTTGACGCTGTAAATATCACCGGGGGAGAGCCCACATTACAACCCGATTTTATTGAATTCATAAAACGAATAAGATCGCTGGGCTATATGGTCAAGATCGATACAAATGGATCGTTTCCGGAGGTCCTGAGGAAACTGATCGATGGTAACCTCTTGAATTATATAGCCATGGACGTCAAGGCACCACTTGAGAAATATGGAGAAGTTACCAAAGCTTCCATAGTTCCTGAAGATATCGAGGAGAGTATAAAGCTGATAATGAACTCCGGCATCGATTATGAATTCAGGACAACCATAGTGAAATCCCTTCTGACAGGAACAGATATAGAAAAGATAGGCATTCTTACAGGTGGGGCCAGATGCCATGTACTGCAAAAATTTGTGCCCTCAAAAACCCTGGACCCCGGGTTTATGAACGAAGGTACCCATACCGACGAGGAAATCGGCAATATAAAAGAAAAACTGGAAAAGCTGGTGCAATCTGTTATCGTTCGATAGGGTTTGCGAAGGCCTTCACGCATCTTGTGATTTTTTGCTTGTTGGTATATAGAGCGTGTGGATAGGGAGTAAGGGGTATGAGCGATTCAATAAAACATGCGAAAGAAGTCCTCAAGATAGAGGCGGAAAGCATCCTGAAGCTTATCGACGTAATAGACTCCAGATTCTCCAGGGCCGTCGAAATCATATATAAGGCCAAAGGCCAGGTAATCGTATCGGGGATAGGAAAGTCAGGTCTCGTTGGGAAGAAGATAGTAGCAACCCTGACAAGTACCGGAACACCTGCTATCTTCCTTCATCCGGTAGAGGGATTACATGGAGACCTCGGAATCGTGACCAGAGATGATGTAATGCTCGCCATATCAAACAGCGGTGAAACGAGTGAGCTGAACACTCTTATCCTGAGCGTAAAGAACGTCGGACTTTCCCTTATCGCCTTTACTGGCAACATGAACTCAACACTTGCCAAAAATAGCGACGTTGCTATAGATGTGAGCGTTGAAAGGGAAGCATGCCCTTTCGGACTTGCTCCTACATCAAGCACCACCGCTACACTGGCAATGGGGGATGCCCTCGCTGTTGCCCTTGTCGAAAAGATGGAATTTACTGAAAAAGATTTTTTTAAATTTCATCCCGGAGGGCACCTCGGTCAAAGGCTGATGGCAAGGGTAAAGGATGTCATGATCGGCGCCAGCGATATACCGGTAGTGTTTTTGAGGACATCTGCACTTGAATCCATTGAACAAATGGACAGAAAGAACCTTGGTTTCATATTTATAACGGACAGAGAAACCCACCTCCTGGGCATCCTGACCGACGGGGACCTGAGACGGCATATCAGGAAGGGGACAGATTTCAAGGAAAAACTTGTGGACGATCTGATGACAATAAACCCCAGGACGGTTGATCCCGGCGCATCTCTGTCTCAAACCATAGAAATTATGCAAAAGGATGAGATCACCGCATTGGCAATAATAGACAGTGATGGGCACCTTGAAGGATATGTTCACCTTCATGATATATTGGGAAGAGGCGGCACCATAAAGATTTCCATACCTTGACAGAAAAGATATGGAAACGAGATTCTGTTGATTTTTGTGGATTTTTGTTCAAGGTCAAGGCTTGCGAAAAAAAATAACCACAGGCATATAGCTGATATTCCGAATGCTCCAGAATTATTTTATTGTCCGCTGTCTAAGATGCGGGCAAAAAAACCGCATATTCCGGCGTCGTCTGAAAGACCGGCCCGTCTGTGGCAAGTGCGGGTTTCTGCTGGATGAACTTGTAGTACAGTGCCTCCACTGCGGAGCCAAAAATCGCGTACCGGAGGACAGACTTCAGGATCTTCCCCTCTGTTCCAAGTGCAAAATGCCCCTATATCATGAATACACGCCGGAAGAGTCTTCATGACACAATTGCATTAACGAAGATTGATTGTAACTGCGCAGGTGGTAAGGCCTGTGAGAGTGGTTACCATGAACAAAGACATCGTCATTAGACATATTGTAGAGCGACTGGGGACAGCTGAAATCAACTACCATGAACGAACCGTGAGACCTGATAGACGTAATGGAAAATCGCTTGAGGCCGGTGTTTTAATCCCTATCTTCTTCGAAACAGGTCATCGGGCGAACAAAGGTGATTTTTCGTTCCTGTTGAGCAAGAGATCGGCCGGTGTTTCGCAGTCCGGAGACATTAGCGGACCTGGAGGAAAACTGGAACCATTTATTGATCGCTTCCTGAGATTTTTCATCGTCCAGCTGTTCCACTCCCTTCTGAACAAAGACGCCCTGATGTACGCCAGGAGAAGAGGAAACGCGGCATTCGATAGTATTTCCCTCTTCCTCGCCAATGCCGTGCGGGAATCATGGGAAGAAATAAGGCTCAGTCCTTTCAATATCCGGTTTTTAGGACCCCTGCCCTCTTACAGTCTTAGCATGTTCAAAAAAACAATCTTCCCCGTTGTGGGTCTCGTTGGGGAAAAATGGGACTTTCATCCCAACCGGGAAGTGGAAAAGATGGTGGAAATACCACTGCAGGCGTTTTACGATGAAGATAATTATAGATTTCTTTCCATTCATTCTCCCGCAGACGATACAAAAAATGATTGGAAATTTCCATGTCTGATACATAAAGACAATGACGGAGAAGAAGAGATTCTATGGGGGGCCACATTTAATATCATCATGTCTTTCCTCAAAATAGTCTTTGACTTTAAGCCTCCGGAGATACCTACACAAAAAATTATCACCAGAGCGCTACGCCCAAATTATCTTACGGGAAATCACAAAAAGCGTTCCAAACTCCTTGACAAGATTCTACAGGACAGGTAAGTTTTCCTTTTTGAACACATAAATTGGAGAAACCCATGATTACAAAGAGAGCATCTGAGATCCCCCCGTTTATTGTTATGGATATCCTTGAAAAGGCGCATGAAATGGAAAGGGATGGAAAAAATATCATTCACATGGAGGTCGGAGAACCGGACTTCGATACGCCCGAATGCATAAACGAAGCATGCTGCAGGGCCATACGGGAGGGTAAGACACACTACACGCACAGCCTCGGAATAATAGAATTGAGGGAAGCCATTTGCGAACATTATTTCACAAAGTACGGTGTGGATGTCTCGCCGGATCAAATCATCGTAACCTCAGGAACCTCGCCCGCCATGTTTCTGCTCTTTTCCGCGCTCATTGAGAAAGGCGATGAGATAATTATATCCGACCCGCATTATGCGTGCTATCCAAATTATATCAGTTTTTTCGAAGGTGCTCCTGCCCGTGTCAACGTATTTGAAGAGAATGGTTTTCAGTATACACCGGAAGATATCATGGAAAAGATAACCCCCAGGACAAAGGGGATCATGATCAATTCTCCTTCCAACCCGACCGGAAATCTCCTCAGCCCTGAAATGATGTCAGAGATAACGTCACACGGAATCCCTGTAATCTCGGATGAGATATATCACGGTCTTGCCTACGAAAAAGATCAGGAACATTCCATCCTTGAGTTCACCGATAATGCCTTTGTGATGAACGGATTTTCCAAGGCATATGCCATGACCGGATGGAGGTTGGGATATCTCATCGCGCCGAAAGAATACATAAGACCCATGCAGAAGATCCAGCAAAACTTCTTTATCTCTGCGAGCTCCTTTGTACAGTGGGGAGGGGTAGCGGCGCTTCGGGAAGCTGAGAGCGATGCGGTTCGCATGAGGGACATTTTCAACGAAAGGAGAAAATTCATCATAAAGCGCCTCCGTGAGATAGGGCTTGGCATCACCGTGGAACCGACAGGAGCATTCTACATACTGGGGAATATCAAGGCGTTCTCCACAAATTCCTATGAAATGGCCTTTGACATCCTTGAGAAGGCTCATGTCGGCGTCACACCCGGCATCGACTTCGGGAAAAACTGCGAAGGATATCTCAGATTTTCATACGCGAACTCCATGGAAAACATCGGGGAAGGCATCGACAGGATAGAACAATACCTGAAGGCTCTCGCGCAATGAGACATTTGAAAGCTATCCTCTTCGATTTTGACGGCACGTTGGCCGAACTGAACATAGACTTTATCGAGATGCACAGGGCCGTCCTGGATCTCATGAGCGATTATTGCAAACCTTCGAACGGCATGAAAGGCCTCTATGCGTTAGAAATGATCGAAGCAGGGAAAAATCACATCTCCGAGAGCACCCCCGGAAGGGAAAACGAATTTTTCAACAGGGCACACAGGCTTATAAGCAATATAGAAACCGAAGGATCGAAAGAGGGTAAGCTGTTCACGGGCACAGAAGACATGCTGCATGAACTGAGAAGACGACACATAAAGGTCGGCATTGTGACAAGAAACTGTATGGACGCAATAAAACAGATATTTCCCGATATAGATTCCTTTTGTGACGTCGTAATCACCAGGGAATTCTCCACGAAGGTAAAACCTCATCCGGATCACCTTTTGACGGCGCTTGACGCGCTGGACACAGATGCAGAATTCGCGGCAATGGTGGGGGATCATCCCATGGACATCACGGTGGGGAAGGATGTGGGGGTATACACCATAGGGGTATTGACAGGACACTCAGAAGCCGACACCCTCCTCGATGCAGGCGCGGATATGATTATTGAGAAGGCCGTGGATATAACCCGCTTGCTGTAGCAGAAACCATCTACCAGAACATATCAATATGTATGAAATTACAGTTAAAAAGACTTTTTCCGCAGCCCATACCCTGGATATCGGTGGAAAACACGAAGAGCTCCATGGACATAATTTCAATGTTGAGGTCACCATCTCAGCCGAAGAGTTAAATGAAGACGGCCTCGTTCTGGATTTCAGGGTACTGAAGAAAGGGGTGAGTGAAATCCTTGAAGAACTTGATCACACATTCCTCAACAACCTGCCAGCCTTCAAAAACATGAACCCCACATCGGAAAACATCGCCAGATTTATATATAACAGGCTGGAAGGAAATACATCAATAATGGGTTTGAAGGTATCCCGCGTCGCGGTATGGGAATCTGAAAATTCTAAGGCAGTATATGCAAAAAGCTGTTCAAGCTCAAAGTGACAAAGGCACAAAGAATGATGATAGACGTACAAAGTCTCAAAGATAACAGGAATATAAATATACAAAAAGTAGGCGTGAAGGGGATAAAATACCCAATCATAGTCCTCGACAAGGCAAACGGGACACAGCACGTCAATGCCGATATAAATATGTATGTCAATCTCCCGCACCGCTTCAAGGGAACACACATGAGCCGTTTTGTTGAAATCTTGAATGAGTACAGGGGGCAAATCAACATAAAGACTTTTCAGAAGATACTGTGCAAAATGAAAGAAAAGCTCAACGCCGAATCCGCCCATATAGAGATAAGATTTCCATATTTCGTGGAAAAAACCGCGCCTGTATCGAATGCAAAAAGCCTTATGGAATACAAGTGTTCATTCTGCGGGGAAAGCAACAACGAAAAGAATGATTTTCTTGTCGGCATCACCGTTCCGGTTACAACGGTGTGTCCCTGTTCAAAGGAAATAAGCGACATGGGCGCACACAACCAGAGAAGTGTAGTAAAGCTTAAACTGAGATTTAAGAAGTTTTTCTGGATAGAAGATGTCATCAGGCTGGTGGAAGAATCGTCGAGCAGCGAAATTTTTTCACTCCTTAAAAGGGCGGATGAAAAATATGTAACGGAGAAGGCTTACGAGAACCCGATGTTTGTGGAAGACGTTGTAAGGACCGTCGCGGAAAAGATCAATGCGAATCATAACTTTACATGGTACAGCGTAGAAGCGGAAAACATGGAGAGCATACACAACCACAATGCATATGCCTATATAGAAAAACCGTAACTGCAGGCTGGCAGGCACAAAGTTTATTTAGATCGTCCCCGTTTCTTTTTACCCACTTTCTCAGACGTTCCGTTACCCGCATTCACACCAGTTAGTTCATAAACTTTCAAGGGGTCCATTGCGGCATCACTCTCATCGATTTCCCGCACATCGAGATGAGCCTTGACCGCTTGCAGGGTTTTATCACTGATCAAAATGTTATTGATATAAGATTTTGTGAGTTTCTGCAGTTTGAACACTGTATTGACCGTATCACCTATAACGGTATAGTCCATCTTTTTATCAAAACCTATATTCCCTACAACAACTTCTCCCGTATGAACACTGATACCGACAGCGAGCGGTTGACTTGTCTCTTCAAGCCAGTAATTGTTCATTTCAGCAATGGATTCCTTCATCTCGAACGTAGCCGTAACAGCATTATCAGCATCCTGTATGCTTGCAACCGGAGCGCCAAAGACCGCCAGAAAACCGTCACCGAGATATTTATCAATGATACCGTCGTTTTTGAATACGATTCCTCCCATAACGGAGAAGAAATGATTAAGCATACGTACCGTCTTCTGCGGTCCTTCCTTCTGGGCAAGCATTGAAAATCCCCTGATATCGATATTTACAAGCGTGACCATTCTGAATTCCTCAGCCGCAAGCTGCTCCGTTTCGGCGCCATGGATAATCTTCTCCACCACCTCTTTGGGAACAAACTTCTGAAATATATTCCGTATCTCCCGCTCTTTTTCCGCCATAGACATGGTTTCTTCATAAAGGTTAGCATTCTCTATGGCCACACTGACAGAGGATGCAATAGATTGAAGCAGTTGTTTATCACTGGAATCAAAGTCACCGTTCATCTTGTTGAGCACTTCGATAACCCCGATAACCTTGCCTTGTGATATCAGGGGCACACACAGGACAGCCCTCGTATCAAATCCGGTAACCTCATCCACATCGGGATAAAAGAGCGAAGATTTACTGACATCATTCACCATCACCGCTTCACCCCGGGCCGCAACATAACCGGCAACTCCCTGGCCTAATTTTATCGTGAAACGTTTAAGGATCTCAATGTCAATATTCAACGCCACGGTGAACTCAAGTTGATCCTCACGCATAAGGAGCAGCGAACTAGCCTCCACACTCATGGCAGCACTGATCATGTCCATGGTGTATTCGAGCACTTTGCCCATATCAAAAGTGGAAGATGCAAGGGCGCTTCCGATCTGTTTTAACGTGTCCAGCTCGCGGTCCCGTTTAGCGACATAATGGCTGATTCTGTTCCTGTCTATGGCAAGGGAAAGAGCATCCGACATACTTTCTATAAGTTCCTGCTGTTCATAAAAGAGATCGGGACCGTTATCTGAGTATAAAACCAAAACTCCCGTAACACCCGCACCACCCTTCAAAGGGAAAAGGGCGCAGGCGTGGCTCCCGGCAAAGAATTCCTTTTCGCACTCGTGAACAAGCGAAGAGGCAGCATCCTCCACGATTAACGTGATCCCCTGGCTCAAAATCTTGTCAAAAACTGTCCCCTTGTAGGAATAATCGGCGCCTTTTGATAAATGAACGGCACTGGCAGACATAAAATCAAGTATTTTTACACTATCATACCTGGTGTCATCCTTCATTAGAATGATCGCGAGGTCAAACGAAGCCACCGACTGTATCTCCCTGAGGATAGCGCGCAACAGCTCTTCACCACTGAGACTTGAATTGATAACCTGCACAACTTTCTGCATTGATTGGAGATGAGATACGCTTTCCTTTTTCTCACTAATGAGACGCAGATTTTCATAAGTGAATGACGCGTTACCAAGAAGGGCCCCCAGGATCTCCACATCATCACTGGTAAAAGGAGTATGATCGTCCTTCCTGGAAATTGTAAGCACTCCAACAACATCCCTGATAGTTTTAAATGGCATGCATACAAAGGACTTTGTTCCGTATAGCGGCCGATTTTTTCTGCCAAAACGGCTGTCTTTTTCAATGTCCTCGACGATAAGGGGCGATTTGTTGATAACCGCATACTTGGCAATGCTGTCAGCAAAATCTATCTTGTCACCAAGCTTGATTTGATCTCCAAGGCCGATGGCTGCCTTTACAACGAACGCCTTTCGATGCGGACGTTCCAGGATTAATACGGAACCAACATCCGCATTTGCCAGCTTCAGTGCCCGCTCAAGGGTAACATAAAGAATTTCCTCGGGATCAAATGTCACATAACATAGATCAGAGAGTTCTTTAATGCTTGATATCTCCGAGACCTTTCGTTGCAGCTGCCCGAATGTCGTTCCAAATTGATTCTCCAGAATACCGAAGGTATTAATGATGTTGATGATTTCGTCCTCACCCTTCTTCGGTTGCTCAACTAAGAACCGGGACTTCATCCTCTCTGACATGTCTTTGGATATCATTGTTATCCGGTCAAATATCCTCCGAAGTATGTAGAAACCGAGCAGTGAGAAAATCAGAAAGAAGAAAAAGAAGAGAGCGAGATACGTGTCAGTCAAAATGCCGTATTTCATGCCGAAAATAATGAAACCTCCTACAGGAAAAAGAAAAAAGAGGGCAAAAATTATATTCATCCAGTAATACAGCCTTTGGTCATCTGCAAACATATCATGCATATATATCATTAATTTCATCTATCTCACCTCTCAAACAGAATCCGTTTAAACATGTAATTACTCAACAAGTCAGCATCTTGTAAGCCTATCTGTCTTAATCTTCCGGCGCATCAGCACATCATATAAACAACTCCATGACCGCCTCGGCCATAAACCTGTATCCCAGAGAAACAGGGTGCACTCGATCAGACTGTACCAGGTCATCAAAACGTGAACCTTCTGATATTCTATCCTCCCAGTATTCGTGCACCTTTACCAGAGGCAATCCTTGCCGGTCGGCCAGTTGTTCAAGCTGACCATAATACCTCTTCACGCGAGTATTATCATTTTTGTTTTCGAGACACACCGAGGTTACAAGAACCATCTCAGCGACCGTATTTTCCTTAATTCCAGATACAATCTTCGCAATATTGTCCCTAAACTCCTCGGGTGGATATCCGGAGAATGCATCGTTAATGCCAAATTGCACCAAGACACAGTCCGGATTGTGTTTAAGAACGTCTCTCCGTAACCTGTACAGACCATTATCCGCGGTGCCTGCCGGCATTCCGCAATTTATCAAACTAAACCTGGAATCCGGGAACTTTTCGCCAATCATCTCGCCCAGAAAATCCAGATACCCTTTATCCACCATCCACCCATAGGTAAGTGAATCACCCAGAGCCACCATGACAACGGGAAGGCCCGATAAAAGCTTTTTTATTGTGTTTACAGGTTTGGTCTTTCGTTCCATTTCAATGACTTTTGATAATTTATATTCCAGTGATTTGTCAAGGACAATCGTAATTCCGACGAGCAGGAGCAACCCGTAAAACATATCGCAAAGCTTTTGGATTTCTTGTTGAAAATATTGACAGCATGTTTTATACTGCTGCTAGCTCTATCACAACGAGAGTAAATATACCACCGGACAGAAAACAAATGGACACCTTACAATCAAAGCAAAATCAGGACGTCAAAACAGCAACGGCCCAGATAACAGAGCTTGAGGAGAAACTGAATCTCAGCAAGGCCCTGCAGGACATAACCAATCGTATCCACGCCGCCACCAATGTCAAACAGATCCTTATCGACCTGAGAGACGACATACTCAGCATCTTCAACGCCAAATCCATCACCATATACGTGGCAGACAGGACAAAAAACGAAATATATTCCATGCTTCTCGCCGGGTCTAAATTAAAGGAAATCAGACTGCCCATAGATAACAGAAGCATAGCGGGACACGTGGCCAACAACAAAAAATTTGTGAACATACCCGACGCATATAATAGCAGTGAACTACAAAAAATATCTACTGAAATCCATTTTGACTCGAGCTGGGACAAAAAGTCAGGATTCAAGACCTCCCAGATACTGGCCGTGCCGATCCTGTATGATGACATTTTGATGGGTGTTATCCAGATATTGAACACAGAGGATGGAGAAAGCTTTACCGAAGAGGATCAAAACTCTCTCATGGAAATGGCCGGCATCCTCGGGACCGCCTTTCACAATCAGGAGAGGGTCAGCCAAAAGAGAAAGACCAGATTTAACTATCTGCTCACCCTTGGCCTGATCAAGGATGAGGATCTGGAAAAGGCCTGGGTAGAGACGAAAATGAACAGGGAAACAGTCGAGGCATATTTGATGAGAGACTGCAAGATATCGAAGGATGATATGGGCAGGTCGCTCGAAGAGTTCTATAACTGCCTCTTTATCCCCTTCAGCAGCAAATATCCAATTCCCTTCGATCTTTTGAAAAACCTGAAGGAAGAGTACCTGCGGCGCGAAATGTGGGTCCCACTGGAAAAGAAAGATGGCAAGATAAGGGTTATCATAGATGATCCCAATAATGTATTGAAACAGGATATGATTGAAAATCTACTGAGGACCCGTGCGGTGGAGTATGACGTTTCACTGTACGATGACATACAGAAATTCATCAACCATTTCTATCAGGCGGGGGACACCACCGACTCGATCACCGATATCATAGGAAAACTCGACACCGAAGACGAGTTTGAAGCCGAGGATAACGAAATTACCGAATCCGACAGCGTTATCATGCAACTGGTCAACCGGGTGATCAACGACGCATACATGCGCAACGCTTCAGATATCCACATAGAACCAAACATACAAAAGAAGAACGTCGAGATACGATACCGGGTTGATGGAGATCTGGCAACGTACCAGACGGTTCCCTTCAGCTACCGATCGGCCCTGGTATCAAGAATCAAGATCATATCGAATCTTGACATTACCGAGCGTAGACTCCCACAGGACGGAAAAATAAAATTCAAACGTTCGAAGGGAGGTGAAATTGAGCTTCGCGTTGCTACCATCCCCACACAGGGAGGGAGTGAAGACGTGGTTATGCGTATCCTGGCCAGCGGTGCAGAGATTATGAAGTTGGAGGAGATGAACCTGTCCGCCCGCAATTACGAAAACCTCGTAAAATTGCTTGAAAAACCATATGGTATGATCCTCGCGGTAGGACCAACAGGATCTGGAAAAACAACGGCCCTCCACTCCGCCCTGCACTACATAAACAGGCCGGAGACAAAAATCTGGACTGCGGAAGATCCCGTGGAAATCTCGCAATACGGTCTCAGGCAGGTACAGGTCAATCCAAAAATTGGATTCGATTTTGCCCACGCCATGCGGGCATTTCTCAGGGCTGACCCGGACGTAATCATGGTGGGAGAAATGAGGGATCACGAAACAGCAAAGATAGGAGTAGAGGCATCACTCACCGGGCACCTTGTCTTCAGCACTCTGCACACGAACAGCGCCCCTGAAACGATCGTACGACTGCTCGACATGGGAATCGATCCACTCAATTTCGCGGACTCGCTCCTGGGCATACTGGCCCAGAGGCTGGTACGAACGTTGTGCAAGAAATGCAAGGAAGAATACCATCCAACGAGAGAAGAATATGATGAGCTGGCAACCAACTATGGGGAAGAGTTGTTTGCCGGCCTGGACATACCATACAACGACAATTTCAATCTGCATAGAGCCAAAGGCTGCAGCGCGTGTGGCAAGACGGGCTACAAGGGAAGAATGGGCGTCCACGAACTCCTTGTCGCGACCGATGAAATCAAGCGGCTCGTACAGAAACGTGAAACTGTGGAGACACTGCGAAATACGGCAGTCTCTCAGGGAATGACAACACTATTGCAGGATGGAATAGCCAAGACTATAGCTGGTCACACGGATTTCGGCCAGGTACGTAGGGTGTGTATAAAATAGGTCACCTCGGTCATAAGCTCAGGGTTTGTTTAATCCGAAACCCCGTCAGTCTTTCACCAGTTTCTGCCACTCGATTATCCTACCGAGGGCCTCCATCGGTGTCGTGTTCAACACATCAAGCCCCTTTAATTCATTAACCAGTTCCGACATGCAGGGATGCTCCTCACCGGCGAACAGGTTCAACTGCCCCACATTGCCACTCTTCCGCGATGCCTTCCCCCTGGCAATTCTCGGCATGCCTATCTCATCGAGTTCGCCTTTTTCGAGGTTTTTCAAGACTTCTCTGGCTCTTGATATAACATCTTCGGAAACTCCAGCAAGACGGGCAACCTCGATACCGTAGCTTCTGTTAGTTCCACCCTCAACAATAGTCCGCAGAAAGATAACCCTGTCACCCCATTCCTTAACCGCGACGCTCAGATTCCTGATCCCATCCATGGTTCTCGCGAGATCCGTCAGTTCGTGGTAGTGAGTCGCAAAGAGCGTTCGCGCCCCGAGCTTCTCTGAATCAAGTATATGCTCTGCCACCGCCCAAGCTATGCTGAGACCGTCAAATGTGCTTGTCCCTCTGCCCACCTCATCGAGAAGTATCAGGCTCCGCGATGATGCATTTTTCAGGATACCAGCCACCTCTGTCATCTCCACCATAAAGGTGCTCTGTCCACCCGACAGGCTGTCTCCGGCCCCGACCCTGGTAAAAATCCTGTCGACTATGCCAATCTGAGCCTCATCGGCAGGAACAAAACTCCCCATCTGCGCCATCAGAACGATCACCGCCGTCTGGCGTATATAAGTTGATTTGCCAGCCATGTTAGGTCCTGTGATAATAAGAAAACGATTGTCATTGCGGTCCAGAATCGTATCGTTGGGTACAAAGCCGCCTTCCGGATTCATCCTCTCCACAACAGGATGTCTCCCGCCTTTTATGTTTATCAGGGCATCATCATTCACGCGCGGGCAGCAGTAGTTATACATCTCCGCCACCTCAGACAGAGATGTTATGGCATCAAGATCGGCAACGCGCGAGGCCGTCAGTTGTATCCTCTTTATCTCACTCGCTATTTTCCCTCTTATCTCCACAAATAGTTCGTATTCCCTTTTCTTTCTGCGTTCTTCCGCGCCCAGGACAAGGGATTCATATTCCTTCAGTTCCTGATTGATATAACGCTCTGCGTTAACCAGTGTCTGCTTCCTGACATAGTCATCTGGTACCATGTCACCCTTCGACCTTGTTACCTCTATATAATACCCGAACACATTGTTGAAACCCACCCTGAGACTGCCTATGCCTGTCCTCTTCCGCTCCCTTTCCTCCATGGTTGCGATCCATTTTTTCCCATCCGTGCCAAGTGATATGAATTTATCCAGTTCATCATCATATCCCATTTTTATCACGTAACCGTCCCGAATGGTCACCGGGGGATCATCCGCTATCGAGTTTTCTATCAGGTCAACCACATCAGTCATCCCATCAAGTTCATCCCGGATAACAGATATCAGAGAAGCTTCCAGTCCTGAGATGGAATCCTTTATGGCGGGTATCAATCGAAGCGATCTTCCAAGAGCGAGAAGATCTCTCCCATTTGCGACACCCATGGAGACCCTGCTGCCGAGACGCTCAAGGTCATAAATGCCCGCGAGAGATGACCGCAGATTTTCTCTTAACAGGTGATCATCCTTAATCTCGGAAACCGCAGCGAGCCTTGCTTTGATTTTATCCGGATCCACAAACGGATAATTAAGCCACCAGCGAAGTTTTCGTGCACCCATGGCTGTAGTTGTCTCGTCGAGGACATGAAACAGCGAACCGCGCTTTCTGCCCCCCTGTATGGTGGCAAACAGTTCAAGGTTCTGCTTCGCTGTGTCATCCAATACCAGATAATTTTTTATGTCGTAGCACAAAACTTCATTTATATGCTTCAGCCTGTCCTTCTGTGTATCCTTCACATATCGCAGAACCGCCCCCGCGGCGCCTGTCATGGCCGGGTGTCCTTCAAAATCAACTTCTTTCCCGCCATTGAAGAATTCATCAACAAGATCCAAAGCTCCATCCACTGAGAAATAATCGGAAGGAAGAAAGCTTATAGTGCACCCGCCGGATCGTAATGCAACCCCCTTTATAAGGTTACCCTCTTTTAATTCTTCGCATACAACCACTTCTCTGAAATCAAGCCCGGCTATCTCATCGAGGAATGCCTCTTTATCCTCGGACTGGGTAACGCGAAACTCGCCAGTCGAGATATCCACAAAGGCCAGTCCGAAGGTGTCGTCCAGGACTGAAATACCCGCAAGAAAGTTATTCTCCCTGGCGGAAAGATTATCGGAATCGACGACTAGTCCAGGCGTTACGATGCGCACGACCTCTCTTTTCACTATTCCCTTCGCATCTTTCGGGTTCTCCATCTGTTCGCAAACGGCAACTTTGTACCCATTTTTAATGAGCTTTGATATATAAGACGACGACGCGTGCCATGGCACCCCGCACAGAGGGATCGCGTCTTCCCTGCCTTTATTCCTGGATGTCAGCGTAATTTCCAGTACCCTTGAGGCAACCTCGGCATCTTCAAAGAACATCTCATAAAAATCTCCCATCCTGAAAAAGATGATACAATCCCTGTGAGCTTCCTTAATCTCGAGATACTGCCTCATAGCCGGTGTAAGATTATTCACTCGTAATTCCTCTCTTGTAAACACCACAATTTCTCTTTACCCACTATCACAAATAACCATCGTTTAACAACCTGGGTTGAATAATTGTGAATAATTCTTGCGAGTTCTCCCATTTAGTGATAACGTTCCCGGTGCTGAAGTCAGCGATTATTACTCCAGTCAACACCTCACAACTTATAATATTAGCGGAAAAACACTGTATGAAGAAATACTACTGCAAACCAGATCTGACCAATATGACCCTCGAGGAGATCGAAGAGTTTATTGCTCACCTTGGAAAGAAAAAATACCGGGCGCGCCAGATCATGAAGTGGATGTACCAGTCAGGTGTCTCGTCCTTTGATGAAATGACTAATCTTTCAAAGGCATTCAGGAATGAGATCAAAGAACTGGCCCGCATAACATTCCCTTTGATAGATGAGATCCAGGAGTCAAAAGACGGTACGAAAAAAGTCCTCTTAAGGCTGGAAGACGGAAGCCTTATAGAAAGTGTATTGATACGAGAAAAAAATCACTGGACCCAGTGTGTATCCACACAGGTGGGGTGTGCAATGGGGTGCAAATTCTGCCTCACCGGGAGATATGGTCTGAAGAGAAACCTCCTTCCCTCGGAGATTGTCGGACAGATTTCCGCACTTCGTTTCAATACACCTGAGGGGAAAAACATAAAGAGCATCGTCATGATGGGAATGGGGGAGCCCCTGTCCAACTACGAGAACACCCTGAAGGCGATAACGATAATCACTTCCGATGTGGGGCCGGGGGTTTCAAAAAGAAAAATAACGGTTTCCACATGTGGAATAACTCCGATGATACGCAGACTGGGCGAGGATGCTTCTGTTAATCTCGCAGTTTCGCTGAACGCCCCTGATGAGAAAATGCGAACGACTCTGATGCCGGTAAACAGACAGTTCCCCCTAAAAGAGCTCATAGATGCCTGCCGGGAATATCCCATGCCGAGGAGGAGGATGATAACCTTTGAATACATCCTGATGGATGGTATCAATGATTCGGTAGAAGACGCAAAGAAGCTCACCTCGCTGCTCAAAGGGGTCCATTGCAAATTCAACCTCATACCATTCAACGAATTTCCGGAATCGGATTTCAAAAAACCCTCAGATAAAAAAATAAGGGCTTTTCAGAATGTACTTATAAAACACCACTACACAACCATGGTCCGCCCGAGCAAAGGCAACGACATACTGGCAGCATGCGGGCAACTGAGTGGTCGTAAACACGAAAGCAACCATCACTCCTGAACCCTCCGGCAAATCCCTTGCCCGATTCGTATCCTTGTGATAACCTCCTTTTACGACAAGATAATAATCGCCGAGGTGGATTATGAAAAAGATATATCTCGCTGTTTTAATCGCTGTCTTCATATCGTGGCTGCCGGCCACAGTCTGGGCACAAGAGGCGGCAACATGGGTCGAAAAGGGCGATACCCTCGAAAAACAGGGAATATATGCTGATGCGGTGGAAGCATACACAGAGGCAATCGAATGCGATCCGGGTTTCGCTGACGCCTATCTGAAAAGAGGGATTGCACTGTTCCTGAAAAAAAAGACCAACTGCATGGAATCACTCGATGATCTCACTGAAGCGATAAAACTTGCACCCAGAAATGCCGACGCATCTTACCAGCGGGGCATCGTCAACTATTACATGATCAACAATGAGCAGGGACGGAAAGACATGGAGGCCGCTGCGGCCCTTGGACACATGGGCGCCCTTGAATGGATTGCCTCGAGGGTAGAGGCGAAGTCAGGGTCAGCAATAAAAGCAGAGGCCGTACTGACCGAAGAAACACCATCACCGTCGGGCGTGGTGAAACCCGTCATCTATTTTGACCTTGACAGAGCTAATATAAAACCACTTTACCGCACGCTCCTTGATGATATGGTCAGGATGCTGACAAATAAACACCCCCGGGCATCCATCGTGTTATCGGGTCACACTGACAATACGGGTACAGAAAAACACAATAACGCCCTCTCACTGAAAAGGGCAATCACTGTAAAAGAATATACCGTGAAGAATTCCAACATCTCTCCCGATAAAATTGACGTGCGGGCTTACGGAGAAAGAATGCCTGTAGCGTCGAATGACACCGAAAAAGGACGTGCCCTTAACCGCCGGGTGGTAATTGACATTTACCCAGCTATCAGTTTAAGGACAGGGACCTTCTGAAGGACAAGAACCTGATCCCGACTCGCCTGACTGTGCGTGCTTGTACGCAGACAGGTCGCGAAGGCCTGTCCGTCTCTGTGAGCATTTATCGCTCAGCTTTTCCAATCACGAACCAGTCATCGTCCGAATCGGAGGCCGTGTCAACCAGGAGATGTATGATTTGCAATTCGGGAAACAAATCTTTCAGGTCGTCGAGATCCACCGTTTCAAATTTGTCCTGGTTGTTCAAGTAGGCCTGTTCAGTCAGAGCATTGGACTCGTAGTTTTCTCTGGTTCTTCTGGAAATCTTATTCAGTGAATATTCCTGCGGGCACTGTGTCTGTTGGATGATGAAGGTCTTTCGATTTCTCGCAGCCACCCCGGCAGCCCTCTTCCTGAGCGACTGGGTGACGAATGTAGCATCAAGGATTACCCCCCTGCCCTGTGAAGAAAGTTCATCGGCCAGGGAAAACATCGTGTCATATACAAGCGTCCTCTTGTCCATATTGGATGCTACTTTTTCATCGAAGATATCCTCATCTTTAAGTACTTCGCGGCGTATCACGTCCGTCCTCAAAATCTGATAACCTTTCAGACGAGCTATAATCTCCGTGGTCTCGGTCTTGTTGGTTGCCGGAAGTCCGCAGGCAATCAAAACAGCATTGTTTCCTATTTCTTTATCGATAAATTCCTTAAAGGGTATCTTCAATGAATACGACTCCTTCTAAGAGGTATTTGCGCTTCATGCTGGCCATGCAGGTTACATCATACGATATTATCATGGAACTTGAATCCGGGCAGATTCAGTCACCCGGAGGCTACCGGGCACAAAACAGCGGCAATTATTCTGGAGTCCAGATCTTGATAAATGCTGACTATCGCATTGAAATGTTAATGAGGCATACTTTCAATCATTGTGCCTGCCACATTATCGGCCAGGTCAGCGAGATCAGGCTTGATGAGCCAGTAATCCTCAACCTCGTGATGTCCAGCTTCCCACATAATCCTCCCGGTCTTTGCCTCCACCAGTTTTACAGCGAAGCCAACTTTTGCCACCTTATCTTCACCTTCCGTTGTATAATTCCAGAAATCCACATTTATGACAAGGAAGGCATCAATCTTGTACTTTTCCCCAATCTCCCTGGTTAGTTCAGGATCGGAAAAGTTTACTGTTTGCAACTTGGTCAGGCAGTCGACCACAGCTTTTCTCACATCGGGGTTATAAACCATCAGACTTTTCATTCTTTCAGGTGACGCAACATCGGAAAACCATCCCTTATCAACAAGAATTCCAGCAAAGATCTGATCAACAACACCCCTCGCTTCGCCGTATGCACCCACATCTACGGGAAGAATACCTATAGTCTCGGGATGAAAATCTTTTGCATTCGGGTTGACCTGTGAATAACGAAGTCCACCACATGAAGACAGTATCAATGTGAGTGAAACAACGAGAATAAACAAAGACAGTACTTGAATTTTTTTTGGCATAACTATACTCCCTCCCGTGTTCTTTAAGCTGCGCATTTCATTGGTATCAGATACACACTAACACTAAACCAGGCAAAATTATTTTCCCGGAAATCTTTCAGACTGATACCGGAATAATGAATTGGTGTGATTTGTATCACAACGGTTTATACAAATCTACATATTATAAATACGCGGTTGCCAGGCATACAGCCTCACAGATCGACTCAATCCTTACATTTTGATTAAATTGCCAGGATCAGCGATTATGCTAACGCCTTTCATTTTTTAAACATAAGCACTTATTATCAGGTGGATTTGCCTTGAACGGATTAGGCAACACACTATTTTTTGAATATATCGGCTCTACAGATCAAACTGTTCCGCCACGTAATCGGGGATTGTGATATCACCTATAATTACAGGGCTTTGATGGCAGTCTGATCCACCTGTTACCATTAGCCCTTCTTTACGGGCAAATGCAAGGTATGACTCGATTGTCTGCCTGGTGTGCCTAGAATGCCAGCATTCCACGCCATCTATATACTCCAGCATGGCTTCACGGATGATGGCATGCTGCTGGGCTACAGAAGGGGTGAGCGACACGAGAGAGGACCCATTGGGGTCATTGGGATGGGCGATCACCAACCTTCCACCGGCGCTCCGTATCAGTTCGGAAGCCTCTTCCAGACCCAGCGACATTTTCGGCATATCACACTTCACAAGATATTTGGAGAATGCCTCCTTCTTGCCACTGACGATACCCTTCTTTATCATGTAATTCGCAATGTGCGGGCGACCGAATGAGCCGTCAACACTTGCCTGTATTTCTTCCATATCGAGCACGGAGAAGCTCTGCCTACCCTCTTTCTGGAATTCCCGGTTGATATTAAGCAGTATCTTTTTCGCCCGATTCTCTCTGAAATCACGCATCTCAAGAAGCCTGTTCGTAAGAGGTTCATTATGGATATCATACTCATATCCCAGCAAATGAAGCTCAACACCCTTGCCATCCCTGTATGCGGGATGAGCAAAGGTCACACTGAGTTCAACACCGGGAATATAGGCAATTCCATACCGGTCGGCGAGGGCGATCGCCTCATCCTGGCAGTGGATCGCATCGTGATCGGTGATTGACATAAACCGGATATTTCTTCTGGATGCCTCGGCAAATATCTGATCTAAAGTCCAATTGCCGTCCGAACCGTTTTTCGAGTGAATATGGAGATCAATCTTCATCGGTAACATACTTACAGGCGAGATCATAATATTGTTTCGCTTTTTGAAAGGCCCCGCGCCGGGAAACATCATCAAGTCCGTCGTCATCCAGCATGAATGATGTGACCTTTGCCCGGACCATGGCCCTGTAAACCTTGTAAAACAGAAGGACATCGCGCAGAGTCGCATCATCAGATTCGTCTATATAGGTATTTACAAAGATATCGCCGAGTTCACTCCTGCCGTTAAAATCAAAGTCCATCGACAAAAACGCCACATCCGACGCCACATCTCCGAAACGAAACCGTTCATTAAATTCTATACAGTCAAATACAGAGATTGCATCATCCTCAATGCATATATGCTGAAGATGGAGGTCCCCATGGCAGTCTTTGATACAACCCTGACCTGTTCTCTTATCGAACAGGGCCGAATGTCTGTCCAGGAACGACCTGCTCCATAACTCGAGTGCATTGAATGACTCTTGACTGACAGGACCTCCCGTATATTTTCTTGTCTGCTCGAAATTTTCTATCACATTGGTGGAGATAACATCCAGTGTCCCGAATGCTTTCGACCTTTCATCAGTCGGGATATTTCCATAGACACGCGCAAGATGCTTCCCGACACGTCTTACATCATCTTCTGTCAGCCTGCCCGCCTCCATGAGGCGGTACAGCATTTTCTCTTCTGGAATCCTTTTCATCTCCACGGCATACTCAACAACTGTATCTCCATCGCCAAGCTGGAGATTCCCTTCATTATCCTCAATGATTCCGATAACACCGTTATATACGTCGGGTGCAAACCTTCTGTTTAACAATACTTCCTGGTCGCAGTAATATTTTCTTTTCTCAAGGGAAGTAAAATCGAGAAAACCGAAATCAACGGCCTTTTTGACCTTGTAGACAAGATCACCGGCAATAAAAATAAAGGAAATATGGGTCTGGAAGAGTTGCACAGTGTCTGGTTTATGGGGATAAAAGTCAATCTTCGACATCGATTCGACAAGACTGGGATGATTCATTCGTTTTATCTCTTCTTTCACGGTCACGCAAAATGGCTAAAAGTACCATTTCGTATCACTCCGGCGAAATCCGGAAATCAGTAATTCCAATATGTTCGTTAAGCTGGATCAAATCCGGCATGACGGGTTTGGGACTTTTTACAAATGTATCTTCTTTGATTGTTATATCAATCAGCTTCTTCTATTTTCTTCTCCTCCTCCTCAGCGAGACGTATTTCCGCCTCGCGTATGTAGTAAGCGGTCTTATAGTCCATACCGAGTTCCGAATATCTCGCTTCAACGGTTTCAAATCTTCCCAGCGCGGCGCGATATTGCCCGATATTGAAATAAAACTGTCCCACATAAAATTCATGTTCGCCAAGCTTCTTCATGCATTCCCTTAATTTTTTTTCAGCGAGGAAGGAAAATTTACTGCTGGGGAAACGGGAAATGAGTTTCTCAAACGATGTAACAGCCATACGTGTTTCTGTCTGATCTCGATCTATCTCCAGCGTCTGTTCGTAGTGACATAATCCTATCTGGCACATTACATATGGAAGATTCTTGCTGGTTGGATGAAACTCCATAAAATCAAGGTAACTTGCCTCCGCGGACATATAATCCTTATCACTGAAATATGAATCACCCACCCCCAGCTCGGCAAAAATCGCACATTCACTGAGTGGATATTCTTCTGTCACTCTCTGAAATATTTCTGCAGCATCCTCGTAATCACCTTTCTGATACGCCTCCTGTCCCCTCATGTAAAGGGCTTCTGGCGTTCGTGTACCGGAAGTGGGAGTATCCCACCACAGACAACCGGTAAGAGAAAACATAACAACAATCGTAAGGAATATTTTTGCAAGTTTCATGTCTATAATACCTTTTTAAAGGTTACGCCAGTTGATCCCCGGACACGAGACCAAGCAGCATGTCTCCGAACTCATCTTCCCTGGAAAAGAGGGTCGCGGGCCTCCCCCTTATACCACAACTATCTGCTATAATCGGGCTCTCATCGTCCGGAAATATCAACAGACCGTTCCCCGTCAACCATTGCTGCCCCGCAGTTTTATCCTGCGGCTCAATCTATTTGCTTGTCTTCTTAATGTCAAACACTATTTCGCTGCCAGTCAAGAGCTTTGACATGCATTCTCTAATTTGATACAGGTACAGTCGGCTCAGAGAGTATGAGTACTATCATTTCAAGGAAAGTTACGATGCCGTCAGTTGGAATAATCTCCGGCACAATCCCCCTTCATGAAGAGGAAATATTCCGGTACATGAAGAAGACCGTAGTTAAAACCGAATTCGGCAACGCGCTGATCTTCGTCTCGGAGATGGCAGCATTTATTCCAAGACACGGTGTGGATGCGGACCGCAGCATTCCGCCTCATATGATCAATCATCCTGCAAATCTCAAGGCGCTGCAGGACATGGGCGTGAAGGAAGTAATAGGAATAAACTCCACTGGCTCACTGAAGAGAGAACTGAAGCCTGGAACAATTATCATACCGGACGATTATATTTCCACCTCTGTAACTCCAACTATATTTCACGACAACGCAATCCACACGATACCGATCATCGATGAAGGAATCAGGAAAAGGCTGATTCAGACATCTGAAAACCTCGGAATAAATGCACTGAAAAATGGCGTTTACTGGCAGACTGCCGGGCCAAGACTGGAAACAAAGGCCGAAATAAGGATGATATCACAATTTGCCGATATCATTGGAATGACTATGGCAAGCGAGGCAATAATCGCGGCGGAACTGGAACTTTCCTACTCAGGGATCTGTTCTGTCGATAATTACGCCAACGGTATTGTCGAAAAGCCACTTGTCCCGGATGAAATCAGGAAGGGTGCACGCAAAAATGCACGCAATATGATGGAGATTGTAAAAAAGTACGTAAGTGAGTTTTCCGGCAGCGGCAAGGGGAAGACTGGATAATAACTGAAATGTGATCGGACTCGAATTAATTCGCCGGTGATGCTAATCTCACGACAGTACGGTGGCTGCGGTTGCCGTGAGTAAGCACATTAAAAGGCCCCCAACTGGCATGAAAATATCCTGATTTCCAGCGCTTCGCAGGCGCTGGCCACGTCCATTTTGGCGATCCCGAACCGTTTCGCAATTTCCCAGCATGAAAGGCACGATATCCTGCCGTCAACCAGTACATTTCTTATGGCCTCATCCAACTCGGATGACACCTCACTCGCCGGCTTTACGATCCTTCTGTCGGGGGTATATCCGAATAGTCCCATTTGGCATTTGTTCAAACGCGCTTCTATCAGATCCACAGCCACCCCCACCTCGGCGGGTGTCTTTTTCAAATCGCTTGCGATCTTGTGCATGGCGGCACAGGAAATATGGCCGTCTTTGATTTTATCCCTCACAGCTTCCGTAATCTCGGCGGCCGGCTCGGTTCCCACAGTGTGTTTGGCGGCATAATGTCCCGCATCTTCGTGTGTCATATCATCACCCAATTTCTAACAGTTATGAATTTGTAAAAAGCTTCTCTACGCCGGCGTAACGGAATCATCAATACTTCATATAGTGAAAGGGTTCTATAGCTAAGAGAGTATGGGCGTCTAATGTTTCAAGGCCCGCATCTTCGAGTACCTTCTGGGTCTTCTCCAACTGATCCACATCAACCACAAAGACCGCCTTTTCGCGGCTTTCCAGAACAAAACCATAGGCGTTCTCAATATTGATATTCTCATCGAGAAGAAGCTGAATCAGCTTATCGAGCCCACCCGGCTTGTCCTCAATCACAACGGCGACGACTTCTTTCATGCTCACAGTCAGGCCCGCATCCTCCAGGAGGGAACGCGCGCCCTCCGGATCATCCACAATCAGATTGATCATCCCAAAGCCATCGGAGGTGGCTATCGTAATGGCGCGTATGTTGATCTTGCCTTTTTTCAGAATGCCGGTAACCTTCGCCAGCCTGCCCGGTTTGTTTTCCGCAAATACAGAAATTTGATAGGCCACCATTCTTTCTTACTCCTCTCTGTTGTCAATAACCCGTACCGCCTTCCCCTCGCTCTTGGGGAGACTGCCGGGCTCAACAAGTTCCACTTTCGGGGTTATCAGAATGTCACTCTTCAACTCTTCAACAATCCTGCGTCTCAGGTTCTCTAGCTGCTTCAGGTCGCCGGAGAAAAATTCCTTCTGCACCTCAACTCTGACCGTCATGTGATCATTGAAACCCTTTCTCTCGAGAATAATCAGGAAATTGGTTCCAACCCCTGGCACATCCATAAGTTTTTTCTCTATCTGAATCGGGAATATATTGACTCCCTTCAGAATCAGCATATCATCGGTTCTTCCCTTTATCCGCTCTATACGGGCGTGTGTCCTGCCACATTCGCACGGCCCCGGAATAATCCGCGTGAGGTCTTTCGTTCTGTACCGCAGTATGGGCATCCCATCTCTCAAGAGGGTCGTCAGCACCAGCTCTCCCTCTTCGCCGTCCGGAACGGGTTCAAGCGTGTCCGGATCAATGATTTCCACAATGAAATTATCTTCCCAGATATGCATCCCGTTCTGATACTGGCATTCAAAGGCCACACCCGGACCATCCATCTCAGACAACCCGTACGAATTGTATGCCTTGACGCCGTAAAATTCTTCAATCTTTTCCCGTGTCTTCTCCGAATGGGGCTCCGCTCCCAGAAAGGCGATCCTGAGCTGTGTGTCCCTCTTCGGGTCAACCCCCACCTCTTCAAAAACTGAGGAAAGGTGCAGGGCGTAACTCGGAATAACGTGTATTGCAGTTGTCTGGAAATCCTGCATAAGCTGTATCTGTCGTTTGCTGTTACCCGCGCCTATGGGGATAACCAGCGCTCCCAATTTCTCCGCGCCGTAATGAAATCCCAGTCCACCGGTAAAGAGGGCATACGTCATCATATTCTGGAACACGTCACTCCTGCGCATGCCGGTCATATACATGGAACGGGCCACGATATTGGTCCACTCATTAATGTCGTCAAGGGTATGAAAGATAACGGTCGCCCTGCCGGTTGTTCCGGAAGATGAATGCATTCGTACCAGTTCATCTTTGGAAACAGCGAGAAATCCATAGGGCCAGTGTTCTCTGAGATCATCCTTTGTCGTAAGAGGAATTTTTGTTATATCTTCCAGAGACTTGATTCCGTTCGAATCTAGACCTGTCTTTTTGAATAGTTCCCCATAAAAAACGGAGGCTGATGCCTTCTCCACACTCTTCTTCAGTCTCGCAAGCTGCAGTTCTTCCAGCCTGTCCCCAGGCATTGTTTCAGTCTCTTTTTCCCAGTACATCCTGTCAACCTCCACTTAGAATCCGCGTTATATATACCCCGGAAAATAAGATATCAAGACAAATATACTCTCTCACATACACCTGCCATAACACCCTTCATACGTGATCACTTGACCGGCGGCAGAAACGTCTCCAACAGCATATCAAGTGACCGGCACTGCCTGCAGACAATGGTCCCCTCTTTGTCAACCAGGATAAGGGAAGGAACACCCCTGACATCATAAGCCATCGCCACCGTTGCTTTTTCATCAAGCAATACCCTGTATTTGATGTCATGCCTGGCCGCGTAGGAGCGCACCTTCTTAAGGGGTTCCTGGATATCGATATTGAATATCACAAGTCCACTGTCACCATACTCACGGCGAAGTTCGTTCAGATAAGGCGGCATCTTCCGGCAATGCGGACACCACGTCGTGCTGAAGGCAAGAAGAACAAACTTTCCTCGATAATCGGCAAGCCTGGTCTCCTTTCCATCCAGATCCTTCAAGACAAAATCGGGCGCCAATTCTTCAATACTCGATTTCCACACACCTCCATTCTGTGAAGAGAAGGCCGGGAAAGACACAATCATAAAAAAAAATGCCGAAAACATCACAATCAAAAGAAACGAGATCCCATATCCACGCCTAAATTTTAAAGCCATAACATTCCTCCAGCTTTGAGCAAGAAATATTCCCCCATACCTATCAGTATCCAGCCGAATATTTTATTAATCCTCGTCATCCACAACCCCGATCTGGGAATACTTGAAAGAAGACCGGAGAAGGTCCCAACAATAACAAGCAGCGTTCCCATGCCTATAGAAAACACAAACATGAGGCTCATGCCGAAAACCGCGCTCTGCCTCGCCGCAATGAGACTAAGCAGAACAGCGAGCACCGGGGTTGTGCAGGGGCCTATTATGATTCCCGATACCGCCCCCACAAGAAAACTCCCAATAAATCCCCCACTTTTCTCATCCGGCCGAAACCTTGTCAGAACCTGCGGAATCGGGATAGAAAACATGAAGACACCCAACATGGAAAGACCCATAAGGATACATATATTGGCTATTATAAGAAACATCCATGGGTTGGTCTGGATCTGGCCGAATAATTTCCCTGACAGCGCGGCAAATCCACCGAGAGCCGTATATACTGTGGCCATACCGAGAACATAGACTATGGAAAGCAGAAAGCCCTTTGTCCTGGAAGAGCTGCTGCGAGCTCCTATATAAGCGATAGTGATAGGAATCACCGGATAGACACAGGGCGTAAAACTGGCCAATACACCCCCGATATAAGCGGCAAAAACGGCAATGTAAAACGTGCCATGGAGATACGCATTCGGGTTTCCGAGAAGATTCTCAATCATTAATTAAGTTCCTTCTTCTGCACTCCTGTACAATATATACTGTCAAAAGATCAGGAAAGATTACCCCATCTTTCCTCTCTTTATTACCTGTACGCGTTGATTTTCCCCAGCAACATATTCTCAGGCATGGAACCAATGATATCTCCTACCTTTTCTCCGTCTTTAAAGACCAGAAGATCGGGTATGGAACGGATACCAAACCTTGCTGCGGTCGCATTATTACTGTCCACATCAAGTTTCGCAAACACGATATCTCCCTGATGTTCTTTCGCAAGTTTATCAAGAACCGGGCCCATCATTTTACATGGACCACACCACTCAGCCCAGCAATCCACAAGCAGAAATGGATACTTTGCTATCGCTTCATTAATATTACTGTCTGTTACAACAACCGGACTATCCGGATTATCTACGAGTCCTTCCATTCTTTTGCCTCCTGATTATCTTCTTTTATTAATCATAACTTCATAAAATGAGAATTTCTCATCTGTCAAATCATCTATCTTCATTTGACACATCTCTCGAACTCTTCATCCCCTACCAGACCCAGAATAGCCTTTATGAAATCAGGCCTCCTCAGATAGTAACATCTCATGTTTTTTTCCTTTCGGCGATCGACAATACCACGCTCTTTAAGTATTACAAGATGTTGTGATATATTCGCCTGGCTCACATGCACGCATTCTTCCACAGTCCCCACACATTTTTCACCCTTTGCGAGTTCTCGTACTATTCTCAGCCTGGTGGCATTTCCTAATGCCTTAAAGAAATCCGATACCATTTCGTAATCCACTTCACTCATATCAACCCCTGTATAAGAGTAATGATATATTCTGACTCCAATATATAATTACTCTACTTCCGATTGTCAAGTGGACGCAAAATAAACGAAAAAGAATGGAGTCAGCCGACAGGGAAATAACGATCGAGGAGGTTGTTCCAAACACAAGAGGAACGATCATTAAACGAACACAATGTTCATGAAAAACCGCAGTCACCTGCGGCAACTGCGGTCAATTGAGTAATATACATTTTCGAAATCTGTCTATGTAACCGGAAGATCGCTAATCCAGGACAATCATGACACGGCATTTTTTCATGAAGGCCAGATTGCCCGAAGCTGCTTTCAGCTCCTCGGCATCAGCCATGCTGATTACTATATTGGATTTTCCAGGTCCGTCAGACTTCAAACCCTTCACAGTGAAAGGATTGTTTGTAACCCTTGAATTACTCTGTGCGGCCGTCAGGTCTCGCGCATAGCCGCTCATGCCTTGCTGAACAGCATACTCACGGTCAACATACATCGAACCGTAAACTTCATTACCATTTTCATCTATTATCTTGGGCGACATGGCCGGACGAGCCTTTATGCCGCGGGCATCCACCACCAACCCGGTATATACAACCCCCGAATCAGGCGCTGAAGGCTGAACTTTCTGTGGACTGGGAACTGCAGGCGTTGCAGGTTCTTCGAGAGGAGCTATCGGGGTAAGTCCGACAGGCTCAGGCTCCATTATTGAGGGATAAATCGCTTGAGCCAGACCACTGCTTGCTCCGTTAAGTGGCATACTCAAGGTAACTTCACACGTGCCATCGGAAAGGTAATCTCTCTTGATAATCCTGGCACCCCTGACCATCCCTTGAACCTGACTTCTTATAACATCGCTTTTTACTACATAGTCCCTGACCAGTGTGGCAGAACTTATGCGAACACCATTAGTTACCTCGAGTAATTTTCTATATGCATCGAGCTGAGCGGCCCGTAATGCCATGGGGCGGGCCTGGGGCTTTCCGTAAGCCTTCTCAGGGGGAACCCCTATACCAGTGGCTTCAATTGTTCCTGTTGTCCAGTTAATATTTCCGGCACCACCTACATTCTGGACAATCTGCCCCAGACCTGCCGGGCCATCCTGCTGAGCTGGAACTCCAGTGACCCCAGCCAGAAAAAATATCCCGAGGACAACTGTTACCAACACATAAAATCTCTTCTTCATGACATTCCTCCTTATTCTTAAAATCATCAGCAACCGATTAAATAACCTTCACCAAAAGCCTGATTATATTCATCTGTCTGAGTATGATTTTGTCCTGAAATGGGAGCATTGAATGCGGTTTATCCCAAAATCAGGATTGGAAACATACCTTGGAAAAAAGCGGCAAACAGCCTCATGCCAGACAGATTCAGGAATAATTTTCCCCTGATCAACTTTATCTTTTCCGGAAAACGCCTTCACTTCAAGGGCTCTCAACCATGGATCTATATTAATGTTTTCTCCCCATATCTGGTTTTTATCAGGCGGATCAGATCCCCACCAGTTATGACGAGCATCTACATAAATGGAAGAGAAAGACTGGATGGAAACAGAATTTCCCACAAAGTTGTTATAATGAATGATGGGCTTGGACATGCCGACACATCTTATGGCACCCTCACCAAGATTATCGGATAGTGTGTTATAAAGAATCTTGGGAGCTGCATCATTCCGACAGTATATCCCGCTTTGAGCATTGTTTGCAATGAGGCAATAGGATATTTCTGGTGTGCCGAATTGAACATCAAACGCGGTCGTAGCATGTTTAACAATACAATATTCAAAGTAACTGCTTACTCTGGTCTTTTCTTCTGTAAATCTAAAGGCATTTAAATAAAACCCGGGTGAAGGAGAAGCCCCCGACGCAGTAAATTCAATGGGGTTATCTTTCGTGCCCCTCGCTGTAACCCCTCCGTCCTTTATTATAATGGAGGTCTTCTGATTGAAGGTAATACTTACACCCGGTTCAATGTAAAGTGTTGCACCATTATCTACCACAATATCCTTTATAACCATGTAAGGACTGTTTGAGAGTGTGAGATACGAATCCGAGTTTATAGAACTATCCAAACCCGACTCCAAAATGGGAAGATCGAGTGATTTTCCCCCGGGGTAACTGTCGTCAAGTATTGATTGAACATCAATTCTCCCCGTTATTGTCGATAAAACATCAAGACCATTCGCAGAACCCCACCAGTTATTGCGTGCATTAACCGCCTCACCTTTCATTGTTCCAACTATATTAAAGGGGGTGTTATCATAAATATTGTTTTCTGTTACAGATGCCTGACTGTTAGAAATCATAATCCCGAAACCACTGTTTTGAATAATTGAGTTCTGCTTGATTACCGGTTCTGCATTATTCACCCTAATAGCACCACCAGCATTATCTCTTAGCTTATTTTTCATAAGAACAGGTTGAGCGCCGCTCGCAATCAGAATGCCTGTCGATTCATTTTCGTGTACCGCATTGCGAATAACATGTGGTTTAGAGAAGGCCCCCTCAATCTTCATACCCACGTTGTTGGAGGTTAATTCACAATTCTCAACAATAGGAGAAGATGCCCGGCATGAAATCCCGATTTTCGAATCCTTTATCTGACAGAATTTCATCGAGTTTTCTTTTTCTCTTACGTTATTAAAAAGGATACCCTCCCAGTTTTGATCTTTCATCCCCGCAAAATGAATAAGATGTTTTTCATTACCCACTGCGTTCAAACGCCCGTGAATAATCAAAGCAGGGCCTCTGGATTTGACCACGGTACCAGGTTCAATGGTCAATTGCGTCTTGTCCTTAACCAGGATTTCGCCTTCTATGATATAAGGGCTGGCACCTGAATACCATATAGTGTCAACCGTTATATTTCCTGATACTGGTGTCGGTCCCGGCAATACCGGCATCCCGAGATGAGGATCCGTTTTCTCACTCTCATTACCAGCCTTATCAACAGCGGACAATTTATAAAAATATTTTTGATAATTCTTGAGTCCTTCATCTCTGTATCGATTGAACTCAATCTTCGCAATTTGTTCAAAACCGCTAAGTGGTGTCAGACTGCGATATATCAGATATTCTGCAAGATCGGCCTGTGTGTTCTTATTCCAATCCAGCGAAACAAACGTATCTCTACCAACAATCTCCAGGTGCTGTGGCTTGTCTGGTGGTGTGGTATCAAGGGTTACGGTTCCGACAGCATCAACCCATTCGACCGTATTCCCGACATCATCCGTCAAGTGACCGACAATAGAGGCACCTGCAACATTATCTCCCGGTACCACCCTGTAGATCCCGAGATATCCTCCCGGCTCCATTTCCTTCATATCGATACCCTTTTGATAATCACCGATATCGAAATAGGCCTGCATATTCGGAGTGCCTTTCATTACAATCGTAATCTCTTCACCGGCTTTCCTGGGAATTCCACGTGTATCCTGCGAAAGAATGGTGATGACCGGTGGACGCGCCACGTCGGCAATGGCCGGCACAGGAATCGTCTTTACCATATCACGGAAGAGATCATCACACGCCCTCAGTAATTGTATGTCTCTGATATTCATGGAGGCGGCAATCACAGTTGCTATGATACCAATCGGTGTTGTGGAAACACCTCCTTCATGTATGCGGGCTACATGTTTGCCACTCCAGAGGAAATGTCCCGTTTTGGCATCATACATTTCAACCCGGGCACCCACGGAAACCTGGGAATAGATTACTGCGAATATCTTGTCAAAATTGGAAATCGATCCATAGATTATCGCATCAACATTCAGGATCTCCCCAAGCTCTTGAGGGGTCTTGTTGTGAATAATTTCCGGATCGGTAAACCCCGCCTTTCTCAGCAGATGATCAACGCGGTAGAGCTCCATATCTTTAAAGGGAAGAGAACTGAAATGATTGTAAAAATACTTTCGAACCGTTTCCGTTCCTCTCTGGCTTTCTGATTCATCAACAAAGGGAAGTACTGCTATGGTACGGGGTTTATGCTTTCCCATAAAAGGATCAATTTTATATGTACCTTTGAACATCGCCAGTATTTCAGGGCTTATGACAGTCTGCTTTGTGGCTACCACGCAACCCTGAACGACAATGAACAAAAAGAGCAGCGCCGGGATAAAGGCAAATTTTACAAAGTCTCTTCTCATAACAACCACCATGAGGTGACCGGGGCGGTGGGACAATTCTTTTGCATCAAACACACCCGCACCGACTCACTTTTCCTCCGTTCCCAGCTCCCCCCTGCTCCCATAACTGAACTTGGGTTACCGCGACTACACTGGCAGACAGCGCTGAACAACTACCGGATTTTTATTGTGTCGGTGTTTCAACTGGCTGACTTGGTTCACTTTCAAGCCCATCTTTATCTACTGCCGTTATGACATAAGTCTTTTTCTTCCCGGTTGCCATATCAGGCAGGCTAACCATGGTTGTCTGTGCAGTCGAAACCTCTTTTGTAATACCGAAAAGAGCCTTCTCATAGATTACGTAGTGGTCTATATCCGCTTCAATGTTCGGGGTCCAGATGAGAACACCTTCAGAATTTATGGTGAGTCCTTCGGGACTTTTCGGCACTGATTTGGTCATAACGGTTATTATTTCTGAATGATCACTTTGCAATCCGTCTTTGTCCTCTGCCATAATCTTGTACTGATATTCCTGTCCATCTTTCAATTTCTTATCAACATAATCTGTTATCTGTTTCAGCTTTGCAATTGCTGAGAATCGCTTACCGTAATCAGAACTGCTATAAACGCGGTAAAGGACAATATCCTTCTCAGGATTTGGCGGCCACTTAAGGGTTACCTTTTTGACCTGCAATTCGACACCCTCAAGGCCTTCAGGTTTTACTGGTCTTGGTTTTGTGGTGGCACAAACGGCATCGGACGTGGCACTTTCAACATCAACCTTATTGTATGATGTAATCCTGTAACAGTACCTGGTATTATCGTCGAGTCCGGTGTCAACAAACCTATTCTTTCCTACCCCTGACATCGCCTTGACTGGCGAATACGTACCGGAGATATCAACGCTACGGTACATTTTGTAACCTTTAATTTCATCCTCTTCATTCGCCTGCCAGGTAAGTTCTACCTTCTTAACCATGGCAGGTTTTGCCTGCAATCCTCCAACAACAGGTGGCTTGCCTCTGGTAATTGCAAAAACCGTCTCGGAAGGAGAGGTTTCCACGTCTTTGTCATCAAACGCCGTTATGTGATAATAATAAGTTGTTTTATCTCCAAGTTCCTTATCGTCGGTAAATTTCACCTGCTTTGTTTTTTTCGTGCTATTCTTATTTATTTTCTTTATCTTATCAAATCCCGTTGTCCGGTCTGAGCTGCGATAAACATAATAGCCTTTAATATAAGGCGACTCAGCTTCGCGAAAGACAAGTTCTATCTCCCTTATCATATCCCCAGTGGCAGCAACATCTCTGACAACAGGGATGGTGCTTCCCTTAACGGGAGTTGAGAAATCACTTTCCAAGTCTTTTGTATCATATGCTGTTATCTTGTAATAATAGTCTTCTCCATCAGTTAGATCCTTATTGACAAAACTCAGCTTCAATAATTTACCAAGGGTCGTGGTAGACTGTTTCACCCGTCCGGTATCCTTGAGATGGATAGTGGCAACCTGATTATACGGCCCTTCTTCCACCCTGGCACGATAGATCTTATACCCCTTCAGCCTGTTTGTATTCTGACTCATTGCAGGGGAGGGAGCCCATATTATTTCAACACTTCTTACATGAGGATCAGTGCTCAGGATTATCGGGGGATTCGGGGTTGGGGCGGTTTCGGCGGAAACAATCTCGGAAAAACCACTCTGACGTCCCTTAGAATCGTATGCTCTTATTTTATAATAATACGCCGTCCTGGTTTCGAGATATTCGTCAAGATATTCCGCCTTGTGCACCTGGGCAATCCTTGCAAACGGCCCGGTTTTTGAGGCACTCCTGAAAATTTTATATCCGGCGGCATCCGTATCGGCTGGATTTTCCCACTTCAGGTATATTCTACTTTTTCCACTGGATCTTGCCGATATTTTCACCGGCCCCTTAAAACCCTGCTTTCCACTATCAACGAGCTGATTGAGGCTGCCCGTAAGAACCTTAGTAATAAGGACGGTAAGTTTATTAATTTCGGATGCCATTCCCCTCTGACCTATAGATTTCAACCGTGCGTTAAGAATCATTTTCTTCCGATCAATCTGGACAACACTGCATTTTATGGTGATAATGGATCCCTTTTTTGCAACACTGCCCGTTACTATTGCGAATAGTCCCAATCTGTTCCCGACGTTAATAACATTACGGAAATCACTATCCTGCTGCAGATCATTCAATTCCAGAAAACCTTCCAGTTCTTTGCGCTCGATAATCTCTATTGATGTTGTGGATGCCAGCTCGTTTGCAAGCATATTTGTCACGGTAGTACCGTATCCCGCAGATTCAATATTTAGTGTGCTGAAATTAAACACACAAATCCTGACCCCAGGAGCGGCATTCGCCGATACAGGTATAAAAACCAGGAGTAAAAAAAGCGCTAAGAGAACTATAGATCTTATTCTTGACATCTGCAAACCTCCATAAAAAATACCCGCAGTGTAAACCGCGGGCATTTTGGCCTGAACTACTTGTTTTGGGTCAGCTTTTCAATGATATCCTGTGATTTCAGAGTAATAGGTGTCGTAATTCGCTTTAATTTTTCATCAAAAATGGCATCCATGAATTTCTCTACCGCTTGCTCGTAACGACGTCTCTTAACCTGTACCTGAGCTTCATTAAAGTATTCCACTTCAAGGCTCTGAAAATGTTTGAGCACGTTCTGTCCCACCTGGGCAGCTTTAGCGTTGGATAATTCATCAAGGACTTCCAGTTCGGAGGGAAGATCAAGCGCATCATAAGGAATGTTGGCCATGGGAACCTCGTCCTGATACCTGTCCTCTTTGATAAGCTTTCCCGCCGTCGTATCGGTAGAAAGATTTTCGCCTGTTGAGGTATCCACCAGCTTATAGGCTATTTCTATCAGGGAACTTATTTTGGTTACACCCGCATTATATGAAATCAATTGATAATTCTTCTTTTCTCTTTCCTTCGCAGGCGCGTTCTTCCAGTCTTCCGCACTCGCTTTGGGATGCTGAAGCAACCACAGGGTAAAGTCAGGATTGGGAATCATTTCCGTATCCACCACCACTTTAACCTGTTTTGAACTTCTGTGAGTGTTGGAATTAACGGAATACTGAAGGACATCACCCAATATGAATGTATCTATTCCCCTCATCTTTGCCGCCTGGGCAGATTTAACATCGACCAACCCTGTCTGCCCCAGCTGCATTTCCCGCAGGATTGACTGCAGATTTTCACGTTCAATAATTCTAACATCGCCGCTGGCATTTGTATGAAGAAATGCTATGAGCTTATTAGAAACGATCTTCCCGGCATCTTCATTGTTACTCGGGGTGCCAAAATCAAAAACGGCTATTGATTTTTTTATCCTTTTCATAATGCCATCCTTGGCCTCCAGGGTCTTATTAAAAAGATCTCGATTGTCGGGGTTCAGAACTTCCAGTTTCTGAAGCCACACAAGGGCATTGCCCCACATCTTCTGCTTTAAGTACTTATTAGACCTCTGCAGAAGCTTGTAAGAAATGTTGTCTATTAATTCATTGAAAAGAGCCCCGTCCTGAATAATCGGGGAGTAAGCTCGGGCCAGTTCAATCTTGTTGCAGGCCTGATTGAGTACACCAAGTCGTGTAAATTTAACGGCTTCATCAAAATATTGTTTCGCGAGTTGAACCTTCAGAGACTCAACCTGATTCGCGAGCTTTTCATTGTCCGGCTGACATTCGAGCGCCCTCTCGTAGAACAAGAATGATTTTTCCAGATCTTTTCTACTCAAGGCCTTGTTGCCTTCTTTAATGTAATAATTTACATTGTCTTTCGATATTGCATCCTGATACAATCTGCGGACATCAAGGAAATCGGGGTTTATATTCATAGCCGTCTTAAAAGCCTGAGAGGCCATTTTCCAGTCATACTCTTTGGAAAATTCCAGGCCCTGTTTGTAAAAGAACCTGGCGCCCTGCTCTTCGGCCCTCGCAAGTTTATCACCCGTATCCTCATAACCGGAAAAAATTCCATTGATTCGTCTCAACTTTGTAATTGCTGACATCCAGTCCTCTTTGACCAGATCCGACTCAGCATCGAGGTATAATGTCTTTATCTCAGCAAGGCGTCCTGCCTTTTTTGACTTCACACTATTACAAAAAGACTGAATGACCTTATTCCCAGGATCCAGACTGCCGGCGCGGTTTGCTTCCTTCAAAACCTGATCAAGAAAAAACAAGCCTGGATCATCATTAGAGGCTAATTTCTGCCGCGCTCTTTCATAGTGTGCCTTTGCAGCCTCACTCCTGGCCTGGGTCAATTTTTCCTGATATTGTCTGCTGGCCGGATTCTCCTTTACAGCTTTTTCAAAATAGACAATGGCCTCATCCCATCGATTGTTTTTACTCAATTGCTCGCCAGTCTTAAAACTTTCCATACCGGCACATCCAAAAATGACAAGCAATAACAGTGTGCCGATCAATGCCAGACAATTTCTCATTATAAGCTTCATTTTCACATACCTCCCAGGATGTTGATTAAGGTAACAATTTAATAACGATTTTGTTCTGTGTTATTTCAACAATTTTGACCTTTCGTCCCCTCATTTTTATTGACGCTATGTCATCGGCCATGTTCAGGGTGTTTCCCCTTATTTCGATATCCAGTTCAACCCGCCCCCTCGCAAAAGACCTCTGGAATAAATGCTTTATACCCCTCACCTGAGTCTTCAAGATTGATTTGAATTTTGAAAGGTCCGTATACGACTTGAGTCCGGAGGCAAGCAGTTTCACCGTCACAGTATTTGTCAGTTCAGAAGACGCGCGTTCTACAATCTGGTCCATGATGTTTTCTGCTAATGTACTGCCTATATCTTCGACAATCGATCTGCTTCCACCTGCCCCGCCTGGCGCAGTTCTAACAGCGTTGTCAGAGGCTATAACATAACCGGTGTCAACCTTAACTGCTTTGACGGATGCAACAGCATTGTTTATTTGCATTTCAATCTTGTCAACCGTAACAGACCTGCTGGTAAACTCAATGCTGCCGATAATCATTATTTCAGCACCGTAACGGTGACCCAGCTTCCTGACAGCTTTATCATTAGTGGCCAGGGCCTCAAGACGTTCATGCTTCATATTGTTCTTCACTGTTTCCGCATCAATCACCTTAAAACCGTTAGACAGGAAAACCTTTGACATTGAGGACTCGGCTGTCCGATCAGCCCGCGTTTTTTTATTAAACATTATCATCAATCGAGGCTTGGACTTTCGCAACATGACAAGATTAATAGCTGCCATTTTGTTTTTGAGCTTACCGAGGCCGACATCGGCCTCGATAGTAATTTTGAAAGTATCGCCTTGTCTTTCTTCTGAAACAACTTCGTATGAATTAATGAAACCCCTGGATTCGGCTAAAATCGTGTCTAATTTAACCTCAAAATCCTCAACCTGCGTGGTACTGGTTACAAGTACCCCTACAGATTTCTCCACAACATTTCGCAAGGCATTCTCCAACGCCGCATCCCTGGCAATATCAACACGTCCGTCATGGACGTATGATGTCCCTTGTGACAGCACCAAATTCTTCGCTTGAGATGATGCCACAGCTACAAGTGAAATAAAGACAACTAAGCTGATTATTGCAATCTTCTTCACTATTCACACCTTTCATTTTAAAGATAGTTTTCACTAACAGTGAGCAGACCCCACTGGATGGATTTCATCGTAAACAGCTTGGATTCTATATTGAAACTCCATATAGAGTCAAGTGCAATTCTGACAGTGCAGCTCTGAACTCTGATTCACCATCAAAGGAATAAAAAGAATTCAGGAAATCAGTGTGATACCAGATGCACGAACAGTGTTTTTTTTGTCGTTTATGATACAATTTTCCTGTTCGATTATGATATAGTCTTGACTCAGTTACCAAATTCTACATGGTGGCCGTATGATGAAAAAACAAATGATATCATTATTATCCCTCTTGGTGTCGTTTGCTTTTTTAGGCGGGTGCATGACACCAATGCAGATGGTAGATTTGGGTAAGGGTTTAAAGTCCAGCATAAAGATGAAGTCATGGTCCGATAAAGAACAGCATTACAACAAATTGATGAATGAGGGAAAATACGACGAACTGGTTGAGGAATGCAAAAAAGCGCTGGAAAATTCTGAAAAAGGCGACGCATTGCGGGAAGCTCGACTGTTTATGATAAAGAGTTCAAAGTACAAAAAGCCATTTTACTGGGCAGCCTTTTCTTTAACAGGTGATTATAAATAACAGATCAGGGAGGAGACAGGATGACAGGAAATACTCGAATTAGTGAAAATTTACTCATTTTTTTATCTCTATTTCTATTGATTCTGATAACACCACAAAACGGTTATAGCGAGGATACCCGGGGCATTAAAGTTGTTCCTGATCAGGAGCAACGCTCCTCCATACACAATATTGATGGTTATGCATATCTTTCAGAGAATATGACAGTGGCCCAGACCAGATCTGCAGCATTTGCCAACGCCAAAAGGCAGGCGCTGGAGTCCGCAAAAACCTATATCAAATCGAAGACCAAGGTAAAAGATTTTCAGGTCGAATATGACATGCTCTGGTCGGACGCGGAAGGGGCTGTCACCGTTATTGAACAGAAGGATCACGGTATTGAGGAAAATAACCGCTATCACGTCTGGATCAAGGCGGAGGTTTTGTATAATCTCATGCCCAAAAAACCTGGAACATTCCAGGGAGCAATAATGGACAGCAATGCTCCTCTTACCGTAAAAGTCTGGACTGATAAAAAACATTACAACATGGGTGAAAATATCAGGATTTTCATTCAGGGAAATCGTGACTTCTATGCACGTATTGTGGACGTTATTTCAAGTGGCGAGATTATACAACTTCTTCCGAACGACTTTCGTAAAACAAACTCATTCGTGGGTGGAAAAGTTTACTCAATTCCGGACAAGGGTGACCGTTTTGATTTGAAAGTTGCCCCCCCATATGGAAAAGATCGTATTGTGGTATACGCCAGTGAGGCGCCACTGGGTGAAATAGCCACTGATTCAATCGGGCAGGGGCTCAGGCAATATCGCGGATTGCAGAAAAATCTGGCAGTAAAAACACGTGGCATTAAAGTAACAGGGAGCGGTATGGACATGAATAGTGGCGCGGAATTCTACGAAGCAACATGGATGCTTACCACAAAGAAATGACGAGACATCAGCCAGACTATCGCACATCAAGGTGAGGTCACCCGGTTATTGGCCGAGTCGGAGCAGAGCAATCGTGGATAGTTATACCTTCTCCCTTGCGATTCTGCCGCCCCGGATCATTCTGATTGCGAGACTCACCGTATTGTAAGTCCTGCAACCCGGTAGTTAAATTCATAACTGAGAGCGCCACTCCAGTCCTCTTCGTAAACACCTTTATATCGGGTGCCATCAACCGGTCCAACTGGCTTTCCATAAGTGAAAAACCAGTTCAGGATTGGGCTTCCAGTATATCCAAGACCGATCCAGTACGAGCCTGGCATAAGGACAGTGGCGCCTCGCGTGAAATCAAAATCCACCCAGCGATATCCCGGTTTGAAGGAGATACTTTGCAGGTCGAGCATATCACTGGCGCCAATGATGTCTCCCGGCTTGCCGTTGTTATCGTTGTACAAATCCACCCATAGTTGACCTTCGCCGCCGAACTTGTGCAATGCTAAACCCAGTTTCTGGAGCTTGACTGGTTCTTTAAGGACAAAGACCTGCGCGTATTGTGTAAGTTTTGTCGTCACATATTCGGCAGTTTCCACATAGAAATCGCGGGTTTTCTCAAAACTTTTTTCACCCGTCGCAGTCGTTGGTGTTGGAGGAAAGGCGAAATCAATGTTTTCCGGAAAATCAAGATTACCGGACACAAATGGAATGACGTAACGGAATTTGGTTTTTTCAGCATCCGAGATAAAGGGCGGGGGCGGCGGAGATATAAACTTAATTTTTTTGAAGCTGGCATTTACAAAGGGAGACATGAGAAGGTTATTAGGACCATAGGTCTCCCTCGTACCTGTGACTTTTACCGAATCACTATCAAAATCGGCGTTGATCGCCTCCGATGTTCTCAATTTGCCCACGCTTCCCTTTGACTGGGTCCACCTGAGACGTCCGTCATTTATGGTTTCGTTATTGTCGATACCCACTTCAATCCTGATGAAACGGTTGGCAACAAACATGGATGTCTGTTGAGCGTCGAGGGGGACCCATCCAAGGTCAGGGAACCATACTTCAATCCACGAATGACGTCCCTGTCCCATTTTTACGGTGAGGATACCTCCCTTACGGTTAATATTAAACGGTTTGCTCAAAGTAACACCGTTTACAATACGCACGGGTATCCCGACGGAACGCATCAGGGCGGCAGACAGGTGTGAGAAGTTCTGACAGTTTCCCTTACCAGATTCGAGGGAGTAAAGGGCATCGTATCTCGCGGGCGGAGTCACATAACGCACGTGATCGATCACCCATGTAAGGATGCGCTGAACGGCATCGAATTCTGTTTTCACACTGCGAGTAAGATCTTTGGCTCTGCTTGCAATGCGGGAATTATTGACCTGGACCTGTTTGGTTGATTTCAAATAATATTTGATTTTTTTGGGGACATTTTTAAGAGGAAAAGAAGCGCCGGTTTCCAATGCTTTTAATCTGGTTGTATTTGATGCATCAAAGACGAGGCGCGCATCGATAGACCGTGGCGGATTCATCCACGTCGCAGTAATGATCTGATTTCCCCGGTCATCAGTATTTGTTGTCTTGCTTGTCGGACTGGGTGAAAGGTTGATGTCAAATCCCTGGATATTCTGGTTAAAAGTTGGCGATTCAAATGATGGAGGAACAACAAAGCTCAAAATCGTTTTTTTAACCCCGGGGACGGTTGTTATGTTCTTCTCAAGCTCAAAGCGAATCTGAGATGACATATTCCCCTTGACCGTGCAGTTCTCGGCAAACGAGGGACAATTCCAGGCAAAAATAATGAAAATGGATAGGCATACAATTTTTTTCATAATTACACCCCTTTGAAGTGCGTGTGCAACTGCTTCATGTTTATCTTTATCCTGAGGCCCGATTTATGCGAGTCGTAACTGCCAATGTTACCAGACTGAAGAAAGCTGAGCAAATCGCATAAATCGGAATACTTACAGATTGCGATCACATTGTTGTTTAAAAATACCTTTTTTTTATTTTGTGTCAAGACAATTTATCAAAATGGACAAATCGGTCCGTCTCATTAACAACATCCTTGCAGTCTTTTATAATAGTACGGATTGCATCATGCTACAACTACGGGCAGACTACTTACTACCGACCTGACGGAATTTTATCCTTGACAAACAAACGACGCCTACCTATAGAGACAGGCGATCAGAAGTAATTTCATATCAGTACATACCTTCTTTGAGTGCAGTTTGTAATGATCGAAGGTCGGAATCAAGGGTTTTCGAATCTATTCAAGAGACTATAAAAACAGGAGGTCCACATGAAGAATCAATCTAAAATCCAAACGATTCAGAAAGAACTAAATAAAAGGGGGTTCACTGCAGTCGCACTGGCGGTTTTCGCAGTGCTTCTCATCCTTGTGCCGGCCGGAACATCCTGGGCCGTTGAGCGAAATTGCGAATACGAGATCAGGGTGAAGAGCAACGCGGAAGGGATAAATTCAATGGTTATTCCAGGGGGTGTCGTGATTTCGAACGGAGATTTTAGCTCAGCAGGTGGTCCTCATGAATCGAGTGCTAGGCAACGTGCCAGGTGGAGAGCCTCGGATGCCGCCAAAGCATGCTTTAGGGCGGCATGGCGGTCAACGGGTAACCCCCGTGAGTGCCGTATCAACGACAACCCATCGCACAACAACGGTGCGATGAAACGGTACAATATCACCAATCTTGCCGCGGTTGCCAGGGAAACCATCTGCTCCGAGGCCCGCCGCAGGGGTCTTCAACGCGTCCGTGATTACGAGGTTTACGCAATGGTCAAGGGCAGCGGCGACGTGCAGAATGAGTGCAGCTACGCGTTTAACTGGAACAATTATTACACCATCGCCCGGGGTACTAATCTGAACTGTACTCCCGAGCAGGAAACCCGATACAGCGGCTGGTACGACAAAAGCGCCACCGAGATGCGGGCCGTCGTCAACCGGCACTGCCGAAACAACCGGAGTGGCGCCCGCGGCCGGATCAATCATTTTGAGATCAACCGCAATGACGGTCGGATAAGGGCGCATTTCACCTGCTATTGAGGTGCCGCTGCCATTTGCGAATATTGGTAAATTCCTCGGCCTGACAGGGATCGTCTTTCTAATATCTGGATAGTTTTTCAGACAGATCCCGGATAGTTGTGCTCATGGTCTGATATTTCTTCGTGTTTTCCTCGGAGTGTTGAGGCTCCGTGCTGAACCAGTCTTCCATCTCTTTTTCGGTTCTCTCCAGATCTGTCTTCAGTTTTAGATACTGTTTATGACTATCAGCTCCGAGTCGTGCCGCTCGAAATCCCTGGGCACTTGATTTCAGATCAGTAACCTTCTGCTCGAGTTTTTCTACTCTCTGCTTTGCAATTTTGAGCTGCTGGTTGTAAATCTTGATGGCCTTGTCGCATTTCACAATCTGATTGACCATTGCGAGATACTCTGATCTGTCTTCTGGATTGAGGGTCCTTGAATACCTGTCTATGTCAGCGGGCCTGTACCTGAAAAGCTTCTCCAATTCCGCAATAAAGCTTGTGGGAGTATCCTCCTCTCCGACCCCGAATCTGCCCAGCTCAGTCTTTGCATCGTCGTCGAGTACAACGTAAGATGGGAAGCCATCAACCATATACCTCGCTTTGAGCTCATTGTTTCTTTCAACATACCTCTGGGGTACAATTGTACTGTCTTCAGGAAAATCAATTACAACCATTAATATATTATCCTTTGCATAATCCTCCCATTCCTGCCTGGAGAAAACGTTTTCATTCATCGTCCTGCACCAGCTACACCAGTCTGAGCCGGAGAAGTTAAGTAGAACAGGGAGCTTCTTCTCATTCGCGAACCTGCTGACAGCCTCAAGGTCCATGGTCCATTTACCCGGTATCGCCCCTTTAAGATCAACATCCGCAGCAAACAGGCTGCCTGCAACTGAAAGCATAACAAAACCGGCCATAACCAATAATAAATTTCTTATCACGATTTCCTCCTGTATTTTGTTAAACGCATAAAGGCTCACGACGCTATCAGAAAAAGCGCAACGAGGGCGACCGCAACGCCGAACCACTGCCGCGGAACCAGGCGCTCACGAAGAATCAACCAGGCCAGGAAAACTGTCCCGGCCGGGTAGAGTGATGTCAGGGTCGTAGATATATCCAACCTTCCCATGCGGGATGCGAGGGCGAAGAAGACATTGCCCGCTGCCTCGAAGATGCCCGCCATGACGATGATGAGCAGCTGAGGATTCCACCGCACCGGCACCATTTGGCGGCTCACACAGACAACTACCAGTACCATCGTAATCGCTACACCCTTCGCCATGGCCAGCGGCCAGAAGATCGAAGTTTCGCTGACCTGATCGATAAAGATAAAGAAAAAGCCAAATCCAATCCCGGCCAGAATCGGCAGACCAAGTTCACGAAGGTGAACCGGTGCGGCTGCCCCGCCGCCAGCAAGATACCAGATCGCGCAGAGCCCCAGTAGCAGACCGAGAACCTGTCCTCCCGACGGCGGCCCTTCTATTAATATCCCAGATATGATGGGCAGAACAGCGCCGACTACGGCGCTAACCGAGGCCACAACCCCCATGCTTCCCCGGGCAAGTCCGATATACAACGCCACAAGGCCGGCCGTCCCGAAAAACCCGGCCAGTCCCCCGAAAAACAGGTTGTTCCAGGATGGTATCGGCTCCTTGAGCGTAAGAGCAAATCCGAACAGAATTGCAAAAGCAACGCATTGCGATAAGAGGAGAACATTGAAAACTCTGATTCTTTTGGTAACGAATCCACCGCAGAAGTCGCTGGTGCCAAAACTCGCCGCGGCGGCAAGACCGCAGAAAAGTGCAAGTACTTCAGATCCCATATCCTGTAACGCGCCTCTTTAACTTGTGACGTAAAATAGAACACTGGACTTAGTGTCTTCTTACAGTAATGTCAAGAAATCTGCGCCCGCATAACGCGATCTTTGGGCCTCAAGAGAGAGCTTTCATCCCTTGATTCACCATCATAACAGGTGAGCCCTTGAGAAGCATGGGTTCATAATGATATATTTGCAGTCCTCAGGTACAGGCAGGATTGCTGTAAAACCTTAGTACTAAAAGAATTCGTAAAATTAGGCGGTGGATTTTGGTCATCACATATAAATTGCTTCTTCGCTGACCCTCTGCTATTCTCGAACGCCATAACAGACTTATCTTTTGCCGGAGGAATGCCGTGGAGAAAATCAAACTCAGCCCGCAGGATCGGCATGAACGATCACGCCATTCTTAATTATCTGCGCGTGTCATGGATCACACCCGAAGAGCACAAACGACTCGCCCGCAGGCTGAATGTGAACAAAGGCATACGGAAAGATGATCGACAATGATAATCGTCGGAATACTTGAAAAACTGTTAGACTTTTCCAATATCAGAAGGAGGATAAAACTCTCTCGCGAGCACGGGCATATCAAAAATCCATCCTTGAATTGATAGATGGTCCCGGGTTGAAGGATGAGGCCACCAGTAAGATAATCGCAAGTTATGCTCACCTCCTTTTCTGGGCGCCCTTTATTGTGGTTGGCGATGGCGGATAGGATGATCCTTAAAAAAGTGGGGCACTATTATCCTACATCCATGATCACCTGCATCACATATAGTAATGGCCATTATTCCATTGTTACACAAAGCCGTTTTTCTTATACTCGCACTGCGAAAAAGGAGATTCTTATCAAACGAAAGGCTTTGAATAAAGGATATTGATATGAGTGACACAACACCACAGTATCGCAATTTACAAAAACACCTTGATAATCTTCCAGTAGGGTTTCCCGCAACGGAATCGGGTGTTGAAATCCGGATTTTGAAACATCTCTTCACTCCCGAAGAGGCAGAATGCGCTCTGTACCTTACCCTTTTACCTAAAACCGCTCAAAAAATTCATAAACGTCTGAAGAAGAAAAAATTACCGGAATCTGAGCTGGAAAAGATTCTGGACGGGATGGCAGATAAAGGGGCTATCAACCGGCACATTAGAAAAAGCGGCGTAAAATATTTCAGTGTCCTGATGCTGGCCATCGGCATGTTTGAATTTCAAGTAAATCGCATGACTAAAGAATTCTACAAGGATTTCTCTCAATATCTTCATGAGGCCTTTCGGGATGAAATTTTAAGCACAAAGATTCCACAGTTAAGGACAATACCAACTGAAGGGAGTATTGCTCCGGAACTTCCGATTGCAACATATGACCATATTAGAGAATTAATTGTTCAATTTACGGGACCGATTGGTGTAACTAATTGTGTGTGCAAGCAGGGAAAGGATCTGCTTGAAAAACCCTGTAAGGTAACAAAAATGCGTGAAATCTGCTTGATGTTCGGCAGTACTGCCCGGAAATATGAAGAATCGGGTTGGGGAAGAGTTATATCTAAAGATGAAACGTTTGAATTTCTCGCTCAGGCAGAAAAGGATGGTTTGGTGCTGCAACCATCCAATACGCAGGAATTGTTTTGCATATGCCTCTGTTGCGGTTGCTGCTGCGAAATTCTGACCTCAGCCAAACCACTCGAAAATCCGGTTCAATATTTTTCAACAAATTACAGGGCGGTTGTGGATTCAGATGCCTGCACCGGGTGTGGAATTTGCAAAAAACGCTGTCAGATGGATGCAATCTCTATAATAGAAAAGAAAAGTGTTGTGGATCACACCCGATGCATCGGCTGCGGATTATGTGTCACTGAGTGCGCAACAGAGGCCATAACCCTGGAACGGGTCGAGTCTCCGACGGTGCCTCCGAAGGATGCAACAAGACTTTATCTCAATATACTCAGGAAGAAAGTAGGAAACGCCAGATTTATTATTATGTTAACGAAACAGATGTGTGGAAAGGTTTCCTGAATGAACTGCCCCGCAGCAAGCTGCGGGGAATGCGCTCGCTGTTCAGTTCAAAGCTCTCGTTTTAAAACCGTTTAGGGAGGTTGTGCAAAGCTCTCTATGTGAACAAAGACATACGGAAAGATGATCGACAATGATTATAGTCGGAATACTTGAACTTAAAAAACTGTCAGACAATTATACAAATCCTGCGATAAGGATTTGACCCCGATTCCTCCAATGTCAGTATTCATTCAATGTTCGCTGCCAGCGTTGCAGGCGAGCTTTGCAGGAAAACATACACCCTGGTTCCCTTTTGCGTAAACAATCCAACTTCTCGCTTTAGATGAGCCATCTCCATCTGACAGACTGGGCAACCCTGGTAGCGCATGAACACTAAAACTGCTGGTTTGTTTCCTGCGGTTTCATAAAAACTTTGTCGGGGTAACCAAGGGGTATCAAAATAAAAGTCTTGAGCTTTATCATCCACCTGTAATTGTAAGTGACCCATGTCGATCCTTTCTTATTTCTTGGTATTAATCGGGGTCACATCTTAAATATTAAGTGTTCGATCTAAGGTACTTTGATCTAACTGCTGGATATTTAATATTTAAGATGTGACCCCCTCTTTTCAGGTTGCTTTTGAATCTCCTTGAATACTTCTACAAGTTCAGGTAATCTTACATCTTTAAATTCACACAAAATATCTTACACTACCGGCTTCCGTCAACTTTTTTAATAAATGTGTTTCAGGGTTTGTTTGATCTAACTTTTTTGAAGGAGCACGAATCATGAAGAAAAGTATCTATCTTTTGCTTGTTGTTGTTTTTGTAATCACTTCGGGTATCGGTGACACCGCATCTGCGGCGCGACGTCCAGACATAATAAGTTACGATGCCGAGCTGTTGCAAGATGCTATAACCGTAAACATAACATGGCAATCTGAATACCCGGTGGTCAAAGCCGTTGTCTCTGCCGGAAACAAGCAACAGAAGGTGGAACTCGATCCTTATGACGACAATATAAAGGATGCCTACGGGTACCATGGAGAGACCTCGGTTCTGGTAAAGGTAGATTCCTCCGGATTCCTCGACGAAGAGATAACATACGTTGTGCAGATCACAGATGATGTGGGCAAGAAAAGCCGGAGAATTTCGGGCACACTGAAGATAGCCACCGTGGAGACAAGCGATCAAGCCGACGAGAGCATGTCCGATCAGCATGTTACGCCTTTATCGGATGGGAAAGGCCCCAGCATGATAGACAAGGTGATCAAGGTCATGGAACGCCATGACACTCCACCCGTCGTCTCGGAAATCAGGGTCAATTTCATTGGCGACAAGACGGTCAACTTCTTCAGCAGCGCCATGGACGACAAAGGACTCCAGGAAGTAAGGATATATATTGCTGACGACAATGGGAATAATGTCGGAGAAAAGGTCTTCTCCGGTCTTGGCAAGATATGGAAGGGCACGACAGAATCCTTTAAACTTGCTCCCGGGAATTATACGGTAGTGGCGCAGGCTACCGACAATGCCGGGAATCGGTCACCGGAAAAGCGGAAGAATTTCTCAACAAAGGCCGGAAAGATTCCTGACAGGACTCCACCGGTGACGGTTATTTCCCCTGCTGGAGGAACATATGCAAATACGCAGACTGTGACATTAACCTGCACCGATACCGGCGGTTCCGGCTGCAAGTCAACCCATTACACCACAAATGGAAGGACACCAATAACCAAATCGCCCATCTACACAGGAACATTCACCATTTCCAAGACAACGACGGTAAAATTCTTCAGTGTTGATAAGGCTGGAAACAAAGAAGCTGTCAAAACTGAAAAATACGTCATTCAACCTCCTCCTCCTCCTCCTCCTCCGCCGCCGCCGACTCCTCCACCCGCAAAGGATACCGTTCCACCGGTTACCATGGCAAAACCTGCGGGGGGAACACACCCAGGCACTCAGACGGTTACATTAACCTGCACAGACGCCGGTGGTTCCGGTTGTAAATCAACTTACTATGCAGGGAGCATTTGGATGGACAGGGAGATGCCTGCTAATCCGCGACTCTACACTGGACCACTAACTGTCTCCACGTCACAAACGGTAAAATTCTTCAGTACCGACAAGGCAGGGAACAAAGAAACTGTTAAGACAGAGCATTATATTATTCAAACACCTCCTCCTCCTCCGCCACCCGCAAAAGACACCATCCCACCGGTTACCGTGGTAAAACCTTCGGGGGGAACACACATAGACACTCAGACGGTTACATTAACCTGCACAGATGCCGGCGGTTCAGGTTGCAAGGCAACTTATTATACGACTGACGGGACGGCGCCAACAACCAAATCACCCATCTACAGAGGACCCCTCACTGTTTCCAAATCAACAACGGTAAAATTCTTCAGCTCAGACAAGGCGGGCAACAGTGAAGCGGTCAAAACTGAAAAATACATCATTCAACCACCGCCACCGAAGGATACTGTTCCACCGGTAACGAAGGCGGCGCCGGGTGGCAAAACCTTTGTAAATCAGGTAAGGGTGACGCTCGTCTGTAAAGATAATACCGGTGGTTCCGGTTGCAAGGCAACCTATTACACCACAGATGGGACGATACCAACGATCAACTCACCGGTTTACGGCGGACCATTCACTGTCTCCAAGACAACGACGGTGCAATTCTTCAGTGTTGATAAGGCGAGGAACAGGGAGACGGTTTCGTCCGTCTTATACACGACAAAACCAGTTCCGCAGGAAAAGGCCACCCTGAGACTTGACAAGGCAGTTTTCCTCGCCGGCGAGCCCATACGTGTCACTTTCAAAGCCCCCAAGGGTTATGACCCGAAAGCCTGGATTGGCATCATACCTTCTAATATACCTCACGGAGCAGAAAAGGTGAATGACGCCAACGACCTGACATATCAGTATCTCAATAACAAAACTTCGGGAATTCTTGACTTTGTCGCCCCCCGAGAGCCGGGCGAGTACGATTTTCGTATGAATGATTCAGACTCCGATGGCAATGAAGTCGCTTCAGTTTCATTCGTCGTTAAAAGAGGCGATGGAACGCTCCATCTCCTGAAGAGGGAATACGAACTGAGGGAAAAGTTCGTCGTGGACTTTAACGCTTCGCCTTATTGGCCAAAAGATGCGTGGATAGGCCTTATTCCTGCTTCCGTTCCCCACGGTTCGGAGAAGGTAAACGATGAGAAAGATCTCTCCCATCAATACCTGGACGGGCGCTCGAAGGGAAGTATGACATTTTCCACGCCTGCCGAACCGGGCAGCTACGATCTGCGTATGTTCGATACAGACAATGGCGGCGTCGAAATTACTTCAGTCTCTTTCAAGGCAGTAATTCCAAGGGGAACGCTCAGGCTCGACGGTCAGATCTTCGCCCCTAAAATTGAGATGGCCGTCCATTTCACCACCTCTCCCAACCTGCCCGACAACGCCTGGGTGGGCATCATACCCTCTAACATCCCTCACGGCTCGGAAAAAGTGAATGACGCCAACGATCTGACATATCAGTATCTCAGAGGAAAGACGAAAGGAACTCTGATATTCCGGGCACCGAAAACCACCGGGGCATATGACTTCCGCATGCACGATTCCGACGGCAATGGCTATGAAATCGCCTCGGTTTCCTTCACCATCGCCAACACGACTCCAGAACCTCTACTCAAACCTCCTGGACAAACGAAAGACACAAGAAAACCCGTTTTAAGAATGAAAAATTTTCCCAACACCCCACATGATTACTACAAGTGGTCCAAGGCAAAGAAAGGTCAATTTTTCAGAGAAAAGTATGATAAGTTCAAGTGGTACTTCGAAGCAGAAGACGATACGGGACTCGACCGCTATGAGATAGAGCGCAACTGGAAGATAGTAAAAGAAGGTACCATCGGCGGTGCTAAGACATTTACGCATACCCTCGATTTTTGTAATTGCGTTTATCGAATAACCATCTATGATGTTACTGGGAAAAAAGCCTCCGGTGCCGTGCATAGCACGTGGGACTGAATAGTTACACAGGCTATTAATTGGGGTCACATCATAAGGTACTTTGATCTAACTGCTGGATATTTAATATTTAAGATGTGACCCCCTAAGCCCTGGGTTTTTATACTTTTCGGTAAAAGAATCTGCATAGCTTCTGGATGAAAGGACTATTCATTTTCTTCATCATCCACATTTCCGCAATACGTTTGCTTAAGAACCCCATAGTAGGAAATGAATGCGCTAAAAACAAAATACTATGCAGTCTGATTTTCTTTTGAATTATGAGCGCCCATTCATTTATCATCTCTCCCGAGCCCTCACCAACAATGCTTACACCAAACACCTTACCGAAAGAATTTGTGAAGACCTTAACAAAACCAACACCGACATTTTCCGCAATTGCGGCGCCGTAATCCTCATATTTTACAATATGGGTTTCATACTTAAACCCTTTTTTCTTAATATCTTCTTCTCTCATTCCGACGTATGAAACCTGAGGTTCCGTAAAAACGGTCCATGGAATCACATAATTTTTATACTGAAATATTTCAAAAGGACTTACGGCATTCATAATTGCAAACATACCCTGATGCATTGCGGCGTGAGAAAGCATCACCCCGCCATTACAGTCCCCTACAGCATAAATATGTTTGACAGACGTCCTGTATTTTGCATCAACTTCAATGGCCCGCCTGTTGTATTTGACACCCGCATTGTCAAGTTTCAGTCCATCAAGCTCAACTTTTCTTCCTGCCGCCATCAGTAATTTCTCAGATTTAATACAGAGGCCATCCTCTGTGCGCAGGCATATTTCATTACCCTCATTCTTCAGGCTTGTTATTTTTTTTGAATTATAAACATCAATGCGCTCTTTTTTAAAGACATCTTCAAGTAAATCACCGGCTTCTTTTTCCCCAAGAGGTATAAGGTGCTCATCCATCTGAACAATGGTGCACTTAGAACCAAGTCTGGTAAATGCCTGAGCCAATTCACAGCCGATGGCACCACCTCCGACTATCGTCATGCTCTTAGGGATTTCAGTTAGATTAAAGACATTTAAATTAGTCATGATATCTATATTAGAGATACCATCAATCGGTGGCAGTATAGGTTCAGTGCCGGTTGCAATAAATATCCTTTGGGCAGTGACAGATCTCTCACCAACCCTGACCGTATGCGAATCGACAAAACTTGCGGATCCCTCACTTAAAATAAGGGTCACTTTGTCAAACATCTTCAGTGTTTTGTTGTCGGAAATATAGTCTAAATAACCGGCTATTTTCGAGAAAGGAGCCTTGATGCCCGGTATTTCTCCCTCTATCAAGCCCATCTCTCTAAGCTTTGATGCTGAATGCCTGAATTTAGAGATCTTAAGCAGAGATTTGCTGGGTATACATCCTACATTCATACATTCCCCACCAACTTTATTCTTTTCAATAGCACAGACTTTCAGGCCCATTTCCGCCCCCATTGCAGAGACAGCCATTCCTGCAGGACCCAGCCCGATACAAATTAGGTCAAAGTCAAATTTCATATCTTTTTCCTCTTTGAATTTGATTAGGGTATTAATCGGGGTCACATCCTAAGATACTTTGATCTAACTGCTGAATATTTAATATTTAAGATGTGACCCCCTAAGCCTCCTGAACCGTAACGTACCTGATATTGAAAGCCAATCCTTTGCGAAGAATTGACTCTTCCATATAGAAAATGGCTTCGATCACTGCATGAAGAGAAGCGCCTATACCCTGGAATTCGTCTCCCAATGTGACCGTATAGGGAGAGATGATATCATGCTTCAGCTTCTTATTTAACGAAGAAACGAGCCCCATGAATTCCTTGCGTAGTTGCCTTGCGTCTTGTTTACTGCTTCCAATTACGTAGCCCATCAAAATGTGCCGTTGAGCCATATCGGTCTCCCCCACGTTTGGGCTAAAGATTCTTTCAGATTGTTTCATTATATACGATACAAGCGTGTCCGTATCACATATAATGATACGATGAAATCAAGCGATTTGTTAGGTTTTAAGTTTTATCATAACCCTGTTATCTCAATAATTAAGTATTGATGTTCCCTTATTTTAACAGTGTTTTTAAAGCAGCAAGAAGTCGGTCGACATTTTCTTTTCTTGCTGTATGTCCCATCAGGCCGATTCGCCATATTTTGCCGGCAAGAGGCCCGAGACCCGCGCCGATTTCAATATCATGTTCTTTGATCAACGCAGTCCTGATGGCGACATCGTTAACACCTTCGGGAATATTAACGGCATTGAGCATGGGAAGGCGGGATTCCGGTGAAACGGTCATGGTCAGTCCCAGGTTATCAAGACCTTGAACCAGATACTCATGAGCCTCTCTATGACGGGTAAACACATTTTCCATGCCCTCGTCCAGAACCACACCAAGGGCCGCATACAGGCCATACAGCATATTGATAGGAGCTGTGTGGTGATACGCCCGGGTGGCACCTTCCCAGTAATTGATAATCATTGTCAGATCCAGATACCAGTTCGGCACCTTTGTTTTTCGAGCCTTTAACACCTCAATCGCCCGGTCTGAAAATGATATGGGGGCCAGGCCGGGAGGACAAGACAGGCATTTTTGCGTGCCGCTGTAAATGGCATCAACCTTCCAGTCATCGGTTTTCACTTCAATACCACCAAGGCTGGTTACACAGTCAACCAGATAAAGGCTGTCACTACCTTCCAGTAGACGGCTGATTTCTCCCACCGGGTTCATCACTCCAGTTGAGGTCTCTGCATGAACCACGGCAACAATCTTGTATGATTTTTGCGTAAGTTTTTCTTTAACTGTATCCACAACCACCGGTGTGCCCCATTCAAATTCAAGGACATCCACATCGGCTCCCAGGCGTTCCGCCACGTCAGCCATTCGCATGCCAAACACACCGTTTTTGAGTATCAAAACGGGATCACCCGCCTCGATCAGGTTGACAAAACAGGTTTCCATGCCCGCAGAACCCGTACCGGACATGGGGATAGTCAGCTTATTCTTGGTTTGCAGCAGTGTCTGCAACCGTTTTTTTATTTCATCCATGATAGCAATAAATCGCGAATCAAGATGGCCGATGGTGTATTTAGACAATGCTGCATATACCGGGTCTGGTACGCACGAGGGGCCAGGGCCCATGAGAAGAGTTGGTGACAAGGTGGTTAGAAGATCTGTTGACATGGTTATTCTCCTTTAAAATTTTTATAAATTACAGCTCTTTTGAGCTGTTACGTAAATATCACTTATAAAATTCGGATGACACAATACTAAATTATGATTCCCCATCTGCTCATTTTTTCTTTCATGTAGTTGCTCTTTTAAATCGCATCTAACGACTAAGCTCACCTGTGCAAATGAAGCACATTAGAAAGCTTGCCCCAGTCTTTCTTGAGCCCTTTTGTATCCAAGTTCTATCATTTCAGAAGCGCGATCAAATTCTAAAGTTCCACAAGCGTTTCGAGCAATTTCTATAGAATAATCAGCGGGGTAAGCGGATAGCTTCAGTCTTGCGATAGTGCCTTGCATTGCATCAAATGCCTGATTGGCAATATCGTATGCACCCCAGTCTTTACTAATGTGACTTACTGTCGAATCTTTAAAACTATCAATGAACTCAGTAATCTTCTTAGTTAATGGAGTCTTGCCATCGGTTGTTGGAGTTTTGTCTGTAATTACTTCTTCTTTGTTATCCACCTTTCCGCCAAGATTAACTGCAACGGTTAAATCTGTTGCATCACTAAACGTAGGGGCTATCGGAACAGGGTTTAAAACACCGCCATCAATCAAGTCTACATCTTTATATCTAAATGGAGTAAAAAATAGCGGTAACGAAATAGACGCCCTGATTGCGTCAAAAAGCCTCCCTGAATTCATCCACACTTCTTTTTCATTAAGAATATCAGAAGCAACAGCGGTATATGCTATAGGTAAATCTTCAATAACTACAGAGGTGGTCTGGTTTGTTAAGACAGGAAACAGGGATTCATAAGTGGGAAGCT
>CAZINZ010000004.1:0-62830 GCA_964540715.1 uncultured Syntrophaceae bacterium | reverse complement strand
AGGATGCATCCCCGGGTTATATTGATTTGTTATGGGCGCAATAATATCTTATCCGCGGAGAAAAACAAGACAAAATCTAGTAAGACTTACGTACATAGTTCTCCACCAGCCATTACAGGTTTAATATAGGAATACTCTCCCTGAAATTTACCCTGAATGAGGGCCATTCTGTAAATTTTTCCTTTGTTTTCATTTTATACAGTGGTAGCTTCAGAAGAGGTATCAATTGCCGTAATTCGTAAGAAATATGAAAGCCCTCACAGTCCCATGTGGTGCGAAAGAAAATACTCTCCTCACCACTCAATATATACACTATACTGGAGTTTAACAACAAGAAGGCGGGTATGCGCGTCAAACAGTTTCGATATGCAGCAGATAATTTTGGGTATGTCCTGTACACAGAACGGTCCGCCCTGGCCATAGACGGCGGCGCCGTACAGGAAATGTGCGCGTTCATCAAGTCGCAGGGTTTGAAGCTGGAAATCGTCACTAATACCCACGTGCACATGGACCATACCAGCGAAAACAGGGAACTGATCGACCAGACCGGAGCGGCCTTCATAGACAATCAGACACTGCGTTCAGGCCAGATTATTGAATTGGATAATGAAAAAATCGAGGTGTATCACACACCAGGTCATACGGAGGACTCGATCTGCCTCCGGGTGGACAGCTTGATCATAACCGGGGATACCCTCTTCAACGGGACCATCGGAAACTGTTTTTCAGGAGATCTGCGGGGGTATTATCATTCCATCAAAAAACTGCTCGCCCTGCCTGATTCCACGGTCGTCTATGCCGGGCATGATTATGTGCGCGATTCGCTGATCTTCGCGCGATATCTTGACCCTGAAAACGAGGCAATCAACTCGTTTCTGGAAAAGTACAATCCGGCGCATGTATTCTCTACTCTGGCGGAAGAGTGCCAAATGAATCCCTATCTCAGATTCAACGACCCCGCCATTATCGCCTTTCTTAAACAAAACGGGCTTCCGGTCGCGACGGAGCTTGAACGGTGGAACTCCCTGATGCGGATCGAATAGACAGGGCGGGTGCTGCTGGTGTTAGTCTCCTAAATAAATTAATCTGTATCTCAACGGATCAGATTTACGTACACCATTAAAAAATCCTCGCCGTCAATAGATTGTACTAAATGGAGGTAACAGAACCGGAATGCACGTTGCGATATTTGCTGATATTGAGGGGAGTTTTGGTGTCTGGCGCATGCGTCAATGTCGTATGGGAACTCCCGAGTGGGTGTACGGCAGAGAGTGCCTGACCGAGGATGTTAACCATGTGATCCGTGGAGCCTTTGACGGAGGGGCTGACAGGGTTACTGTAAAGGATACTCATGAGGTCGGATTTAATTGCCTGATTAACAAGTTGGACAGTCGCGCCAGTTACGTGGGAGGACATTTCGTAAATCCATCATTCTTCGGAAGTGTAGAAGATTATGATCTCATTTTTTATGTGGCGATACACGCCGCATCGGGTACGCCTGATGCATTCCCCCCCCCCATACCCATTACGGGATTTTTTCCGAGGTCAGGATAAACGGAAAGCTTGCCTGTGAGATGGACGTCTATGGCGCGTACCTCGGTGAATTCGGTGTGCCGATAGGTTTTGTTTCAGGGGAAGACATAGCGGTAGGGCAGGCCCTTGATGCTCTTCCCTGGGCAAAATCGGTTATCGTTGATAAGCAAAAAAATACCTACACATCAGGAGAGAAAAGCATCAAATATCTTTCTGATGGGAGGAAAAGACTTAGGGAAACAGCCGCGGCTGCGGTACTTGATGCGCACGACATGAAACCGCTTGTCATTTCGGGACCGCTCCATTTCAGGGTCATTTTCCGTGACAGGAACCTGGCGGATAAATATAATACATGGAATTTCGATCAGACAGGGAAAGTCATTGAGTGGGATGCGAACAACATGATAGAGGGTTTTGAAAAATTCAACAAGATCACGTTTTTCCCGAAAAGAATCTATCCCGTTCGCAAACCGATGCTGTTTTTGATGCGATGCTACTTCCGGGTAAAAAATTCCTATTTCGTTCCGAAGCCGAATCGCGAAGGGGCCGTTACACTTTTCTAGAACCCGGTTCTGAACCCGATAGAAAATTTCTGACCTCAATTAAGGTTAAAGACCCGTCCCCTTCTGACAACTTATACGGTTAAGAGCCTCGGCTCTCGACTACAGTTTTCCATAGAAAAGGCGAGCCGGGAACTCCAGTGGGATCTCCCGGTTTCTTTCACGGATGGTTTAGCGGAAACAATGAGATGGTTGAGAACCCAGGAACTTCAACCCCTGAAAGTAAAGTAGTTTTCAGGATTTTCCAGATAAAGAGCCGGGACTATTTTCTCACTTTCTTTTCTTTACATTCTTCTTCTTTACTAAAAGGGAAAGCTTGTCTTGCAGAATATCACCGAGTGTCCCCATCGAGGTGGGTGCATTTTGAAGGTATTCACGATAATCATCTGCCATTTCCGATTCATTTCCCACCTTTTCTTCGTGCTCCAGCGCCAAAGAAATTCGCTTTTTTTCAAGGTCAACCGCTTCAACGGTCACCTCCAAGGCCTGTCCCTGTTCCAGCACTTCATTAGGATGATTAATTCGTTTTCCACCACCCAGCATTGAGATATGAATGAGCCCGTCTACGCCCCCTTCAAGGGTCACGAATGCTCCGAATTTAGTCAGACGCGCCACCGTTCCGACATGGGAAGATCCTGCGGGATATTTTTTTTCAACCTGATCCCAGGGATCGGGAAGGGTCGCCTTGAGGCTGAGCGCCACCCGGTCATTTTCCCAGTCAAGGTTCAGAATCACCAGTTCAAGTTCCCGGCCGATGGAGAGTATGTCGTTAATATCATCGACTCGCGCCCATCCGATTTCCGAAATGGGGAGCAGTCCCTGGATACCGCCTATATCGATAAAGGCGCCAAAGTCGTGAATCGATGCGATCGTCCCGGTGACCTTCATGCCCTCGCTCAATTTCTCCTTGAGTTCTTCCTTCTTTTCGCGCAATTCCTCTTCCAGTATGGCCCTGTTGGAAAGGACTACATTCCGACCATCCTCTCCATATTCCGTAATGATAAAGGACATTCGATGCCCCATATATTCGGAAGAATCTTCCACCCGCCGCAGTCCCATCTGGGAATACGGGCAAAAGGCCATCATTCCGCCCGCGATTTTGACCCGGAATCCACCTTTTGTCTCCGTTTCCACCAATCCCTCAACAGGGATCTTGTTATCCCAGGCATGACCAAGGTAGTTCCGGCCCGCCTCACCGGTTGTGATCTGCGTAGTAAAAAGATATTCGCCTTGCCGTGACGACATGAAATATGCAGCAATCGTATCGCCTATCTTGAACGGAAGGTCCCCGTTTTCATTGATAAGCTCCTTCTTATCGATGAGGGCGTCACTCTTTCCGCTCAGGCCCAGGAAGACCCAGTCGGAGCCAATGTCAACAATTGGCAGATCCACCCGCTCTCCCGGCTCCAGCCACCCCGTTGCGCCGGCACTTTCATTCAGGAGTTCTTCAAATGATAATTTATCTTGCTGTTCATTAAAAGTCATATTCTCTCGTTGCTAAGGTCCAAATTTTCACGGAACTTATCACGGCAATCTCATTTCATGGCCATGCCCGTCGTGAATATTATATAGCCCCCCGGCACTTTCTTTCTATTTCCCCTTCTTTTGCGCAAGCTCCATAAAGGGTTTGAACAGGTCGATCGGTATGGGAAAGAGTGTCGTCGAATTGTTTTCCGCTGCCACTACTGCAAGTGTCTGGAGGTAGCGGAGTTGCAGCGATATTGGCTGTTCTGCCATCATTTTACCCGCTGCTGTAAGCTTCGTCGCGGCCTGGAATTCTCCCTCCGCGCTGATGACCTTTGCCCTTCTTTCTCTTTCGGCCTCTGCCTGTTTCGCCATCGCACGCTGCATTTCCTGTGGGAGGTCAATGTGCTTAACCTCAACGGTCGACACCTTTATCCCCCACGGGTCGGTGCTTCGATCGAGTATTTCCTGCAGCTGGGCATTTATCTTTTCCCGCTCGGCGAGGAGTTCGTCGAGTTCAACCTGCCCGCAGACACTCCTCAGGGTGGTCTGCGCTAACTGGGATGTGGCGTAGAGGAAGTTTTCAACCTCAATGACGGCGCTGTTGGCCGTCAGTACCCTGAAGTAAATCACCGCGTTTACCTTGATGGATACGTTGTCCCTCGTTATCACATCCTGAGGAGGAACATCCATCGTTATGATCCTCATGTCCACCTTTACCATCCTGTCTATTACTGGTATCAGAATGATAAGACCGGGCCCCTTAGTGGCTATAATCCTCCCCAAACGAAATATCACGCCTCTTTCGTACTCGTTGAGCACCCTTATCGCGGCAGCGAGGAACATCACTACCAGGACAACCAATGTAATTAATGTGTACATATCTTACCCTCCTGTATGTATTCTATATTTTTAAATCTTTTCCACCACAAGATTTAATCCCTTGACACTGATTACGCGTACGTCCGCCCCTTCCTCTATCAATTTCCCACATGAGGCATTCCATCGTTCTCCTTTTATAAGCACCTTTCCATCAGCCTGTACTGGGGTTATTGTTGTCCCTTCCCGGCCGATCATACCCTCTTTACCCGTGAAAGGCTTCGTCAACTGGGCCTTCACAGCAAGTGACACAACTGCAATAAAGAAAAGTGATACTATGAGTATTGTTGGAATCATAACACTAAACGATACCCTGAGAGCCGGGACGGAAGAATCAAATAACAAAACAGAACCAAGGACAAGGGAAATAACACCAGCCACGCTTAGCATGCCGTGGCTTACTATCTTTATCTCCGCGATAAAGAGGATTATACCGAAAATTATCAGTGCAACACCGGCATAATTCACGGGAAGAGTCTGCATGGCAAAGAAGGCTAATATAAGTGAAATCGCCCCGACAACACCGGGCAGAATCGCACCCGGATTGGAAAATTCAAAATAGAGACCGGCCAGCCCTATCATCATCAGGAGATAGGCTATATTTGGATTGCTCAGGGTCACAAGGATTCTCTCCCGTAATCCCATATCCCGTTTATTGATGACGGCCCCTTTCGTATCAAGGGTCATATTTCCCGACGGGAGGAGAATCGTCGTTCCGTCTATCTTTTTCAACAGATCTTCAATATCCGAAGCGATTACGTCAATAACATTCAATTCGAGGGCTCTCTTAGCCGTGATGGAGACGCTCTCTTTTACGGCCTTCTCGGCCCAATCTGCGTTGCGCACCCTCTTATTTGCAATTCCTCTGGCGTAGGCAATAGCGTCATTTTCAACCTTTTTCGCCATTGTATCATCCATTTTGCCGCCGACACCCATTGCCACCGGGTGAGCGGCACCTATGTTTGTTCCGGGGGCCATGGCTGCCACGGGGGCCGACATGGTTATCATAACCCCGGCGGACGCCGCACGTGCTCCGGAAGGATAAACGAATACAATGACAGGCAACGGAGGGTTCAAAAGTTTCTTAACTATGTCCCTCATGGCCAGATCAAGCCCGCCCGGGGTGTCCAGAAGGATTATGACCCCGGCGGAATTGTCCTCATATGACAGGTCTATACTCTTTATAATATGGTTCGCGACTGGAGGGGTAATAGCCGAATCGATTGTAACCACATCAAAGACACTTTTTTCATCCTCACCAAATGATTGCACCGCTCCAGCAGCGATAAGAAGTAAAATAGTCATAAATAAGACAAAATATGGACGTATTCTATTTTTCATGGAGTCCTCCCGATAATATATCCGGATTCCTGCTTTTCCGAAACGGCATATTGGGGATCTTTTGCTTCATGATTCCCGCCTTATGCCTTCTGCTTAAAATCTTCCATTATCATCTGCACATCTTCCCAGACGTGTTTCTTTGCTCCGGGATTCCTCAGAAGGTAAGCAGGATGGTATGTAGGCATCAGTTTTATCCCGTGATAGGAATGAAATCTGCCACGCAGCATGGAGATGGCTGTGCCTGTCTTGAGAAGGGTCTGAGCCGCAAATTTACCCATCGCACAAATAACGCGAGGTTGTATGACATCAAGCTGTTTGATCAAAAAGGGCTCACACGCGGCGATCTCATCAGGCTCCGGGTTGCGATTTTTTGGGGGACGGCATTTTAATATATTGCATATATACACATCTTTCCTCTCCAGCCCCATGGCCTTTATAATGTCAGTAAGCAGCTGCCCGGCCCGGCCCACAAAGGGTTTCCCCCGCATGTCTTCGTCTCTTCCCGGCGCCTCACCGACAAGTACAAGGTCGGAGGTGGAGCTGCCCTCTCCGAAGACAATGTGGTGCCTTTCACTGTGCAATTTGCACCTTTTGCAGTCCCCGAGTTCTTTTTCTATATCCTCCAGCGTGATGGATGGAACATGAGCCACACTGTTGTTCACCGCGGTATCAACAGGCGCGGATGTTAATGCACCCGAATTTCCTTTTATGTACAACTTACCGTAAAGGCCACTTCTTGCTTCTTTTTCGGATATTATCTGATTTTTCAGGGCACTTGTCAGTTCCAGAAGTTCGTCTCTCATTTTTCACCCCTTCTGCCGGAGATTTCCAGAACCCTGTCCAAAATCCTGTCCGCCACATCTTTTTTGTCCATAAGGGGCAATTCTTCGATGCCGCCTGCTCTGTCTATTATCTTTACAATATTTGTGTCGTGCTGAAATCCGGAACCGGGACGGCCAAGTTCGTTCGCCACTATCAGATCCATATCCCTGGCAATCATCTTGCTTTTCGCATTTTCAGCAAGATTTTCCGTCTCCATGGCAAATCCTACGAGTATGCGATTCTCTTTTCTGTCGCTGACTTCGGATATTATATCGGGCGTTCTCTCAAGGCGAACATCCAGCTCCTCATCTTTTTTCTTTATCTTGGAATCCGAGGCAGTGGGTGGGCGGTAGTCGGCTACCGCGGCAGCCTTGATAATAACTGTCGAATCTTCAAGATGCTCCATTACAGCCTCTCTCATCTCCTCAGCACTCAATACTCCTATAAATTTGACACCAGCCGGCATGGAAAGCGCGGTGGGCCCACTGATCAGCGTGACATCCGCGCCCCTCCTCCTCGCCATTATGGCCAGGGCGTATCCCATCTTCCCTGATGAGTGATTTGATATATACCTTACCGGATCAAACGATTCTATGGTAGGGCCTGCTGTTATCAGTATCCTGTGGCCTTCCAGATTGTTCTCTGTCAGAACCACCTCTACCTCTTCAGCAATATCTCCGGGGTCCGGCAATCTTCCGGGACCTCGTGACTTGCAGGCAAGTTCTCCATATCCGGCGTTCACAAAGAGATAGCCCAGCGAGGAAAGTTTATCAATATTGGATCTCAGGATGGGATTGTCATACATATTTGAATTCATAGCCGGACATATCAACACGGGGGCCTTTGTGGCTATTATTGTCGTAGAGAGAAGATCGTCGGCAATACCAGACGCGATTTTGCCGATTATATTGGCCGTTGCCGGAGCCACAACGATTATATCGGCAGACTGTGCCAGAGATATATGAGGTATCTCAGAGTCAGCTGCGAGAGAGAACATGTCGCTGTAAACCGGATTACCGGAGAGCGTCTGCAGGGTAAGCGGGCCTATGAATCTGGCCGCATTTTCTGTCATGATGACCTTCACTGTAGCTCCTCGCTTCAGAAGCTCCCTAGTCAGCTCCGCAGCCTTATATGCGGCGATACCGCCTGTTATCCCGAGAACAACATTTTTGTCATTCAGCATGGTACTGCCCCTGCATTCACGAGTAATATGTAAAAATAATTTATGCTGTCAGCTCTTTCTCAAAAATCCAATATGGTGTCAGAATATATTGAAAAACATAACAGTTATTAAATATAAGGTCAACTGTGAAAGGGTTGGATAAAATTGAGAAGATTTGATGAAATCATAAAAGAGAGGATTATATGAAAAAGTATCTGAGATATCTGTTCTCTATTGTGTTGATCGCACTGGTGAGTGTGGGAATCTGGGCCTTTATGGTCTATTGGGAGGGAGAAAACCCGGAGATAATATTAAGCCGTGATATCAAGATGATAGGGCAGGAAACAACCTTTGATGTCACCTGCATTGACAGAAAGAGTGGCCTTCGAAATGTTTCCGTCGATATCTTACAGGATGGAAAGAAATACACATTAGGCTCTCTGAACCTGCCTCAAAAGAAGATAAACAAGGAAACCCTGACAATTGATGTATTCCCGGAAGAGCTGAAACTCCATGATGGAACCGCCACAATCGACATAGTCGTTACAGACCATTCGCTCAGGAAGAATACAAGTACCGTTATATTTGAAGTAGTTATAGATACCCTACCGCCCCGGATATCCCCTGTGAGTTTTTCTAACTATATAAACCCGGGGGGGTCGTGCGTCATAGCCTACAATCTTTCCGAGGGTGTACCTCTAAGCGGCGTACAGGTCGGCAACGATTTCTTTCCCTCATATCCGGAAACCACAGCGGGCAGAATACGTCATATATCTTATTTTGCCATACCCATGGATGCCGCAAAGAAAACCTTGAAGATAAGTATCCTGGCTGAAGACAATGCCGGAAATACTTCACTCTGTCCGGTCTCTTTTCATATAAGAAACAAGAAATTCCGCAGCGACAGGATGAATATCAGTCAGCGTTTCCTGGAAATGAAGATGCCGGAGTTTCAGAACAGATACAAAGACTTGAGAGGAACAACTCTGATCGAAGCCTTCTCGCGCATAAACAGGGAAATGAGAGCGGACAATCTGAAAACCATTGAGACAACATGCAAAGATACGCGGCCGGAGCAACTCTGGGAAGGAACATTCCTCCGGATGAAAAATGCCGCCACTATGGCAACCTTCGGTGACAGGAGAACTTATTATAATGACGGCAGGGAAATAAGTAAAAGCGTGCATATGGGAGTTGATCTCGCATCCACGAGAAACGCGCCGGTGGAGGCGTCAAACGGGGGCATTGTCACCTTTACAGGATATCTCGGAATCTACGGCAATACAATAATCATAGATCACGGCATGGGAATCTTCAGCCTTTATAGTCATCTCTCGTCGGTAAGCGTAAATAAAGAACAAGCAGTCGGAAAAGGAGAGATGATCGGTCGCACAGGTAACACCGGCATGGCAGGAGGTGATCACCTCCACTTCAGTATGATCGTAGGAGAAAAATTTGTAAACCCCGTGGAATGGTGGGATCCACACTGGATAAAGGATAATATAACAAGAAAGCTGGCATCTCCGTAAGGAGTAAGCCCTTAATCCTTTTGTTGCAATTACTCACACAGTCAGACTGTCCCAACGAGTCGGGATTAGACTGAGGGCTATCAGGCTAAAGACTGTTAGCCTTTTTGTAAACTAAATGCCTTCAGCCTACAGTCTAAACAACCTGAGTAGTTACCTTTTATTTTCACGTCCTGTCTATATCCCGGTGGCTAACATTTGTTGCGTATTCCCTGTCCGAAAAATAGTTTGCCAATTGATTGAGAATAACAACCGACCGGTGTCTTCCGCCAGTACATCCTATACCGATATTCAGGTATGATTTGCCTTCTTTTTCGTACAGTGGCGTAAGAAAAGTCATCATACTGAAGAGATTTAAAAGAAACTGTTCGGTGTCATCCCATCGCATAACATATTCTTCCACGACCTTTTCATTGCCATTGTGGTCTTTGAGGTCCTTAACAAAATATGGATTTGGGAGGAATCTGACATCCATCACGACATCTACATCCGGGGGCAGACCGAAACGATATCCGAACGATATCAGATTAATATGAAGTTTATTGCCTGAGCCGGGAGCAAGATAGAGGCCCTGAACACGTTCCTTCAGCTGGTGAACAGTATAGTTGGACGTGTCAATGACATTGTCTGCCATCCCCATCAATTCGTTCAGTTTATCCCGTTCCAGCTTTATGCTTTCAAGAATGGTCTTGCCATCCGATAGTGGATGCGTTCTCCTCGTCTCGCTGAACCTTCGCAGAAGGATGTTGTTATTTGTATCAAGGAAGAGTATCTCGAGATTGTATCTCTTTCTCCTCAATCGGGAGAAGACTTCGAGATACTTTTCAAGGAAGTGTTTCTCACGCAGATCCATGACAAGCGCTATTTTCGAAACTTCGGACGTTGCACCGGTCTGCAGATCGAGAAACTTAGGAAGAAGGAGGACAGGAAGGTTATCTACGCAAAAGAAACCGACGTCTTCAAGAGCCCTTAACGCCGTGCTCTTTCCTGAACCCGACAGGCCGGTCACAATGACTACACGAAAATTATTCATTGAGCCTCCGCGTACTTCTTAATCATAAATCAATTCGAATCATTGAACCATTAACCCCTTGCGTCAACCGGGCCTATAATCGCAATGACTCACCCATAAAAACTTCAACTGAAATTGATTCAATTCTTTTAAATGTCTGCGGGGTCCTTTTCAACTATCAGATTATAAATACTTTCAGGTGAGTCGGCATTGATAAGAGACTCTCTGAAAGAAACATCTTTCAACATCCGGGATATCCTGGCCAAAGCCTTCAAATGCAATCCCGCGGAATTTTCTGGCGCCAAAAGCAAAAAGAAGATATGCACTGGCCTGCCATCGAGGGAATCAAAATCAACCCCCGTCACACTTCTTCCGAATGAAACAACAAGCTTGTCAAGGACTGGAAGCTTCCCATGAGGAATGGCAATACCATCACCTATTCCCGTGCTTCCAAGTTTTTCCCTTTCCAGCAACACATCAATCACGGCGTTACGATCAATACCTGTATCACCGTGCTGAAAGACATCCGTAAGTTCAATGAGAACCTCTTTCTTGGTTCTGGATTTCAGATCACCTATGACAAATTCTTTTTTAAGCATGTCCTGAATATTCATTATGTTTTACCTGCTATTTTAGCTGTTGGTCTCAATCAGGACATATTTTCCGTCATCCCGACGGTAGATGATACTCACTTTTTCGGAGGAAGAATCTCTATAAATAATAAACATTTTTCTTGAATCGTCCATTTCCAGAATCGCATCTTCGAGTGACATGGGTTCAAGTATGATCTTCTTTGTCTCCGCCACTTTGGAGGTCTCATCAAATTCATCAAATTCTTCAGCGCCCGTATCCATGCCTTCTGCCCTGGACGCAACATCCTTGTGATTCCGTGTCTTTTGCTTAATCTTTTTTATCTGACGTTCAATCTTATCTATAACATTGTCGATAGCAAGGGTCATTTCTTTCGCCTCTTCGCTACCCTGAAGGACTATATTCCTGGCAGATAGTTTTATTTCCGCAACATTCCTGAATTTTTCCATTGACAGTATCACAGTGGCGCTTACAGGCTTATCCACATATCGCTCAATCCTGGAAAGCTTTTTTTCAGCATATTCTTTCAGCCACTCACCTGCTTCCATATTCCGAAATGTAAAAGTAGTTTGCATAGGTATTTCTCCTCTTAATCAGTAATCTCAAACACAGCGAAGTTCCGCCTTATATTTGAGCCAGCAGTAAAAGTCAATCGACATTTTACCAAAATCAGAAATATTTTTTCCTCTTGGATGATGGGAGTATTCCCTGCATTTCCCTGTATTTCGCTACGGTTCTTCTTGCTATGGATATTTTGTATCCAGAGAGAATATCAACTATCTGACTGTCATTATAAGGTTTTTTTTCATCTTCCCCGCTGACTATCTCACTGATCTTTTCCTTGACACTTTGCGATGCTATCTGCAGATTGCCAATCCTGTTTATCCCACTATTAAAAAAATATTTAAGTTCAAATATTCCCCTCGGCGTATGCATGTATTTATTAGCAGTGACCCTGCTGATTGTTGATTCATGCATCTCTATATCATCGGCAATATCTCTCAGAACCATGGGCTTTAAATAACTGATACCATTTTCAAGAAACTCCATCTGATGCTCGACGATACTCTCCGAGACCCTGTAGATCGTTTTTTGCCTTTGCTGAATACTTTTTATCAGCCAGGCTGCGGATTGCATTTTGTCCTTGATATATTCCTTACACTTTTCTCCGTCGTGATTTTGAGTATCACCCATAATTTTCTTATAAAAGTTGCTTATCCTCAGTTTCGGAAGGCCGTCATCATTCAGGACAATCCTGTACAGGTCACCAACCTTAAAAACGAATACATCAGGAATTATATAATGTGACCTTTCCTCGTTGTAAAGGAGTCCGGGTTTAGGATTCAGTTTTAGTATCAGCAACGCCGCCTGCTCGACTTCATCAACAGAAACCTTCAGTTTCCTCGCTATATTGTTGTAATTTCTCGTCTCAAGATCCTTCAGGTGGTATTCTATAATCTTACCTGTAAGTGATGAATCAACATCCAGAAAACTTATCTGTGTGAGCAGACACTCCTTCAAATCTCTCGCAGCAACACCCAGTGGATCAAATTTTTGCACACGATTAAGGACTTCTTCAATCATGTACGGATCCACATCTTCTATTGATGCAATCTCATCAGTGGTTGCCATGAGATATCCTTCAGTGTTTAAGTTGCCGATTATTTGCTCCCCCACACGTCTTTCCACATCGGTAAATCGGGACAGGTTAAGCTGCCACAGGAGATGATCTGAGAGAGAACTTGTTTCGGTAATCATATTCTCGAAAGGGGGTGCGTCTGTATCCTCTTGATGAATGGGTACACCCATAGGTCCAAAATCTTCTATATAGCTTTCCCAGTCAAAATCCTCTTTTCCATCCCCTTCACCTGTGATTTCCCTCGTCTTTGTTTCAATCTTCATATCGTCAAGTTCCGGGACAATTTCCGTCTCAGGATCATTACCGGGAGATTGCTCTTCAAGGAGGGGATTTTCTTCAAGTTCCTGGCTTATTGCAGAAATCAACTCTAATCTCGAAAGCTGGAGAAGCCTGATCGACTGCTGCAGTTGCGGCGTCATGATCAACTGCTGAGTCAGTTTAAGATTCTGTTTGAGTTCAAAAACCATTATTTCGCCTGTATTCTCATTCGGCAATAATACTTTTCAAGGGAAGTGTATTTTCAGAAGGATATCATCTATAGATCGAAATCTTCCCCGAGATAAAACTTACGGGCAATTTCGCTGCCGGCTATATAATCAGGCTCACCTTCAACCAGGATAGCGCCCTCGTTGACGATATACGCCCTGTCACAAACCTTGAGAGTTTCTCTAACATTATGATCGGAAATCAGAACTCCAATTCCCTTGGATCGTAATTTACGTATAATACTCTGAATATCCGCTAAAGCAATCGGATCAATTCCGGCAAAGGGCTCGTCGAGCAACATGTACTGCGGCGATGTGACAAGCGCCCTTGTAATCTCCACCCTCCTGCGTTCGCCACCTGAAAGGGAATATGCCATATTTCTTGCGAGACCCGTCAGGTCAAGTTCTTCGAGAAGCCCGCACAACCTTTCCTCTCGTTCCTCTTTACTGAGATCCAGTGTTTCCAGAATAGCCATTATATTCTCTTCCACTGTCAGTCTTCTGAATACCGACGGCTCCTGGGGAAGGTAATTTATCCCCCTTCGGGCCCTCATATACATCGGGAACTGGCTGATATCTTCCCCGTTCAACATAACACTTCCATCATCCGGAAGCGTCAGTCCGACTATTATATAAAAGGTAGTTGTCTTACCCGCACCGTTAGGCCCAAGAAGACCGACCACTTCCCCTCTTCGAACCTCCAGATTGACCTTATCAACAACACATCGCCCGTTGTAGGTTTTTACCAGCTCTGTCGCAAGCAGCTTTTCCATGAATTCAATTTACTCCAATAGATAGTAACTGGACATGTTTCCTATTTAGTATCATCAGGATAGATAACAGCTGTAACTCTCTGCCCGCCGGTACTATCTACAACACCCCTGTTTTCATCAAGAAAGACGGTAATCCTGTCGCCTCTGACTACATTGGCTTTCTCCATCATTACTGCATTGCCTGTCATAATGATTTTTTGCTCCGCATTGTAGAAAATGCCTCTGTCTCCGGTGACAGTCCGTTCACCCTTCTTTACGATAACTCTGCCCTCCAGCTCAATCCTCTCTATTTTTCCCGAATCAGTCATGATACCGGAAAGTGACTCTCCCTTACCATTTTTCTTGTCATAGTAAAGAAAGAGTTTGTCCGAATTAGCCACGGTAATATCCTGAGTAGCCACAACATTTCCGGAAAAAAGGACGATGCCCTTGTCATCATAAACATCCAGACGATCGGAGGTGATATGTATCGAACCATCTGGTCCGTCAGCCGCATATACTGTGCCAAGCGGGAAAAGCAACATAAGAAACAGCGTCAGTAAAGTTGTTATTCTCATATCATGTAAGCATCCTGTTATAATTATTTTCTGTGGTTTATCTCCCGTCTCTCAGCTACAACTAATCGGAAGATGACCCGTTTTCAGTTATCACTGCACTGATATTGGACAACAGGGATATTTTTCCCTCGTCCAGCCATATATTCATGCCCATCCCTTTCACATCGACTCCGGGACTAGTCATCACCACTGTACCCTTCGTATAGATTTTTCTATCAGCATCAGTATAGTTCAGCCTGCTCGTCTCCATGCGATTACCATTACCTGAAACGATAACCACATCCCCGTATATATCCATATCGTTTGTGTCGGTATACATAGAACCATTCTTGCCTGTTATAGTATATATCTCACCACTGGAAAAGATTAGTTGTACTTTAATCGTCTCAAAAAGAGTGACCGCATCTTTCTTGATGTACTTGGCGGTATCGGCGTTGATCTCCCAAGTGAGATCAGGATCTCCTACCTCGGTATAGTGAAAATCCTCTATTTGAAGATCAACACTCTCCGAAAGGACTTTGAGAACGGTGTCATCATCCCTGTGGACAGCGTAGAGCACGAGCAAAAGCAACGCACCAACGAGGAGAATGCATCCTCCAATTAAAAGTTTCTTTGCGGATATTTTCTCTAACAAAGGTTGTATCCAGGGAGATCATTAAAAATTGAATGGCGTGATAAAGAAAAACTGTACCCTAAAACTCTCCCGAGTATTTTAGCAAGAAATATACCATTTAACCTGGGGCATGTAAAGCGATAGTCTCATTGTTCAATCATCACCCCATATCTCGAAATTATATCGTCCCACTTATTCTTGGCGGTGAGGATCATTTCGCAGACTTCTCTCACTGCTCCGCCACCCCCTTTTTGTTTGGTGACGTAATCGGATTCCGCCTTGACATAATCGAGCGCATCCGCAACGGCTACCGAAAACCCAACCATTCTGAACACGGGGACATCCACTATGTCATCACCCACATATGCAACGCACTCGCGAGACACTCCCCTTGCATCGAGTATCTCGCCAAGCAACTTTGCTTTATCATGTACACCTTGATAAACATGCTTGATTCCAAGTTCAGCGGCACGATGTATTACAACTTTTGACTGTCTACCTGTCAGCAAGGCAACATCGATACCACCTCTCATCAGAAGCTTCAGGCCATGTCCGTCTCGGACATTGAAGTTCTTGGATTCATTTCCAAGATCATCAATAATTATCCTCCCGTCTGTCAGTACCCCATCAACATCCAATACCAGAAGAACAATCAGCTTGAGCTTTTCAGACAATGATCTATCCATAAATTATCTTTCTATCAATTTTTAGCGTTTTTAACGATCGTATCAATTTTTTTCAGCATTCCGAGAAGGTCCGGGAGTGAATCCAAATAAAGGGAATTGGGACCATCGCACAGGGCACATTCAGGATCAGGATGAACCTCAAGGAATAATCCGTCAATTCCCGTGGCGACTGCCGCCCTTGACAGATATACCGCCATCTCCCGGTTGCCGCCGGACGAACTGCCGGCACCACCAGGAAGCTGTACACTGTGGGTGGCGTCAAATACAACCGGATACCCCATTCCCCTGAGTATTGGTATTGATCTCATGTCTGCAACAAGATTATTGTAGCCGAAGCTTACTCCCCTCTCGGTAATAATTATGTTTTCATTACCAGTGGAGGTTATCTTGTCAAAGATATTCGACACATCCCATGGAGCGAGAAACTGACCCTTCTTTACATTAATTATCCCGGCAGCCCTGGCAACTTCGATCACAAAATCGGTCTGCCGACACAAAAATGCCGGGATCTGAATCACATCCAGAACCTTGGACGCTTCTTCAATCTCTTCATATCGATGAACGTCAGAAAGAACGGGAATTGAAAGCCCGTCTTTTATCCCCCTGAGGATATCAAGACCTTCCTTAAATCCGGGTCCCCTGAAAGAGTTTATTGAGCTTCTGTTTGCCTTGTCATAGGATGCCTTGAAGATAAAAGGGATATTAAGCTCACCCGCCAGATTCTTCAGGTACAAGGCTATTTGCTCCGTCTTTACACCATCTTCAATAACACATGGACCCGAAATCAGCACAAAAGGGGCCTCTCCACCGATAGTAATGTCCCCCAGGATAATCTGTCTCATTATAATCACTCCCATTTATCTGGCGAAACGATCAGATTTCTCGGGATCGTGTCCCCGGACAGTAATCTATCGATGCTTCTGCTGAAGCATTCGAATCCTCATCTGCGGTATCTTTCGAGACGCTTCGTTGGAACCAGGATTAATCTGGTACGCATTTGTATATTCCCTGAGCGCCTCTTCGTACATACCCTTCTTCTCATATGCATTGCCGAGACGACAGTATACCGTATCATCTTCGCTGTCGTAACGGAGCGAAACCTTATAGTTGGCGATCGCCCTGTCTATATCCCCTTTCAGACTGCACGCATATCCTATACTCGAATACAGGCCGGCTTCTTTTGAGTCGATCTTGATCATTTTTTTATATGCGTCCACGGCTTTGTCGTATTGTTTCTCTTTCATGTAATATTCGGCCAGAATAGACAGCACCTCAATAGTGGGGAAACGCGAAGCAAACTTTTCATATTCAGAGATTGCCTGTCTCTTTCTGCCAGCCTTATCACAGGCAACAGCAAGATTATAGTGTATGTATTTGCTCTTAGATCCATACTTTAAAGCCTTTTCATAATTAGTAACAGCCTTTTCATATTCCTTTAATTCTCCATACGCAAAACCTATTTTTTCGTATAAGGATGGATCCTTTGATTTAGTTTTTGACAATTTGTCATACATATCCGTCGCCTTGCCATAGTCTTTTATCGCCATGTAATGACCGGCAAGACGTAATCTGGCATCAATGTCACCCGGCTTTATGCTCAACACCTTTCGATATTCCTGAGCAGCCCTGTCACGAAGCTTCGCTTTATCATATGCCATGCCAAGATTGAAATGTATTGCCGGATCATTTGGCCTGAGAGAGATGGCCTTCTTATAATTTTCTATCTCTTTTGCAAGAAGCCCTTTGTTTCCGTAAGCAAGTCCTATGTTGGCATATGCAGAGGCGTTTTTCGGCTGTTTCTTTAAGACCTTTCTATACATTTTTATGGCATCGTCATATCTGCCTGTTCTGAGGTACGTATCGGCAAAAGCGATCATAACATTCACGTCACCGGGCATTTTCTTCAATACCTTGTTATACTGTTCAATTGCTTTCTTATCCCGGCCAGTTTTCTCATACGCCTCAGCCAGGTTGTATCGAACCGTGGTGCTGTCGGGATTAAGCCGGAGCGAAACCTCATAATTGGCGACAGAACGCTTCCACTTTCCCGTTTTCGCGTAGGAGTAGGCAATATTTGCGTAGGTAACATCATCTTTGCTGTCTATTTTGATAATTTTACGTTGAATGCTTAAGGCATTATTGTACTGCTTCAACTTCATGTACATCCTGGAGAGCTCGATAAGAGAAATCAAATCATCGGGTTTTTGCTTTAATATCCATTTGTATTCCAAAATCCCTTTACTGGTCATTCCGGATTTAACATAGAGTCTTGCCAGCATCTTGCGCGCGTTTATGTCATCCTTTTTCATACGAACAGCCCGCTCAAGATACTCAATCCTCGATTTCTCCGTCTTGGATCCTCTTGCAAATCTCAACCAGTCCTGGGGCATAATCTCAACATCTATCGGAATGGATGTAATGACATTACCCCGGTAAAGGACATTGATTCCGAAAGCCTTGCTGTCGTTCGCTATCTTTCTGTCAACCAGGTCAATCCCGTTTAACAGCTTCTCCAAATCGTTTGAGGTTCCAATTTCTTCAATATCAACCGTAATTCCCCTGTTAAAGGGAGAATCTGTCGATACATGCTTTATAACAAACTCGTCGCGATACGAGACTTCAAACCGGTCTCCTTGCTTTAATTTATAGTCCTTCCCATTCTTTTCGATATCGATGTAATAGGTTTGGGGGGTATCTCCACCGAACGTAACAAGAATAGTGGCTTTCATTCTTGACAGCCAGGAGAACGCTCCAAGGTTTGACGTAAGCGAGCTGAATAAAACTCCAACTACAAAAGATAGTAGAACGACAAAGATTATTCCCGAGTGAGGAGTCCGGCTTTTCCCTGTCCGGGGTTCTCTGACTTTTTTCTTCTTTTCATTAGAACTGCGATAGTAGTCCATCACTAACCTCTTGGATGAAATTTCTTGTGAATTTCCTTCAATCTCTCACGAGTGACATGCGTGTATATTTGCGTGGTGGAAATATCGGCGTGACCCAGCATCATCTGTACGGAACGCAAATCAGCTCCCCCCTCGAGAAGGTGTGTCGCAAACGAATGTCGGAACGTATGAGGATAGACCTTCTTCTGTAGTCCTGCCTTCCTAACATACTTTTTTACAATCTTCCAGAACCCCTGACGTGTCAGCCCGGTTCCAGATCTGTTCAGGAAGATGGCGTTAACCGATCGTCCTTTGGATAAATTACGCCTTGAGCCTTCAACATACCGGTTCAGACAGTCAAAAGCCATCCTTCCGATCGGAACGATTCTCTCCTTGTTTCCCTTTCCAACAACGATTAGATAGCCCGCCTGCCAGTTTATGTTGCTCATGGATAGAGAAATCAGTTCCGATGCGCGAATACCCGTAGCGTACAGAAGTTCCAGCATGGCGGTATCTCTGACAGCAAGCGGGTTTTGCGTGCCAGGCATTTTCAGGAGAAGGTTCGTCTCCTCCCTGCTGAGCGTATCGGGAAGATGCATCCATGCCCTGGCGAGTTCAATATTGGCTACCGGATTTTCATCAACAGCTTTTTCGGTCAGGAGATATTTGTAAAATCCCCGGATAGCTGCTAGCGACCGGTTGATGGAACTGGTAGCAAGACCCGCGCCCTTCAGGTTTCCAAGAAATGAGATAACATTGTCGGGAGAAATTCCTCTGATATCCTTAATTCCCGCCTGTTCGACAAACTCCAAATACCGGTTCAGGTCCCTGCTGTAAGCCTCCATGGTGTTGAGAGAAACACCTTTTTCAATCGCGAGAAAATTAAGGTACCGGTCAACAAGATGATACACTGATTCCACTCCGTCAAAAATGTAAGAAAGCCTAAAAGATTCCCCCCTGGATTACAAGTTTCATCTGGGAAAATCGGGGTTATTGCTATTGACTATACCGAATTTTCCTGCCAGAATTCAAACAAAATATGCCCGTGAAAGTCAATATCCATGCCCAGAAAGCTCAACTATGACCAATAATAAACAATATCCATTCGAGATTATGGCAAAACCCTGCGGCCCACTGTGCAATCTTGACTGTGTCTACTGCTTCTATAACTACAAACAAAATGGGTGCGACCTCTCATACAACTGGAAGATGGATAATGATATCCTGGAGGTCTTTGTAAGGGACTACATCCAGTCCCAGCCTCGGGCATATCCCGTTCAATTCGTATGGCAGGGAGGAGAACCCTGCCTGATGGGCCTTGATTTTTTCAGAAACGCAGTGGAACTGCAAAAAAAATACAAGATGCCCAATCAGGAAATAACCAACGCTTTTCAAACCAATGCTACGCTGATAGATTCTAAATGGGCAGAGTTTTTCAGAGAAAACAATTTTCTGATCGGTGTAAGCATCGACGGTCCTGAGGATATCCACAACCGCTACAGAGTGGACAGCTCGGGAAGGGGTTCCTTCGCCGGCGTTATGAAGGGGGTGGAACACCTCAGGAAACACAATGTGGATTACAATGCCCTCGTTTGTATAACGGATATAAGTGCCCAGAATCCATTGTATATCTATGATTACCTGAAGGGATACTTCAACTTCATGCAGTTTATCCCCGTAGTGGAGGAAAAGAATTTCAAGAAGGAAGCACCCTTTCAGAAAAACTCAGAAAAATGGACCACAAATAAAGGCAGGAAACATTCGGAGTTGGTGACAGAATGGAGTGTAACCCCGAAGGGATTCGGCACGTTTCTCAATGGGATTTTTGACAGCTGGGTGCAAAATGATGTTGGACGGATTTTTGTTCAGATCTTCGATTATACGCTCGCAAACTGGATGGGCCATCCTGCCGCGCTCTGCGTTCTCAACAGGACATGCGGAAGATCGCTGGTACTGGAACACAACGGAGACATCTACGCCTGCGATCACTTTGTCTATCCGGAATACAGACTCGGCAATATAAAAGAAACCCCCATTGCCAAACTTGCAAGGTCAAAATCACAGACCGGATTCGGGGATGACAAATGGGAGAGATTGCCGGGACAGTGCAGAAGTTGCGACCATCTCAACCTCTGCTTCGGCGGGTGCCCAAGGAACAGATTTATTTTTACCGATGACGAAGAGGCTGAGCTTAATTATCTATGCGAGGGCTATCGCTCATTTTTCAGTCATACATCAAAGGCCATGAAATTCATGGCAAACGAACTGAATAATCAAAGGCCGGCAACCAATATAATGAGGATATCCGGATAATGCCTACATGCCGGGAACACCAGTCTCCTTTTTGAGCCTTATCAAGTCCCTCTGCAATTGCGGAAGTATACTGCCCGCCAGATCGGTATTATGGAGATCTTTTTTCTCTTTGGGATCAGATGAAATATTGTAAAGTTCCGGTGGATAGCACTCGCTTTGATATTCGATATACTTGTAGTTCTTGGTGCGAAGAGCATACATCTGGGGTACCGTGTAAGGAAAATCGGCAAAATATTCATAAAGCCACGACTTTCTCCACGGTATATCCTTCGATGCAAGCAGGGGAGCGATGCTCATTCCCTGCATGTTCCCCGGCACATTGAGCCCTGCTAATTCCAGCACCGTAGGCGCCAGGTCGATATTTAACACCATTTGAGACAGTCTTCTGCCCGGATTATTAATAAGTTTCGGGTAGCGAAACATATAGGGGATACGTATAACCTCTTCGTAGGCAAATCGTTTATCTACAAGGCGATGCTCTCCCCAGTATATCCCGTTATCACCGGCGTATATTACGACTGTATCATCGGCAATCCCGGACGCGTCGAGATAATCGAGAATCCGACCAACTTCCCTGTCTATTTCAAGGATGGTCTCACAGTACCCTCTGTACATCTGTTTCAGGCCACCAAATGTCCCGTAAATAATGTGATTATCCACGAGACCGATCCAGTTGTCGGCCTCCGGCGGCAGGTGTAGGTCGGTTATATTGCCGTACGTCCCCTTCAGATCCTTCGGAGGCAGCCAGCGGTGGTGAACCGCCTTCATTGAAAGATACAGACAGAACGGATTGTTTCTCTCCTGCTTTATAAAATCCAGGGCATAATCGGTAAGCTCCTCCGTTATATATTCCTTTCTGGAAGGAGTATCCACTCCGTCCACTATCATAGGACAGTTAAAATACCTGCCCTGCCCTCTCTGAATAGTAAAAGAAATAAACCTGTCCACTCCCCTCAGATTCGGCAACCCTATGCCGGGCATGTGCCATTTACCGATGAATGCCGTGTCATAGCCGCCCCTTTTCAACAATTCCATAAAAGTTACATTTTCATCGCTCCAGGGAGTTATATTATTTTTCACCCCATGGGTATGAGCATACTGCCCTGTAAGGAAACTCGCCCTGCTCGGGCTGCAGAGAGACGACGTAACAAAGGCATTCTCGCAAAGAACCCCCTCATTCGCCATTCTGTCGAGATTGGGTGTTTCAAGGAACGGATGGCCCATACAGCTCATATGATCCCAGCGGTGATCGTCACTCAGGATAAAGATTATGTTGGGCCTTACGGCCGGAGCTGAAAGGGCGCGTATCGGCAAAGATATGTCCAGCATCCCCGCAACCGCCATGCCACCCAGTATTTCGAGAATCTCCCTTCGGGAAATGTTCCGTTCGAACAGATTGTCTTCACCTATTGCCACGTCCGGTTCCCTCCTTTACATCCTTCCCGGATCAGTAGAAGAGCGTGGTATATATGTCCACGAATATATAAAACAGAAAGGTCCCCCCGTTCCAGAGGGCAACGGGCACAAGAATAAGGCCTGCAAGGAGCATGATTACAACGGAGGGTTGCATAACCTTCTCCGGTATAGGTGCTTTTTTCCTGTACGCCAGTCTGCATACGATTTCGGCAATACCCATCTCAAGTAAAGCGACCCCTATTACTCCCACAATCAGAGGATGGAAAGACCAGTAGGCCAGTTCCCATCCTGCATATATGCACCCGGCGCCGTAAACCATCTTAGCCGACCAGACCAGGGGGGTGGCCAGACCCGCCAGCACCCTCTCTCTCATACTTGCGCCCGCCCTGTAGGCAAGCGGGTGCGCGATAAAAGCGCCAAACCATATACTGACAAGCATAAATAGTGCGGATATATTGGACATTAGCCGGCCCATGGCCGGATAATTAACACCTATGTCAGGGGATATATTATAGACATTGATTGACAGGATCATCAGAAACATTACAATGCCCGCGGGAATCAGTACCCTCTTAGAAAAAGTCTTTTGCGACATGATAAGATTCCTCTCTTAATTGAAGCTCTCCGCCATCCCGTATAAGCGGGATCACCACTTTTGCTCCGACAAGTTGCGGGGAGTTTCCGATTGTCAAGGAAAATGTTTATTTTTTATTCGCTCTCCACCCCCTCCGCAAACAGGGGGGGCTGTTTAATTCAGATACCAGAGAAAGTCTAAACAGGAGCGAAACATGATCTATCTTCGTCTATGAACTAACAGTGGGGTTCTGTCAAGAATTATAATGATATCACATGCCGCGTTTTATCAGGCAGTCGGTATTTTTGAGAGAAGATTTACAATTTCGCAGAGCACCAGGATTAATGAAAAAGATTAGACTTAAAAAAGATGTTTTAGAACGCAGACAAGTTAGACTTGACCTCTCAACATATCAATGTATATGTATGACACGTATGATGTTTATACCGATGTTACACAATTTCCTGGCTGAGGTTGCGATCTCCAATCCGCAGTCGTGATGTAATATCCCGGGGAGATTTTGAATGGTCATATCCAAAAAAACTCCATGTTCCCTGTCGAATCATCTTCGAATGCCCTCTCTCTTGGTCTTGATTGCGTCTGTGTGCATCTTCGCAACGCCATCCATTTCTCTCTCAAGAGAATCAATCGGTAAACATGATACACTCGATGTAAAAATCGGCCAGATGATCATGATCGGATTCCGGGGGCTTTCCGTCGACGACACAAGCCCCGTGATAGACGACATACGTAAGCGGAACATAGGTGGTGTCGTCCTCTTTGACTATGATGTTCCCTCGGGATCCCCCCTCAGAAATATCAAATCTCCTGATCAGGTGCGATCCCTCGTTAATGCTTTGCAAGGTGCATCTTCCATCCCCCTTTTTATCGCAATCGATCAGGAGGGTGGGAAGGTAAACAGGCTCAAAGAGAGGTTCGGCTTTCCGCCAACTGTCTCTGGGGGGTATCTCGGGGAAATGGATGATCTTGAAGTCACTAAAAAATACGCCGAGAGAACGGCAGAGACCCTCGCCGGCCTTGGAATAAACATGAACTTTGCACCCGTTGTTGATCTAAACATAAACCCCGACAACCCAGTAATAGGAAAGATTGAGAGGAGTTTTTCAGCTGATCCGGATATCGTGGCGAGGCATTCAATTGTCTGTATCGAGATGCTCCACAAGTATGGCGTACTTTCGGCGATCAAACACTTTCCCGGCCACGGAAGCTCCATGGCTGACTCCCATGAGGGATTCGTGGATGTTACTGAGAGCTGGTCTCCAGAAGAATTTAAGCCCTTCAAGACAGTCATTCAGTCAGGGAACTGCGATATGGTAATGACAGCCCACATTTTTAACGCCAGGCTTGACCCCCTGCTGCCGGCAACCCTTTCTCACAAAATAATCGGTGGGATCCTGAGAGATGATATGGGGTTCAATGGCGTCGTCATTTCCGATGATATGCAAATGAATGCAATACGTTCCTTTTATGGACTCGAAATGGCAATCAAGCTGGCAATAGGTGCCGGTTGTGATATACTCATCTTCGCAAACAATTCCGTATTTGATGAAGATATTGCCGGACGGGCCACAGGAATCATAAAGAAGCTCGTAATCGACGGAGAGATAGGCCCTGAAAGAATAGATGATTCCTACAACAGGATAATGGGACTCAAGGAACGACTCAAACGGTAGTTCACCTGATTGGCGGGTTGTTCCAATATGATTTTGAAGGATGCTGATTTGCTGTGCTTCTTCTCCACCTCTTCAACTCACCTAACTGACGATCATAGTGCTAAAGGAGGGAAAGGACCATTATGATATCACTAATACATGTTGTGGCTGGTATTCTCCTGATCGCAGGAGGCCGAAGATTCTTCTGGTTTTTCGTGGCGGCCATAGGCTTCATCACAGGCTTTACCTTCGCCGATCAAATCCTGAATGTCGACTCAATCACTGTTGCGCTGGCGGCTGGTATTATACTGGGGATTATCGGCATATTCATCGCCATCTCCATGCAAAGCCTGGCCATATTTATGGCCGGATTTTTAGCGGGTTCTTACATAGCCTATAAGATTTTAATCTTCTTCGAACTCATCCCTCATGGTGTGTTCTGGATCACGTGTATCGCCGGTGGCATCGCCGGAATCGTACTCCTGTTTTTCCTTTTCGACTGGGTTCTTATCGCTCTTTCATCCATAGTCGGCTCCCTGGTTATTGTTAATACCTTTGCACTTGACCCGAGAATCGAAACGGCTATAGTCATTATCCTGACCCTGTCAGGGATCTTCATACAGACAAAATTTTTCTCCGGCGAGGATTCGTGAAAATCCGCGATCTGCAAAAAATTGCAGAGAAGAGAATGAACGGCTTTTGAATGATTATTTATTGGATATCACATTTGGTGCTTTTGGTGTGAACCATTCACCCTTGATCACCTCTTGAAAAAACAAAGTGTACTTACCTGTCAATCTTTCTGAGAAAATCAAGCACCTCCATCTGGTCCTGGAGTGGAGGGATGGCTCCGGGAATAATTTCAACCGGAAGTTTCTTTCCCGTCACCTCCATCAGTTGTCTCAGGGCGGCAAACATATCCACCAGAGGAAAACCGTTATCCGTAAGGTGACGGATCAGCTTAAAGGTCTTGAATCCATCGAACCACCGAAAAAAATGACCGCAAAGATGGGCGCGGTCACCGCTGTTCTCTGCGAGCCGGCGCCATATTTCGCCGAAACGATTCACGCGCAGGAACGTGGCAAGAGAAGGGTGTATTCCTTCGGCAGCTGCCAGAATTGACTCTGAATTGATATCACGGCATGATGACATGTAGTCAAACCATCCCTTCAGCACCGCAAAAGACAGGGGGTTGTAAAGGGTGTAATTGATTCCCTCTCCATCTGTAAAACTGATGACTCGCTTGCCGGTGCCGAAGGGGACTCGGTGCGACCGTCTCGAAGAGGGGTAAACCGTGGTTGTGCTTATTCTTCCCATCCGTCCGATCTTCGCGAGCTTGTCAAGAAAGTAGAAGTCCTCCCCAGCCTTCCTTTTATTCATACCTCTCACGGTTGCGTATCCCCCGGCGGTACAAACCATGGTGGAGCCTATGGAATGAAAGTCATATGGCGATCCGGCCCAGCTCAGGCCAAGAACATAATAACGGAGAAATATCTCGTAACAACAGATGGCGGCCTGTTCGTCAACAGAGTCCGCCTCCTGGTGCGCAAAGCCAATTACAGATGCGGCGGGATTCTCCATCTCGAAGAATTCACGCACGGCAGAAAGGTAGTTATGCTCCACCAGCGTGTCGGCGTCGAGACAGAAAAGAAGTTTCTGGCAATCCATATCGCGGTTAAATACACCCAGGGCGAGATCCATGCCGATCTTTCTCGCAAGGCCCACACCAGCAGTCTTTTCAGGCATTTCCTTTCCCGGTGAGGAGGCGTCGATATACGCAATACGCAGTCCGCTTTGCCTGATGCCGTCGAATAAAGCCGGGGGTTGTTCCCTGTTATCCAGCACCTTCAGAGTGTACTGATTGTCAGTAAACTCATTCGCAGGCACACTGTCCACCTTAGCGTTGTTTATTACACAGACAACCAGCGTGCGTGCAAGCTCGGCGCTCGGGTTCTTTGAAAGACTGGAAAGGGTCTTGAAGATATGGTTCGATTCGGCAAGTGCGGGGATCACCACAACATTATCAATTCCATCAAAAGATTCCGAAATGATACTCCACCTGTCGCTGATGGAGTAATTCGCCAGATATTTCTTAATGTTTCCTTCGACAGTCACCGGATGTTCTCCTCAACCAGCCGCCTGACATGATCATAATCAAAATTATCCGTCCAGTGAATAACAAATCCCTGCCGCTCCATGCGTCTGAACCATGTCATCTGCCTCTTTGAGAACTGGTGTATTCGTGTGTTCAACTCGCTGAGCATCACATCATAATCCACCTTTCCCTGAAGGTAACGGCTCACGTAACGATATTCCAGTCCGAAAGAATCCAGCCTCTCCCAGCCTGTCCCCTGATTATGCAGATTCCGAACCTCTTCAATCATTCCAGCGTCTATACGCTCTTTCAAGCGCATTGTAATTCTGTCGCGAAGAACAGTTCTGTCGAGGCGTATGCCGATGATAAAGGGATCGATCAGAGGAGGATTCCATCCATCAACAACTTCATTCATTTTTGAGTACTCAGCAATTTCAATGGCACGGACGAGGCGTTCTCTGTCCTGCGTGTCCGTCGTATTGTGAATAGCACAATTGGTTTTGAATAAACGATCCCGCATGACATCCATATCCATTTTCCGGAGACTTTCACGAAGAGCTGGATCTTCCGGGACCTCAAGCATGCGGTAACCTTTGATTATCGCTTCGAGATAGAGTCCTGTTCCGCCTGCCATAACCGGGATAATCCCACGACCGGAGATATCTGAAAAACAGCGGTAAAACCTCTTCTGATACTCAAAAAGATTAAACTCATGGTCTGTATCAACGATATCTATCAGGTGACAGGGAACCGCGACACCATCGACCAGAAATTCCGCGGTGTCTTTGCCGGTTCCAAGGTCCATCCCCCTGTAAACCTGACGCGAATCGGCGGAGATAACCTCCGAACCAAGTTCCCTCGCGAGTCTGGCGGCCATCCTTGTCTTACCGGACGCAGTGGGCCCCAGTATGACTATTAGATTGCACCCTTCCCTTTTCATCTGTTTACGAATCACTTTTTTTAATGTATGACATGTTTCAATTTGATATCCGGCCATGTTCGCTATTCCTGAACCACCGTGCGGCATTTTACACTCAGGACAGTTACTACACAACATATGAAGACATATAAAGAAAAAAAACATCTCGACCTCGGAAAAGATCCCATTGTCCCACTGCTCTTTAAAATGAGTCTGCCATCAGTGGTGGCGATGCTTGTTATGGCAATGTACAACGTGGTCGATACTTTCTGGATAGCCAAGATCAGCCCGGAGTCCATAGCTGCGCTTACCATCTGTTTTCCTATCCAGATGCTGCTTGGTGGTATAGGGGTCGGGACAGGAGTTGGCGCGGGCTCCTTTGCATCCCGCATGTTTGGCGCGGAAAAATATTCAAGGGCTAACGGTGCTGCAGGACAGATTATCTTTCTTTCCACATTCCTCGGAATAATAACTATCATTTCAGGTACTATCTTCTGTGATCCGGTTCTGAGATTCTTCGGCACAACGGAAATCATCCTCCCTCTTTCCCGGAAATATCTTGAGATAGCCGTGATTGGCGCACCATTTTTGTTCTTCATGATGATGTCGGATTATCTCTTTCGTGCGGAGGGTAATCCGACTGTACCCATGTTCGTCATCATAACGTCGGCAGTATTGAATGCAATTCTCGACCCTTTTCTGATTTTCGGATGGGGGACCCTTCCCTGAACTTGGGATCAGGGGTGCGGCCCTCGCAAGTGTAATCGCTCAGTTTTCGACCTTTTTCCTGTCCATGTACTTTCTTTTCTCCCGTCACTCCCGTTATCATGTAGGATTAAAAGATATCATCCCGAAATGGTCTATTATATTACCTATCTATCAAGTCGGTTTCCCATCCTTTATCACCAATATAGCGATGAGCGCGGTGCTTATAATCTATAATCACAAGCTGGGGAGTTTCGGGCATCTGGCAATTGCCACTCTCGGGGTGAACTTCAGGATAAACGGGGTGCTCATGATGGTACTCTTTGGGATAGGGCACGGGGTAATGCCTCTGACAGGCTTTAATTTCGGTGCACGCAATTACACCCGCATCAGAGAAATAGCCCGCGTCACAACAAAATTTTCGGTACTTACAGGAGGGGTGAGTTTTCTCTTTATAGAAATATTTGCGCGTCCGTTGCTGGCAGCCTTTACCAACGACCCTGAACTTCTTTCGATCGCCGTTCCTGCTTTGAGGATATATATCGCGACACAGGTACTCACAGGTCCAATGATCGTATGGATCAACATCCTGCTTGGCATGGGAAAGGGCTTGACCGCCATGATATTGATGGTCGGCCGCCAGTTTCTGTTTATAGTACCGCTGATTTACCTATTGCCAATATACTTCGGTCTGGACGGTGTGTGGATGGCACAACCCGTCACAAATATCATATCATTCTCCATAATACTTGTCTGGATAAGAATAGAGATGCGCAGACTGATGAGATTATAGAAGGTTCAAGGGGTATGGCAAAAGACAAAAAACTGCAATGGCATATAGACTCTCCGGCTATACTTATCCTTTCTGGAACATCCTGTAATATCCAATAACCTTGTTTACGTAGTCTTCAGTCTCCCTTATTTGAGGGATTCCGCTGGAGCGGTCAACACTATCAGGCCCAGCATTATAAGCGGCAAGCGCGAGGTGAATCTTGCCGTCGAAACGATCCAGCAGTTGTTTGATATAGAGCGCCCCTGCCATGATGCTCTCCCTTGGATCAAAGGGATCTTTTATCCCGAGCATCTTGAAATTTGAGGGCATTATCTGCATAAGTCCCTTCGCCCCTCTTTTCGATACCGCTTTCGGATTAAAATTAGATTCCGCCTTCATTATGGCCTTCAAAAGCGAAAAGGAGATGCCGTGTACTCCGGATGCCTCCCTGATATGTTCGTCATACCTGTTTATCGAACGTAAACTGGAGAATTTTGTTCTTTCCTTTATAATTACCTGATATTCGGGTGTCGGCGGCACAAAGTTTGTAAAACAGGTAGTACCCTCCTGATCGACGTACACATAGATATCCGCGTGCAGAAACGGAACTGCGGAAAACAGGACAAGCACCGCAACGAGAACTGGGAGATATATATTATCGCGAACCATCACTTGCTATCAGCATTCCTTTCACTTCAGGTCTCAAGTCACATATTATACTCGCATACAGGTTAATCCAGCAGATGAACAAATATACCGCTGCGGGGCTTCGGCTCAAACCATGTGGATTTTGGGGGCATAATATTGCCCATGTCCGCAATCTCCATAAGCTTAACAATACCCGTAGGATACATGGCAAAGGCCACCGTATATTCTCCTGAATCCACGAGACGTTCCAGTTCATTCATTCCCCTTATACCACCCACGAAGATTATTCTGTCATCAATCCTTGGATCATCAATGCCCAGCACCGGTTTTAACAGCCTGTCCTGCAGGATAGATACATCCAGCATCCCGACGGGGTCATTCCCGCGAATATCATCTTCAGCTGCCTGCAGGCAGCGCCATTTGCCATTCATATACATTCCAAATTCACCCTGTCTGCGTGGCGATCTTTCCTTGAAATCATCCGACAGTATAAAGCTGTCTTTTATTTTCCTGATGAATTGTCCCTCATCAAGTCCACCCAGATCTTTGATTGCCCTGTTGTAATCCATGACGTTAAGCTGGTCGTGAGGACAGATCAAAACCATCATCCGGTTATATTCTTCGCTTCCATTATGATCTTTGTTATTTTCACGGCGCATTCCGGCAACTGCAACTGCTGCTGCTGCCCTGTGGTGACCATCGGCTATATACAGGGAATTCAGGTTTTCGAATCCCTGTTTTATCTTTTCAATGTGATTATCATCATCCACAATCCAAACAGTGTGTTCTATTCCATCATCGGCTGTAAAGTCATACTCCGGATTACCTTTTACGATATCTTCGACTGTCATATTAATTGCCTGCGAAGCCTTATAAGTCAGGAATACGGGCCCTGTGTGCGCATTTACACTGCTTATATGTCTTGTCCTGTCCAACACCTTGTCTTTCCTCGTCGATTCATGTCTCTTGATAAGTCCCGACTCGTAATCCTCCACATTGACACAGGCAACAATTCCATCCTGGACATGAACACCCATCTTCTGTCTGTAGATATAAAAGCATTCGCGCGCATCCTGAAACAGGATATCCCTCTGTAGAAAATCGTACAGGTTTTCTCGTGCCTTCTCATACACCCTCTCAAAAGGGACTCCATTATTCCGGAAATCCACCTCCGATTTCACGATACGCAGAAAACTTTTTATGTTCTCGCGGGTAAGCAACCTCGCCTCTCGCGAATCAATTACATCATATGGATATGATGCAACCTCCTTCACGTATTTCTTCGCTGGCCTGACTGCCCTGAATGGAGTCACAACAACCATCGTAACCATCCCTCTTCAAATCGTTATTCTAAAACTTTGTAACACAGTAAACAGCATGAAAGCAATATGTTTGCAGAGAATCTGCCGATGCATTCAGCCACCCGCGACAGCTTATTTAATGACCGACCCTTGCAAAAAGTTCATTTGAATAGTATGAATCCTCCTCAAGGCGGAAAGGCGAAAGGATATAACAGCAATATGATGACAAACAGGGTCTTTATACATGGTCTTGAAAGCAGCAGCCGGGGAAACAAGGGCACCTATTTCAGGGAAAGGTACCCTGATATGATTATAGAGGATTATCCAGGAAGTCTTGACAGCAGAATGGAGAAACTCAGAGGGATACTTTCAGATAAAAAGGATCTTGTGCTGGTCGGTTCAAGCTATGGAGGCCTGATGGCAGCCATGTACGTCTGTGATAATGAGGATCGGATCAAAAGGCTCATTCTGCTTGCTCCGGCTCTCAATCTCGAAGAATTCAAACCTTATCTGAACCGGAGGATCGAGGTTCCTGTCATACTATATCACGGGAGCCTGGATGATGTCGTGCCCCTGAAACCGGTGCATGGAATCGCCTCAAAGGTTTTCACAAACCTGAGCCACCGGGTTGTGAACGATGACCATCCACTAAGTAAAACTTTCGATTCACTTAACTGGATCAACCTGCTCGGTGATTAGCAGCTCGGTGATTAGCATCTTGACACCCATATAAAATTAGGATAACCGAACTGACGGAGACTTGATATGTATTCAAAGAAAATAGTCATTCGCTACGAGGCAGATATCGTCGATAAACCCATAGTATACAGCCTCGTAAAGGACTTTGATCTTGCCTTCAATATAATGAGGGCGAGGATATCGCCGAGACGCGAAGGACTGGTGGTACTTGACCTTACAGGAAAAAAGAAAAACTTTGACCGGGCCATCCGCTATCTCAAGAATCTGGGCCTGAATGTTGAACCGCTTTCCAAAAGTGTTGTTCAAAATATCGACAAATGCGTGCACTGCGGCGCCTGTCTGGCCTTCTGCACGACAAGCGCCCTGTTTATAGACAAGGAAACAATGAAAGTTAAGTTCGATCCTGAAAAGTGTAACGGTTGCGCATTATGCGTCAAGGCCTGTCCCCCCAGAGCAATGGAGATCAACCTTTTATAAGCTAATCGGTTAAGGCTTTTTTCTTCTTTTTAACAGATTCTCCAACCTTATCGACCAGTACCCTCCCCTTATCTATCATACTCTTTCCCTTTTCCACGACGTCCTTTCCCGCCTCTATCATGTCATCGCTATAATCTCCAACCATGGCTGCCATTTCTCTTACATTTCCGGGAAATTCATCAGGCGCCTTGTAATAGTTATAGCCACAAAGTGAGATAAACACGAGACTGGTTATCAACAACATCTTCATCAGTAGCTTGAAAGAAGAGTATATTAATAAAAGCACAACAGCGCCCGTTATAATAAGCGCCACAGGATGAGCTGACAGATAATCGATAAGAGTGCCCACGATTACAACCTCCTGAGTGTTACATTTGTTAAGCAAGACAAATCAGGTTACGCATCAATCCATTTCTGAAGCGCACCTACAATCTTTAAGGCCTGATCTGCGCTCGAAATATTAAATTTACTCTGCTGGCGGTATTCGTCATTCAATTTACGGTACCGGCGGATAGTGAAACGTTCCGGTCCATATTCACCCTTCGTTCGGTTCCAATCCTGATATCTGAATATAATTGTCGACCAGGCACCCTTTGACAGGATCACCTTGTCAAGTTCATTGACTATCAAAATACCATCTTCCTCATATTTTATCGAAATCTCATTAACATCTGAAGCCATACATCACCTTTCCACATTTTTGAAACCGGCCAAGCGGTCAACGATCAGTTTTCCCATCGTCTCACTGTGAGTTTCTCTGTTACTGGACATCATTTCCATGTCCGCGTCGGGCATAAGATCAACCATTCTATTCATAACATCAAGGCCATGCAGGGTATCGCTCTGCGCACCGATAATCAGCGCTGGAGATCTGACATTCGGAAGTTGTCCCCAGACGCTGTAGTCCTTTATCGCGAACGCATTCGACTTGAGCCTCCTCGGTTCGGCGGCATCCAGCGTGCCTTCATACTTTTTTACCTGTTCCGGCTCTTTATGTTTGTCCAGCCTGATATTACGCAGGTACCACTTCAGAGAAGGCTTAATAATATTATACAGCACTGGCGGAAACGGCCTTAATACAAGAGGAAGCCAGAATGGATAAGGAAGTTCACAAATAGGAGCTATCAGAAATGACTGTTCCGGCTGTCTCAATCCCATACTCAGGTAATCCAATACAACGGTCGAGCCAAGAGAACTGGCCGCAAAACAGAACTTCTTATCCGCAGCAACCTTAGACTCAAGAATTTCTCTGATATCCAGACTCATACGGGGCATGGAAAAATCCACGCGGGCGCGTTCCGGAAGCCTGGCACTGACTTTTTCCCGAGTCTCCACATACAGCGTCCTGTAGCAGGGGGTAAGAATCCTCAACACATCCTTCCAACCATCAATAAGGGATATCCAGCCGGCAACAAAGACAACCATCGGTTTCCCGGGGGTGTCACAGGCCGGAGCAAAATCGATCATCCTGAGCTCAACACCATCTGAAAGCGTAAGATAATCTTCATCCACCCTCACATCTGGATCGGTGCAGTGCGAATAGGTCATATTCTCCCCCTTTATTTGCAACAATCCTGCATTGTTTTCCTGAACGAACGCAATACGAAAATACTGACCCCTGAATACTATCTGCCACACCAACTCTACTACATTAATATTACCCGTGACTCAACCCAAAATTTCCCGCTGTTGAAAGATCGTTCACTCCACAAGATTATCCCTTGAATAAATGCGGAGCGACATACAATGTTATTTGAGAGCCCTAAGTTTTCAGTAACGGATTGACATTCCTTACTGTAAATTCAGTTTCGCTGTAATTCCGGCAGAATCAGTAATCCAAAATAATTCCAACAGCATGAAAATATAGCGGGATGGTCTTACAAATCAAGAAAAAACCACAATAGGATGTTAAATGCTATGCATCCTCACCAGAGAAGTGCTATAATGAGAAAAAGAGAGTTTATTAAATCATTCCCATTAAATACATTCAGCAAAAAAAAGGGGGGGGCGAAATGGCCGTTATCCTGATAGGGTTTTATATCCTGTTTCCCGTGTTGGCAATCTGGCTCTGTTTCCGCTATAATTTTTTCAACAAGATCGGCGCTGTTATCATCTGCTACCTCGTGGGGATCACTGTCGGCAACATCGGCATCATTCCCGAATCGGTCTTCCATGTACAGGAAAGCATCAGTGAAGCCGCCGTGGCTCTGGCACTGCCTCTGCTGCTATTCTCCATGAACGTCAGGCACTGGTTGCGGATTGCCGGCAAGGCGCTTTTATCCATGCTGGTGGCTACCATAACCATCATTGCTGTTGCCTTTGTCGGCTACGCCATAATCAACGATCAGACCCCGGATGCCTGGAAACTGGGCGGGATGGCCATCGGTGTCTATACCGGCGGTACTCCCAATCTGGCTGCCATCAAGACCGCCCTTAACGTGGATTCAACCACCTTTATCATTATACATACGTATGATACCTTCATCTCTCTGATCTATCTCATCTTCTGCATGTCGGTTGCCCAGCGGATCTTCAATATCTGGCTGCCGCGCTTCAGCCTGGTGGCCAATAACAGCGGCGGGATTAATGGCACAATGGAAACCGAAGATATTCAGTCCTATGCCGGAATGTTCCGCCGCGGAACGGTTCTGGCTATGGGCGGCGCTACCCTTCTATCGCTGCTGATCGTGGGTATGGCTATGGGGCTGGCGGGGCTCGTTCCCCAAAGTTATGCCACTTCGATGGCTATCCTTACCATCACTACCGGCGGCATTGCCTGCTCGTTTATTCCGAAAATCAGAAATCTTGAGAAAACCTTCCAGTTAGGCATGTATATCATTCTGGTTTTCTGCCTGGTGGTGGGGTCAATGGCCAATCTGAAGGATCTTATCAATATTAACTGGAGTATAATGTTTTTTGTGTGCTTCTGTATCTTCGGCTCCCTTTTGCTGCATGGAATCTTTTGCCGGATATTGAAGATTGACACCGATACCTACATAATTACATCGGTCTCGGCCATTTGTTCACCGCCTTTTGTGCCCGTTGTAGCCGCTGCCCTCAAAAACAAGGAAATCATCCTTTCGGGTCTTACCACCGGCATTATCGGTTATGCCGTCGGCAACTACCTTGGGATCAGTCTGGCGTATGCCTTCAAAGCTATGCTGGGATAAATGATTTGCCGGAACCAATGAATGACGAAACAAACAGATACTGCAGAAAGGGAGAATACTATGAAGAGCATCCCAGAAAAAGGCATCCCGCGTAAAGAGGTGCTGGACAGGCTGCAAGGCTTTGCCGGAGAAGATGTGAACTACCGCGATAATAAAATATTCAGTCTTGTGTATTATCTGGGTGAAGAACATACCGATTTTCTGAAAGAGGCCTATGGTATGTATTTCAGTGAAAATGCCCTGAACCCGATGGCCTTTCGCAGTCTGAAGCGATTTGAACACGAGGTGGTGCGCATGACCGCTTCGATGTTGAACGGTGACGACCAGGTAGCTGGCGTCATGACTTCAGGCGGCACCGAAAGCTGTCTGTTACCTGTACTTGCCTACCGCGAGATGGCCAGCGCCAGACGCGTAATTCCATTGCGCCGGCCGGAAATGATCGCTCCTGAGACTATTCATGTCGCCTGGGAAAAGGCCGCGAAATATTTCGGTGTCAAGATGGTGCATGTGCCGGTAGATAGCGACTGCCGGGCCGATGTAAATGTCGTGCGAAAGAAAATCAACCGCAATACCATCATGATAGTTGCTTCAGCCCCATCCTACCCGCACGGGGTGATCGATCCGATTGAGCAGCTGGGAGAGATCGCACTTTCGCGCGGGATTCCTTTTCACGTGGACAGCTGTCTGGGAGGATTTCTGCTGCCCTTTGTCGAGCGGTTGGGTTATGAGGTGCCGCCTTTTGATTTCAGGGTTCCCGGCGTGACTTCGATCTCGGCCGACGTCCACAAGTATGCCTTCAGCGCCAAGGGCGCCTCAACTTTGCTCTACCGCAATATTGACTATCTGAAGCATCAGTTTTTTATCTGTACGGACTGGCCCGGCGGAGTCTTTGCTTCCCCCGCCCTTCTTGGTACCCGTCCCGGCGGTGCCATTGCGGCCGCTTGGGCTGCACTGAACGCCATCGGCATGGACGGTTATCTGAATATTGCCCGCGCCATCATGGATACCACCGATAAACTCAAAGCCGGGATTGAGGCCATCGGCGGGCTCAAGATTCTGGGAAAACCCGCCATGGGTGTTTTCGCCTATACATCAGAAGATAAAGATGTGAATATTTTTGCCGTAGGCGACCAGCTCGAAGAAAAGGGCTGGCTGGTGGACCGTCTCCAGAGACCTGATGCCCTGCACTGCATGATAACACCGCGGCATGCCGCCATTGCAGATCAATATCTGGCAGACCTTCAAAAAGGTGTGGAGGCTGTACGTCGTAATCCCGAACTGGCGACAAGCGGTAACGCGGCCATGTACGGCATGATCGCGCATGTCCCTTTCCGCGCGCTTGTTAAAAAAGAAGTTGCCAAAATGATGAACGATCTTTACGGTCCGCAATGTATCATGCCGCCCCTGTCAACCGGCTCGGATCAGGAATCCGGCCCTCTGGCGGTTAAAATGCTTTCGGCGGGATTGAATGCGATAAACAGATTGAAAAAATAGCGGTATGAATCAGGGCATTCGTAATGGAATTAGAGACCACGCTGCGCCACAAGGGAACATGCTGCGACTGCATAAGCATAAGGTAACACCTGAAAATTCGGGACCTCCCCTGCTGCTGTTTCGACAGGTCTTTTGAACACTTCGCCCGCCTGGTCCTGAAAAAGAAGCTATGAGGATACCGGCACTTTTTTAATCAAATCCTACATATGTATCGGCTGACCATCAACTGCACGCATCTGTTCCATCACTACCTCGGACATGGTTGGATGCGCATGGATCATCCCGGCAATATTTTCAGGCAACAATCCAGAAGTTTTTGCCAGAAGGATCTCATGGATCAGTTCCGTGGCATCATGCCCCACGATATGGGCGCCTAAAATCTCATTTGTCTCCGGGTCATAGAGGGTTTTAACAACGCCTTCGATTTTACCAATTGCAACAGCTTTACCCACTCCCCTGTACGGATAAATCGCCTTTTTGTAGGGGATGTTCTGTTCTTTTGCCTGGTTTTCTCTAAGGCCGAAACTTGCCAGCTGCGGCTCACAATAAACAGCTGAAGGTATTTCATTTAAATCAATTCGAGACTGAGGTGAACGGCCGGCAATATATTCACTGACAATTTCACCTTCCTTAGAAGCGACATGAGCCAGAAGCGGCGTTTTTACCACGTCCCCGACGGCATAGACCCCCCCAATAAGTGTCTGATAGTAATCGCCAACCGGGATATAGCCCTTTTCGGTTTTCAACCCGATATTTTCCAGGCCGATTTTATCGGTATTCGGAGTCCTCCCGAACACACATAAAACTTTTTCCGCATCTATTTTCAATGAGTTGCCATCTTTGTCCGTAAGGGAAACAGCCACCTTCCCGGATGCCTTCTCTAAGGAATTCGCGCGTGCCCCGGTAATCACATTAATGCCGCTATCCTTAAATGACCTTTCGAGAACGGCAACTACCCGTGCATCTTCAACAGGCAGAATATGTTTTTCCATCTCAACGAGATGCACCTTTACACCGAATCGGTTCATGATATAGGCAAACTCGCATCCGATGGCACCCGCTCCAAGTATAATCAGACTGTCGGGGAGCTCATTGATAGAAAGGATTCCATTCGAAGAAAGAACCTGTTTTTCATCAAACTCGAAACCCTGTATCTGCGAAGGGCGTGATCCCGTTGCAATTACAATATTTTTCCCTGTGATTTCGGTTTGATCATCAAGCATCACACTGTTTCCTGAAACGATTCTGGCTGTGCCATGGATATGATCAACCTTGTTTTTTTTCAGCAGATACTCGACACCTTTAACCAGTGACCGGACTGCCGCCCTGGATTGATCCTGCACATATCCGTAATCAAACTTTTTAGAATCAATGGCAAGCCCCATCTTTTCCAGCTCAAGACGAGAATGAAAAATCCCGGCCTGGTGAATGAGGCTCTTCGTGGGAATGCATCCCCGGTTCAGACACACACCCCCAAGGGTGTCCCTTTCTATAATACAGGCCTTCAGACCAAGCTGACCGGCCCGGATACCGGCGACATATCCTCCAGGTCCCGCACCGAGTATTATCACATCGTACGCTTCTGTCTTCACTGTTGCTGTCACTACGGCTCCGTTTTCCAGGGGTTGAAAATGATAGTACCGCTGGAACTTTCAGAAAACCCGCTATATCCTGAGTGTCCCTGTCAGGTCGTTTATATCACCAATACCATTCTCAGACATGAACCTTTCAATATCATCGATAATGTCGGCGGTTACTCCCGGATTAAGAAAATTAGCCGTTCCGACCTGGACTGCTTTTGCACCCACAATGAGAAATTCGATGGCGTCGCGAGCGTTCATTATTCCACCTACGCCTATAGTCGGGATGGAAACCGCGTTCACAACTTCCCACACCATCCTGAGTGCGACCGGTTTTATTGCCGGTCCGGACAGGCCGCCGGTGATGTTTTCCAGGTGCGGCATTCTCTTTTCGATATCCACCGACATTCCAGTAATCGTGTTGATGAGAGAAATGGCGTCAGCCCCGGCGGATTCAACACTTCTGGCGATTTCAGTTATGTCCGTCACGTTCGGAGTCAGCTTCACGATGACGGGAATCCGCGAGACATCCTTCACCGCCCGTGTCACCTCCCCGGCGACTACCGGGTCGGAACCGAATGCGATCCCTCCCCTCTTGACATTGGGACAGGATATGTTTACTTCAACCGCGGCCACCCCCTCGGCATTGCTGAGAATCTCCGCAACCTTCACGTAATCCTCAAGACTCTCTCCGAATATATTTACAATTACTGCGGAATCGACCCTGCTGAGCCAGGGCAGTTTGTCGTCAATAAAGGCCCTTACACCCACGTTCTGAAGGCCGACGGCGTTGAGCATTCCGGAGGCTGTTTCCATGGTCCTCGGCGACAAATTTCCCTCTCTCGGATTTAGGGACAATCCCTTGACAACGATGGCACCGAGACGATTAAGGTCAAGATAATCGGCATATTCCTCACCATAACCGAATGTGCCCGATGCGGTCATGACCGGGTTTTTCAGCGCCAGGCCTCCTATATCAACACCCATTTTTAATTTCATGTCACTATCCGCTGTCGTCACCAAAATCTACACTGTTGATATCAAACACCGGCCCTTCCTTACAGACTCTTGCCGGACCGTCGCTCACCCCCCCGGATTTTGTTTTCACAACACACCCGAGACAGGCCCCTATGCCGCATGCCATACGCTCTTCAAGAGAAACCTCGCAGGCAATCTGACGACCCTTCAATAATTCGTGCAGGCTTCTGAGCATTGGATTCGGACCGCATGAATATATATGTACGGTATCATCCACGTAGAGGTCCATATCGCACCTGAAGAGCTCTGTTACCGGACCGGAATACCCCCTGCTTCCATCATCCGTGCTTATTTTCACCACAGAGCAACTCTCCTCAATTCTGTCCACCCCCAAAAGCGCTTCCGAACTTGCCGCTCCCATGTAGCAGGTAATTTCCGCACCATGAATCTCTTTCCTGCAGCGCTGGGCCAGAAACGAAAGGGGGGCTATACCGACACCACCGGCTATCAGAAATATTTTTTTGCATGCCGACGGGACGTCAAATCCTCCTCCAAGGGGCCCGAGTATGTTCAGGACATCGTTCTGAGTAAAACCGGAAAAGACCTCTGTCCCCTTCCCCACAACCTTGTAAAGTATCTCAACAAAAGTATCGCCACCGCGGGAATACACGGAATAGATACTGAAAGGTCTGGGAAGAAACAGGCCGTCGTTGGTATCCGTTCTCACCATGATGAACTGACCTGGAAGAGATTCTCTGAAAGATGCGGACGTCTTTAAGGCCATCAGAAAATGCCCTCTGGCTGTTTCCCTCTGAGAAAAAACTGTCGCGGAGATATATGATTTCATGGTTTTATCATCTGAAAATCCGCCCACATAATAAGTGCGTCTTCGCGTGTATCTGAGTAATATGAAGGTCTTATTCCTTTTATCACAAAACCGAATTTATTGTATAACTCTAATGCACCCATATTCGATTTTCTTACCTCGAGAGTGCCGTATCGGGCGCCTGTGCCGGAGACTATTGCTATCATCCCCGACAGGAGAGTTGAGGCCACCCCTTGCCTCTTCCAGTCTTCAAGGACAGCGAGATTTCTGAGATGAACCTCATCGGAGACTATCGCAAAACATATATAACCGACAATATGATCCGCTACATGGGCCACAAGATCATGACAGAAGGGGTGTTGCATCTCCTCCCGAAACATGCCTTCTGACCATGGTGTGGGAAAGGAAACAGATTCAATCGACAGGACATCAACCATATCGTCAGCAGTCATATCGCGCGTTTCAAAATTTACAGGCATAATCGCCATGCCGGCATCTCCCGTCTAAAAGATCTTCAAAATCAGAGTGGCCAGAAGGAAAAGTCCTGCGAATACCGGGACAGCGCCACGCAGTTTAATGGTGCTCAAGGCTACTGCGATACCGAGGATGGGAATAAAGAAGTAGGCATACAAAAGGACCTTGAGAACTCTTTCAGGAAGGATGGGAAATGCCCAATTAAGAATCGCTACACCCGGCGCAAGACATACAAGAATAACAAAAAATGCACCCACAAATGTTTTCACAAGGCCATTCATATGCGTCCTTGCAAGCCGTTTGATATCGCCCAGCCGGGCATACTCAACAACCCTTTCGGAAATTCTGACGTTTGATTTTATTATCCATGTATCAACCCGTTGAGCAAGGAAACCGAAAGGGAGAAACAAAATGATCGCCAGGGCGATCATTTCGCGTGGATGAGAGACCATATCTCTTCCAGCAAGTATTGCCCCTGCCGTTGCCAGTACGGCGGCGATTGTATCGTTGGGTGGTATATACAACCCAACCGGCGATCTGTCGATCCACAACAACTCTATGAATGCCCCTACTATCAGTCCCGTGAATGGTTCCAAAAGCGCAAGCCCTATGACAGTGCCAGCAACAAGGGGCCGAGATATCATGACCTGCAAAGCCACTCTGTCCAGACATATAACTCCACCCAGAAGGGCCACTTCAAGGAAATTCAACCACATATCATATATCCTGGCTGTGTGAGGAATTATCTAACTGCCTTACCACATCAAGGAAATCAACAGGCTTGTCCCTCGGAACACATCTAATCTCAATCATGACACCTGATTCAGAAAGCAACATCAGATCCTGCATATTATTTTCACTCAAAGATACTGAAGTTGTCGGCTGACACACATAGTCATCATTATAAACATTGCCTATATTCAAGCTGCTGAATCTGAAACCAAACCTGTATGCCAGCATCAGATCGCCGATACTGCAAAACAAAACGATCCCCTTTTCTGTGTAGTTCTCGCAGGTGATGTTTCTGGCGAACTCCTCAATGTTATAGATACGTATTTCGATTTCCCGGGGCACCGCCATCTTAATGATCGATTCCCTGAACGGGTCGTCCGCGACATCGTCATTCACCACAACTATGTGCGAGGCACTGATAAAGGGGATCCACGCCTCGAGTATCTGACCATGTACAAGCCTGTTGTCAATTCTTATCAGGGGGGAGAAACTAACTGTGGGAGAGTCACGAGGATCAATCATCGGCTTTACGGTTTAATATCTCGCTGGCGAGATAGATGTTCTTTCTACCATAAACTTTCACGAGATCGGCAAATTCAGCAAGCTTATTTTCCTCTCTGATATCTGATATCTTGAGCAGCATTGGAAGATTCACACCGGTAACAACCTCTACCTTTCCCTTTTTCAGGAATGATAACGAGATATTTGAAGGCGTACCACCAAACAGATCCGTCATAATAAGCACACCTTTCCCCGAATCAGCTTTTTTTATCGCCGAGGTAATCTCCTTCTTGATATCATCCACACCCTTTGTCGCGTCGAGCGAAACCGGGGTAATCCCTTGCATATCACCTTTTATCATCTCGGCAACCTTTATCATCTCATACCCGAGATTGCCGTGAGTTATAATCAGTACACCTATCATCTCCCCCCCCCTCCCCGAATATCCAATTTTGCATGGACAGTAAATAAATAACCTACCCATGTCAAGAAAATCCGTCCTTGAAATGATGTCAATCTACAATATAGCTAAAAAGATGAACAGGCTGCCCGACAAGACTGTCTTAGAAAAAAAGAAAAATACGGTGCATTTTGGAGCTGTATCTGATAGGGGAGAACCCAGTTCCTTTGCCAGACGGCAATTCTGCTCTTCATTTGAAACGTAACATCAGAGTGACTATGTGAGCAGTCGCTCAGAAACTATAGATGGGCTTGTATCTCAATGGGTATAAAATCAAAGAATATTTGCTGGAAGTGCGGTGCGGAGTTGGAGTCCTTCCGTAACCCAACGCCAACGGTTGATATCATTATCGAGGTCGAGGGAAAGGGAATCGCATTAATAATGAGAAAAAATGAACCAACAGGCTGGGCGATCCCGGGAGGTTTTGTCGATTATGGAGAATCGCTGGAGGACGCCGCCGTCAGGGAAGCAAGGGAAGAAACTTCCCTTGATGTGATCATTAAATGTCAGATGCGAACATACTCGAGACCCGACAGGGACCCGCGCCAGCACACCATAACCACCGTGTTTATTGCTACTGGAAGGGGTATCCCCATGGCCGCGGATGATGCCGCCGAAATCGGGTTTTTTACTGAAGATACCCTTCCGAATCCCATTGTGTTTGATCACGGTGAGATACTTTCAGACTACTTTCGCTTGCGGCAAAGTACTTAAATTAAACACCCTAACCTTCCCAGATATCCTTCCATACACCCAGCACAATTTCATAAGTCAGGCTTTTCATGTCACTGCTACCTATTTCCACCGGATGTTCAAGAAAACACGTGCCGGGATCTGTCTCTGCGTAGGAAAGCACAAAGCTATCATAGTCGTTGTATTCACTCTTATAATAACTCTGTTCATATTCAATTACGCCATCAGGCTCAATGGAAAAAGTACAATAGTTGACACCGTCATCGAGGCAGCCATATATCTTTTCTCCAAGCTTCTCAATACTCACTACATGCATTCGTGATGCCTCCTTCCGTTAATCTCTCACGGGCATAACACGTCGGACTTATTTGAATCTCACATCATCAAAGTTTATATGACCCCACCCGCCACTGGATGCGTCGATGAGCCTTATCCGGGCGGTTTGACCTATGTATGGAGAAACATCCCATGTCTGACGTTCCATCGTTTCCGTACATTTTCCCGTGGTCTTGAGAACAGCCGCTCCATTGATTAAAAGTTCAGCCCGTACCGCGTTCATATCACACCCTCCCCCTATGAGAAATGTGATGGAGCGTTTCTCGATGACAAAAGATTCAGACGTGAGCACTCCCTTCGGGCCATCACCTTGGACTGCTCCCGCATTGTCTTCGGCCTTGAGGCGGTTTTCAAATGTGCCGATCCAGTAGTTTCCCTCATGCCCAGAGGCTTGTCCTCGATTACGTGCCGTCGGGTTGTCTCCGTATGTAGGCTGATTATCAAAAGACGACCCCTTACTTTCCCATCCTGCCAGAGTTCCAGTTTCAAAATCCCAGGCAACACTGGCACCAGTTCCTCCACTCCCCTCGAATGAAATCCCGATGATGTCCTCCTTATTTACAGGAACCTCGACAACCTCGCCATTCTTGAGGAATATCACCACGTCTGCAGATGCAATGGTCAAAGTGATAATAAAAAGCATAATGGAAAAAAAGGACAGGAACAATACCCCCTTACTTTTGAACATTTGGTCAATACCTCCTTTCAGTAATACAGAATTTATCTCCAATGAAAAGCTGACTCAATATTGAGTTGAAGACTCACGCATTCCCCCGTTCATGCGACACGGGACATCAAAGTTCTGACAGCTAATGTCCCTGCGACATTTTTTCAGGTCAGATTTACTCTGTAAATCTACTAATCTATGCGAGATATCTATCAGGTACTTCCTGTTTTGTCAATTTGAATTACCCCGTCTGCATTCTGTTTCGGGTAATGTCAATTGGCATTGACAGTGAGTATCTGCCTATGTATCCCCGTCTCCTGTATCAGACAATACCTGTTGGATATGTGTTTAAGGTGTGATAGGATTAAGCCATCACGCAGACAGGTTGCACATTATTTGGAAGCAAAAACCCATCAAAACGTTTCTGCCAGAGAGATAACCTTCCCGGACAACGACAATCTGAAGATACTTCTGGGAGAATATGACAGGAACCGAAAGGTTGTCGAAAAGCTTGGAGGAGTGACGCTAAACTCCAGGGGAAGCACAGTTTTCATATCGGGAGACAAGCTTGCCTGCGATCTCGTAAAGAATCTTTTGTCTCAATTATATAGCATCATTGAAAAAGGCTACCCTGTCTATCCCACCGACATAGATTATGCACACAGGATACTTTCAACAAACAGCTCCGCTAATCTTGAGTCCGTCTTTCTTGACACCGTCTTTGTGTCGTCAAAAAAGAAGGTAATCACTCCAAAAAGTATGGCGCAGAAATCGTATATAGATTCTATCAGAACATACGACATGGTTTTCGGTATAGGCCCTGCTGGAACCGGCAAGACCTATCTTGCCATGGCCATGGCTGTTGGGGCACTGCTCGAAAAAAGTGTAAACCGGATAATACTCACGCGACCCGCTGTTGAGGCCGGGGAAAAGCTTGGATTCCTCCCTGGCGATTTATCTGAAAAGGTTAATCCCTACTTGAGACCCGTGTATGATGCCCTCTACGATATGATGAATTTCGAAAGGGCGTCTGCATTGATAAGCAAGGGAACAATCGAGGTTGCTCCGCTGGCGTTCATGAGGGGAAGGACATTGAATGATTCCTTTGTAATCCTTGATGAGGCCCAGAATACCTCCTCGGAACAGATGAAAATGTTTCTAACGAGACTCGGTTTAGGGTCGAAGACCGTCATAACCGGTGACGTGACCCAGACCGACCTTCCATCCGGTAAGATCTCCGGTCTCGTAGAAGCGGAGAGTATTCTGAAAAAGGTGAAGGGCATCCGTTTTGTTTACTTTTCTGAGATAGATGTGGTAAGACACCGTCTCGTCCCGGATATAATACGGGCATATAACCATATCGACAGAAATAAATCGACAGCAGGCATTGAGTAATCGGCACAACAACAAATCTATGACCTTAAAAACTACCCCCCTTACACGAATACGAAATAACGGAGCATCAGGAATCAAAGGTGTGGACTGGTTTGCCGCCGAGATCTATTCATGGAAGTCCGCCATTGCATTTTCCATGAGCCTGATTCTTGCCATCATGCTTTATCCACAAATTCTTAATATGGCTCCACCCGAATACAAAGTGGGATCGATTATTTCGCAGGATATACAGGCTGATCGTGACTTCCTCGTGGTAGACAAGGCGGCCACAGAACTGAAAAGGGCGGAGGCCATCGAAAACACAAGGCCCATCTATGATTATGACAGCAACATACCAGCAAAGATCGATGCGGCCATGTCAAAGGCATTCCTATACATGAGAGAAAATGCAGAGGAAAAATCTAAATTGCCTGACAGGAAAAAAACTGCCGCAAATCTAAAAAAGGAATTCGAAGATATTTCTGGAATAAACCTTACAGCCTATGAGTTTAAAACACTTAGCAAGAAAGGGTTCCCCCTTGATTTATATAGCGACATTGCAAAGCTTGTTTATTCCTCCTATGAAGACAGCCTGATAAGCAGCTGGGACATTTTGAGTCTCCATAATGTTAAAGGCATCATAATACGTGACATCGATAATCAGGAGGAACGGGGACTGGATGAACTGTCGTCGATACTGGACGCAGGAAAAATGAACACCATCCTGCGTAACAAAGCAAAGACAATCTTCAAGCCCAAAAGACCGAATAGAATTGTAATATCGCTTGCCCAAAAGGCCGTGATACCTAATCTCACATTTGCGAAAAACGCGACAGAGAAAAGCAAACAATTCGTCTTCGATAATGTAAAACCAGCACTGTACAAACTTCAAAAAAACGAAATGATTATTCGGGAAGGCGAGAAAATCACACCAGATGATCTCGATAAGCTGGACGCATTTTATAAAGGCCAAGAGGGAAACAAGTTTATAAATATCTCCATATTTTCAGGAATATTTCTTACAATTGTGCTTCTGTCAGTCATTTTTTACCGTATGGCCAGCTTACGATTCCGCTTGGGAAAAACTGTAGTCACCGATGTTATCTTCATGAGCATTGCGATTATACTTCAGGTAATCATCGTAAAAGCGGGCATATTCATATGCGACTCCATAGATATCACGTCCAAGCTTGCCCCGGCATCCATCTTTGTTTACGCCATACCTTTCACCATCGGCACTATGCTCGTTGCAATCCTTATCGGCAGAAACGAAGGTTTGATATTTTCAGTCTTTTCTTCCCTCGTGATAGCTTTTCTGTTTGAAAACAAGTCTTCAATATTTCTGCTTTCTCTCGTTGGAAGCGCAGTTGCGGCGCACTGTATTATCCATTGCGAGCGACGTTCGGCATTTTTCAAAACCGGGCTGCTTGTTGGTATAGTCAACACGGGAACTATAGTCTGTCTCTCTCTTCTCTCCGGCAACCTCTTTATAATTGAGACACCCTTAAAACTGGCAATGGGTCTCACAGGGGGTATTTTATCAGGGTTTATGGTCTCAGGTCTTGTCCCTCTATTTGAATCCCTGTTTGGCTATACAACAGACATCAAACTCCTCGAACTGGCCAACCTGAATCAACCGATATTCCAGGAATTGCTCATGGTGGCGCCAGGGACATATCACCACAGTGTAATCGTGGCATCTCTCGCGGAGGCGGCAGCGGAAGAAATCGGTGCAAACTCTATGCTGGCAAAGGTAAGCGCCTATTATCATGATATCGGAAAGATGAGAAAGCCACAGTATTTTATAGAAAATCAGTCTGGCTGGAAAAACAGACATGATAACCTTTCCCCCCAAATGAGTAGCCTCGTCATTATTTCGCATGTCAAGGATGGATGTGAACTCGCGAATGAGCATAATCTGGGAAAGCCAATAGCGGATATTATTAAACAGCACCACGGGACGGGGCTTGTACGCTATTTCTATGACAAAGCTAAAGAGGACAGCAAAGATTCCGGTCAGTCAGTCCAGGAAAATGATTTTCGATATTCAGGCCCAAGGCCTCAGAATAAAGAGGCTGGCCTTGTCCTTCTCGCAGATATCGTGGAGGCCTCGTCAAGGACCCTGACCAATCCAACACCCGCAAGGATAAAGAATCTCGTTGACGACAGGATAAAATATGCGATGGAAGAAGGACAACTCGATGAATCAGACCTCACCTTCCGCGAACTGAAAAAGATTAACGAGACATTTACGAGGATCCTTACCGGTATATTCCATCGCCGGATAGAGTATCAACAACCTTCAAGATAACAATCAATGAAGATTCTTGCAAACAACAGGCAAACAAAGGTAGAAATAGACCTTCCGCGAACTGAACATTCGTTAAGTATAATTCTGAGTGTTATTGAGAATGAAGACAGCGAAATCAGCCTGACTCTGCTGGATGATGAAGGCATAACAGAAATAAACAGACAATACCTCGGCAGGGATTATCCCACGAACGTGATAGCATTCTCCATGAACGAGGGAGAATTCGGAGACGTTAATCCCTATATGCTCGGAGACATTATTATATCCACTGAAACAGCCTTAAGGGACGCGAAGACCGGAGGCCTTTCCCTTGAAGATGAGATCGATTACCTGATGATCCACGGCATTCTGCACCTGCAGGGATATGATCATGAAATATCCGAGGAGGCTGAAAGAATGCAAAAAAAAGAAAAAGAAATCTTTTTTGCTCTGAAGAAATATCACATAGAATAAGGGTCCGCCGGTTCATGATCCCCTGCCTCGGAATCACAGCCCTACCTTACTACCACCATCTGTCCGGGGTAAATGGCGGTATTTATGTTGAAGTTGTTCAGTTTAAGGAGTTTGTCGAGAGCAACCCCGTTTCTTAACGCTATTTCAGAAAGGGTATCGCCTTTTTTTACGACGCTGGTCTTTGTCGATATTGCATTCTTTCCCGCGGAGCTGCTTCTTATCCTGATTACCTGGCCTATGCTGAGATTATTTCGCCGCAGACCGTTTAACCTTTTTATCTCTGAGACGGTTGTACCAAACCGCCTTGCAATGAGCCATAGAGAATCACCCTTCTTTACCCTGTAAGCCGCCACGTCACCCGCTTTAAGCGCGGACTTCCGCACCTTTTTAGTATAGACATACCCGCGAGAAGGTATCTTCAGCCACCTGCCCGCTCTGATGCGGTGTTTGCCGGAAAGGCGATTGGCCGCCATGATACCATTTACCGAACTTTTGTATCTCCGAGCCAGAACTGACAGGGTATCGCCTCTCTTAATCTTATAGCGTATATACCGTGGACCTCCGGGCCTCTTCGCCTTCGCGACCTTGTCGATAATCAGGGCAAATTTTTCTTCCATACCTGCTGGTATCTTCAGATCGTAAGTCTTAGGGGTTGTTTTATATCTGAGTTCCGAGTTTAAAAGATTCAACGTTTTCTGCTCAATACTAAGACTCTTTGCCACATCCTTGAGCCTGACACTTTTTCCCGTCTTAACCGTAGCAAAGGGAACGGGTATATCATGCTCCCGTTTCAAGTCGATCCCGTATTTCTCAGGATCTTTTATAATTTCTATCGTCGCGAGAAATCGTGGAACATAGTTAGATGTCTCCCGTGGAAGCTGGCGATAGAGATCCCAGAAGTTGTCAAGATAATTCATTTTCTGCCTTGATATGGTCTTGAGCACCCTCCCCTCTCCACAATTGTACGCCGCCAGTACCGTCAGCCAGTCACCGAATATCCCATGGAGTTCCTTCAGATAGGCAATGGCCGCTCTGGTGGATTTTTCCGGATCCATACGTTCATCAATCCAGTGATCTCGCTTCAGCCCGTACATATACCCGGTCGAAGGTATTATCTGCCAGAGACCAAGGGCACGCGCCGATGAAAGAGCTCTTATCTTAAAGCCGCTTTCAACAAGCGGGAGCCATGAAAGTTCTTCAGGCAGTCCCGCGTCCTTCAACTGTTTTAATATCATCGGGCGGTACCTGCCGGAGCGCATATATGAAGAAATAAAGAATTTACGTTCACCGCGCTGAAAACGTTTTATCGCCTTGGCTATATCGTCATTCATAACAAGCGGTATCTCGCTCTGGTAACCCGCAGCGACATTGCTTCTTGATGCGTATATCTCCACAATCTTCTTTGCTATCATCATGCGCAGGTCATCTTTTTGCCAGGTAATCTCCGGGTCACCATTTACATCCAGCAGAAGAGAATATGCCTCGTCAAGGATAGTCAGTGCCTTGTCGATCTCCCCTTCTTCCCAGAGAAGTTGGGACTGGGCCAGAAAATCGAGGGCCTCATCCATAATCACCTGCTTATTGTTCTGATTGAGAGGTTTTCCACTCGATAGTGACTGCTCAGAGGAATTAACCACTTCAGATGAGTCAAAAGCAGGTTCATCTGAAAGGTTTCCTTCAATGATACCGTCTTCGTCATTCTCCTGAAATACCGAATGAGATTCTGGTATTTGTTCCACAGGAATTTCTGATTTATCCGAACCGGGGGAGGATGAACGGATGAAACCAGGCGGCAGAATACATGAGGACAGGAATACGACCAGAAAAACTGTTATTGACAGTCTCTTGAATGCAAACATAAATTCAAACTCCCGTAGAAAGTGCATTAAATTAAACAGCGAGCACATACGCCCGGACCCTTTTTTATCAACTGCAGACAGCGTCTTTACTTCGGCTTCATTAAAGATAACTCACCGGGATCAGTTATCTCTCATTCATCAACTTATCAGATACGCCTCAATAAAACCGTCTATATCACCATCCAACACTTTTTCCACATTGCCAACTTCCATATTTGTCCTGTGGTCCTTTATCAGCTTATAGGGGTGAAGAATATAGGAACGTATCTGACTTCCCCAGGCTATCTTCTTTTTCGTCTTATTGACCTCGTCCAACTCTTCGGCCTTTTCACAAAGCCTCATTTCGTAGAGCCTTGACTTCAATACCTTCAAGGCCATGGCCCTGTTCTTGTGCTGAGACCTCTCATTCTGGCATTGAACAACTATTCCCGTAGCTATATGTGTGATCCTTACTGCGGAATCTGTCTTGTTTACATGCTGTCCCCCGGCTCCACTGGATCTGTAGGTATCAACCCGTAAGTCATTATCATTAATCTCAACATCTATATCACCAGATGCCTCCGGATATACAAAAACCGACGCGAATGAAGTGTGCCTCCTCCCGCCGGCATCAAAGGGCGATATACGCACAAGTCTGTGTATTCCTACTTCCGCCTTGGCATATCCATAGGCGTATTCTCCATCCACTGTCAGGGTTGTGCTTTTAATACCTGCCTCATCACCAGGCTGGAGATCAACAATCTTTGTTTCAAAACCCTTTCTCTCACACCATCTCAAGTACATCCGCAAGAGCATCTGCGCCCAGTCCTGCGCTTCCGTGCCACCGGCTCCGGCATGAATCGTCATGATAGCGTTGCCGGGATCTTCCTCATTGCCCAGCATCATCCTGAATTCATCTGCACTGACCAGCGATTCAAGATCAGTAATATCCTTTTCTATATCATGGAGAACACTTTCGTCGTGTTCATTACTTGCCATTTCAAAGAGTATCTGCATGTCCTGAAGGGAATTATTCAATTTCCTCCAACCACGGACCGTGCCTTCCGCACTGCTTTTTTCCTTCAATATATTCCTGGCAGTATCCTGATCATTCCAGAAGCCCTCTCTGAGGATTTGTTTATCCAGTTTATCAATCTTTTCTTCATTGGCTTCTATGTCAAAGACAACCTCTGAGATTGTCTATCCTCTTCTTCAGATCCTTTAACTGTTCGGAAATATCTGCAATCATCTATTCTTCCTCCTGAATGAAATTAGTAAGGCCATTAACAGAAACACGACACAAGAACAAGCAAATAGGTCACCATATCTTGTGTAAAAGGTATCATGGCTGGTAAATGATACCGTGCCACTCAAGGATGTTCTTTTAAACAGATCCGTTCTGGATACAATTCGCCCGGTTGGGTCCACTATGGCGCTTATCCCGGTATTTGCAGCCCTTATCAGATAAATGCGATTTTCTACAGCCCTGAAGGCCGCCATAGTCAGATGCTGATACGGGGCGGATGTATCTCCATACCACGCGTCATTGGTAATATTGACAAGAAGCTCCGCTCCTTTAAGACGATATTCTCGACTGATTTCAGGGAATATCCCCTCATAACATATAAGCACACCCAACTTTCTGTCACTCATCGAAAGTGGCGCAATTTGCCTGCCGGGCGTAAAATTTCCGGCGCCTTCCACCAGTTTATCGACAAAGAAGAGTATATCCTGCAGTGGTACATATTCGCCAAATGGCACGAGGTGGACCTTATCATATCTTCCGGAGGTGACACCTTCCGGAGATATCAGGTAGGCGCTGTTGTAATAGGAGGATTTTCCAACTTCCCTCTCGTAGCCCGGAGATCCGAACAGCAGCCAGGATTTTGTTTCTCTTGCTGTATCTATTATGCTCCTTGATCTGTCATCATAATTTTGAAAAAAGAATGGAACTGCTGTTTCAGGCCACACGGTCAACGACACGCCGCGTTTCGATTCATGGGTGGTAATATCTCTGTAAATATTCAAAGTTTCTGTCTTGAATTCCGGACTCCATTTAATCGACTGGTCAATATTTCCCTGAACAAGCAGGACATCCACGGAATCAAGCTGTTTTGTGGCATCCTTCAGGTTGTCTATACGGTATATACCGTAACCGGTGACAAGTAACAGGAGAGCTAATCCGATACCAATCTCGGTCATAAGTTGTTTTTTTTTGCCGCCGGAGGAGAAAAGCAGGACACTGATACAGTCATAAACAATACAGTTCAACAGTACTATCAGAAAAGTGATGCCGTAGATTCCTGTAATATCGGCAACCTGTATCATGGAAAGGTATTCATGTTGCGAATAGGCAAGGTTTTCCCATGGAAATCCGGTAAAAAGATGGGCCTTCAAATACTCAAGTGAGGTCCAGAGTAACGGGGCAATTATTACCGCACTGAACCCCATCCTTCTGAAATATACAACCCCGACACAGAACAGCGCCGGATACAGGCTCAGGTAGGCGGCCAGTAGAAGCATGACCGAAACACCGGTATAGAAAGGGAGATAGCCATAGTGTACAACAACAAACACAACCCAGTATATCAGACCTGTATTATACACAAGGCCAGTTACTAATCCAGTCAGGAATGCACCCGGAAGGTCTGTATTCTCTATGGCAAGCAGGAGCGGTACAAGGGCGATCCAGGCAAGAAGGCCTATATCCGCTTTAGGAAAAGACAGAACGATAAGAAGGCCGGAAATCAGAGAGAGCAACAGGGTCTTTTTATTCATTGTGTTCGCGTGTCTTTTCTTTCTTGTTGCCGGCCTGTGAAGTCGTTTCTCCGGTTCGTTTTATCCTTACCTTCTTAATACTTCTTTCATCGGCTACTTCTATTGCAATCTCAAGGTTTTCGTATGTAATGGTTTCACCGACAACCGGGATCTTCTTGATAAGATAGAAGATAAATCCTCCAAGTGTTTCAAACTGCCCTTCGGGAACTTCCATGCCGAAATACTCTTCAAACTCTTCGATCTCGACCCTGCTGTCCACAAGAATCTCACCATCGGGGAGTATTGTGAAGGGATTTTCATCAATATCGTGTTCATCGTGAATCTCGCCGACTATCTCCTCTATCAGGTCCTCTAACGTTACGAGGCCGGAGGTTCCACCATACTCATCAATTACTATGGCCATATGCGACTTTTTTTCTTTGAGTTCGTGCAGCAGGAGATGGGTATTCTTGGTCTCAGGAATGTAATAGGTCTTTCTAAGGATAGAGATAATATCATCCCTCTGGAATGGTTCAAACCAGAACCTCAGGAGATCTTTCACATTCAATATTCCAACAATATTATCAATATTATCATTGTAAAAGGGCATCCGGGTATGTCCGTGTTTCAGGATCAGCGCCAGTATGTCTTCTATTGTGGAATTGTCATTAATGGCAACTATTTCCGTTCTCGGCACCATTACTTCCCGGGCAACAGTCTCACGCAACTCAAGAATACTCTGAATCATCTCACCAGACTGCCTGTCAATTAGCCCGTTTTTCTCGCCCGCACTGACAATGGATTGTATTCTCTCTTCGAGTAAAGTGAGACTTTTTGTTCCAACTGCCCACGGAAAGAGTGTGCAGATCCACCTTTTGATTTTTTCCGGTAAAATGATTCATCCCCCTGTCTGATTGACACCCGAAAGGCCCTGTAAAAGGGCTCACTTAGATTGAATCGTACATGACACATTACCGTGTCACGAAAGTCATCTGCGATGGATTCTGAGATGCCTGTGATTATTGCAAACATCTCATTGAGAGGCAACAAAAATACACTCCCTACAGTCCCCTCATATATTCGGGTCTGAGCATCTTTTTATTTGAAGACTCGATAACACTTTGTATCAATTCAGTTGTTTCATTTTTTTCCTGCGGCATTCTTGCACGTATCGGCAGGTAGTTTGAGGCGTGATTAGAGGTAAAAAAACATTCTGTAAAATCAGAATTCGCTACCATAATCCCAAGCTCTTCAAGAAATCCAAATTTGTCAGGCAGTTCGAACTTTCCAGACATCTGTTCTTCATAAAGGGTAGTTCCCGGGACCACCATGACAGTAAGCGCCCCAACATAATCGGGGTCGATTTCTGTCAACACCCTCGCTGTATCGAGGGCATGGTCCATGCTTTTGGTCTTTCCTCCGATTCCGAGGAGCACAGTGACCGAAAGCTTTATACCCGCCGCTTTTATCTTCTGTCCCGCTTCCACCATCTGTCGAGCATTTGCCCCCTTTTGGATTGTTTCGAGGATCTCGTCGTTTCCTGTCTCCACACCAAGATAGGCTATTTTTACACCGAGATTTCTCAATTCCAGGAGTTCTTCAGGTGTCTTGCGGAGAATGCTCTTCGCGTTCGCGTAGAGTCCGATCCTATTTACACCCTTTATATTACTGTTGATGGATTCGAGAACCGGCGCCAGCTTTCTCATGGGCATAATCAGGACATCACCATCACAAAGAAATATCCTGTCAATATAACCATATCCGGATGCCTCTAAAATATCCTCCTCAATCTCGTCAAAGGTCTTGATTCGAAACCTTTCCCCTTTATACGTCGGGCAAAATGTACACTTATTATGCGAACACCCTACAGTCACCTGCAACAGGAGACTCCCTGCCTCGCTTGGTGGTCTTATTACCATTCCCTCATATTTCATTTCTGTCTTTGTATTCCTCCAGCAAGTACAAGAATTTGCGGTACGGCCATTGCATAATTGTGTCAGGTTTATAATACGATCGATAAAAAGGCAAGTCACAAAACCTGTTTATTACCCTGTCGACCTTGTGGATATTAAAAGAACAGGAATTACGCAATTTTAGAAAAAATTAAGGCACTTTTTTCTTGACGAGCAACATAACACAATATATGAATTCGTGTGTTTGGGGTGGGGGCGACAATTACTTTTAAGAAGGAGGATTGTGATCTTGGCAAAGGGAATCGTAAAATGGTTTAATGAGAAGAAAGGGTTCGGTTTTATTCAACAGGAAGATGGTCAGGATTTATTCGTGCATTATTCTTCGATTAACATGGACGGTTTCAAGACAATTGTCGAAGGTGACGAAGTTATCTTTGATGTGGAGGAAACCAACCGCGGTTTACAGGCAAAAAATGTTATGCCAGCTTAGCCAAACACCGGCCTGATTCGAACAATCATTACAAACAAACATTTTTGTACCACCACTTACATATAGTCGTGTAGATGTGGTAGCATGTCAGAATATGGGGACAGGATCCTTTGAGTTATGGGGCTTGAAGTTGCCTGTCCTCTGATTGTTTCAAGGAAGGAAAACTGTATATAGTGATTAAATCTCTGAATGATATGAACACAGAAGAGAGCGGCATCGTACATGAAATCAGGGGCGGACAGGGATTGATTAACCGTCTTAACTCTCTTGGAATCAGAACGGGCAAAAAGATATCAAAAGTAAGTTCAATGTTGTTACATGGACCCGTCACTATCCGGATAGACACAACAAAAGTGGCTATAGGTTTCGGCATGGCCGGAAAGATATTTATTGAGGTGGACAAGCAGACATGATGAAAATCCTGCTTATGGGCAATCCGAATGTCGGCAAAAGTGTCGTCTTTTCCCGGCTCACGGGGGTACGCGTTATCTCATCCAATTATCCCGGGACTACTGTCAACTATACAAGCGGTTTCATGAAAATAGACGGCAGGCAGGTTGAGATCATTGATGTGCCCGGAACATATACCCTTGAGCCCACATGTGAAGCCGAAAGAATTGCCTCTGAAATGCTCAAGACGGGCGATATTGTAATTAATGTCGTTGACTCGACAAACCTCGAAAGAAATCTCTACCTGACACTACAGTTAATGGAAAAGGAAATCCCCATGATAATCGCCCTGAATATGTGGGACGACACAAAACATCGCGGGATAAGCATCAACCTTGAAAAACTCAACGAAATCCTCGGAATACCTGTTATCCCCACATCAGGTCTGACCGGTCAGGGAATAAAGGATCTTGTAACAGGTATTTCCAAAGCCGTATCACCATCTTCTACGGTGAGAAACCGCGATGAACGCTGGTCCTTCGTAGGGTATATAACAAATCAGGTACAGCAGAGATCACACAGGCATCACCGATGGTTTGAACGTCTCGAGGACGCAAGCGTAAAGCCTGTATCGGGTATATTTATGGCCGCGGCAGTCCTGTCAGGCTCTTTTATAGTAATACGCTTCTTAGGCGAATTCCTGATAAACTATTTGTTTGATCCCATATTCAATTTCCTGTGGCTGCCAGCGTTGATGAAACTCAGCGCGTTAATGGGGAAGAGCGGCTTGTTGCATGATGTCATAGTAGGCAAACTGTTTGACGGAGAAATCCACTTCATTGAATCCTTTGGCCTGTTGAGCAGCGGCCTTTATGTGCCCCTTGCCATGGTACTCCCATATATCATATCCTTTTATGTTATCCTCGGTATCCTTGAAGACACCGGGTACCTGCCACGTCTCGCGGTACTTCTCGACACCGCAATGCATAAAGTCGGGTTGCACGGCTTCGCGATTATACCATCCCTGCTGGGGTTTGGATGCAATGTGCCGGCCGTAATGGCAACACGAGTACTTGAAAGCAAAAGGGAGCGGTTCATAGCCGCAACGCTGATATCGATAGCGGTACCCTGCGCTTCCGCCCAGGCAATGATTTTCGGTCTGGTTGGAAAGTATGGCGGACAATATGTGGCAATCGTTTATGCGACGTTGCTTCTCGTGTGGATAATCCTGGGAATAATTCTTAATCGACTGTTAAAGGGATTCAGCCCCGAACTCCTCATCGAAATTCCCCCATACCGCATCCCTCCATGGGGCACGATCATACAGAAGCTCTGGGGAAGGACACGCGGTTTTCTAATAGAGGCCGTCCCGATAATATTGGCGGCGGTGCTGGTTATTAACATACTTTTTGTCTCAGGAATATTCAACTATATAGCCGACTTCACAGCTCCCGTAATAAAGGGTGTACTTGGCCTGCCAGAAGAGTCGGTTACAGCGATTATTATAGGATTACTCCGCAAGGATGCCGCTCTCGGAATGCTGGCATTATCCCCGATGACGGCCAAACAGATGGTCGTAGGCAGCGTTGTCCTGACCATGTCTTTTCCATGTATTGCCACCGTCGTGGTACTGTTCAGAGAGCTGGGCTTGAAAGACTTTATGAAATCGACCGGCATAATGCTGACATCGTCCCTCGCAGTCGGGGGAATATTGAATGTGATTCTGTAATTGTTCAGAATAATAAAAAATGGGTGCGCCCTTACGACAGCATATACTTTCCTTTTCTGTCGGAATTCAGACTGCCCAGATACTGATATCTCCCATGTTCCAGGACCGATGTTATTTCTATCAAGGGATTGGCCCCGTTTTCCCCGGCTCGACAATTATGTCGTTTTTTGCCCGAAGGCCTCCCGAACATGAAGTTCAGACATCGATAAGTAGTTATGTAGTTGAGTAGTTGAGTCATTATTAACATTCAAAATAACACCCTTTACATGAAATTCAGACACTCGATTGAATTGAAATTCTAATGTATTGATTTGACTCCCTTATTTCCTAAACGACTTAACCATTCAACTGTACAGCAAACTCTGATCTTTATTTTCTTACGGTATTTTCACATGCACTTCGGTTTATTTCGACATTTTGTTCCACCATTCCAGGTAACCAGAAAATCAATTATCATGGTACCTGTAAAAAGGATAACTATATTTCAGACACTTAGACAGACACCCGATCTCTGACACGAAGTTTGCTGTACTAATTACTCAAGAACGAATCAAACCTCCTCCGATTCGAGCTTAAACCCTGTAAGGCCGGCTAAATCAAGTCCGACGAAATCCTGATCGGCGAGCACATTCTTACCCGGGAAGCGCAGCTACTTCCCGGGTTTCTTTTGAAAAAGTAACCATGCCGGATCAACCAGCAATCTTATGTTGAGTCATTATTAACATTCAAAATAACACCCTTTACATGAAATGAAGTGGTGAATCATCATGAAACAGGAGAGAAAAATTGCCGATTGCGTATATATAACAGGGGGACCCGACATATCACACCCGGAGGACGCAACCTCTTTTATTATCGATTGCAGTGATGAGTTGATTATGATTGATTCCGGAGCGGGCAGGACTTCGCATCGACTTGTGAAAAATATAAAAGCCCTCGACAGGGACCCAGCCAGAATATCAACGCTGATCCTAACCCATTGTCACATAGATCACATCGGTTCGGCGCCATATTTTAAAGAAAAATTCGGATGTTCCTTAATTGCCCATGATCTTGATGCGAACGCCCTGGAAATGGGCGATTCCGTGGCAACCGCTGCCGGCATGTACGGCACAACATTTCCACCCACACACATAGACACAAGACTCACCGGCGAGCGTGGAACTCTTTCATTCGGAAACGGCTTTTTTTAAACCATCCCCCTTACTGTCAGTGTGACCAGAAGATCTGCCTCGCATTTTTTTAATCTTTCTGTTACAAAGTGCATCACAAAGGACGGGCATATATGCGGATACCAACCAGGCACGAATGTTTTCATATCATGTATGAAATGGAAATGATGGACCATATCGTGGCCCACTCACTTCAGGTCTGCCGCGTAGCCATGTTCCTCACGAGGTCCATTGAGACAAACCTCAACCCGGACCTTGTCCAGGCTGCTGCATTGATGCACGATATAACCAAAACGAGAAGCATCCAGACCCATGAGAATCACGCACAGACTGGACAAGAGTTGCTCATCAACCTGGGTTATCCCGAAGTTGGAAACATCGTCGGACAACATGTTCGTCTGAGCGAATACTTCGCCTCCGACAGTCCGACAGAAGCGGATGTGGTTAATTACGCGGATAAACGTGTGGTTCACGACAAAGTGGCAACCCTCTCACAACGAAAAGATTACATAATCGAAAGATATGGAACAGACTCAAAGAGCAGGGAATATATTCAGATACTCTATGAAAAAACAAAAAAAATGGAGGATCGTCTGTTTCGTTTCTGTCCCTTTTCTCCCGCAAACATCGAATCTCTTCTTGGACCGGATAACTGTTTCGCCGAAATTCTGGAGTACAACAGGACAAATGAAACGGTTGCGACCGCTGCGGGGCAATAGATAATTTCGACATTCTTTGCAGATTCTTGCCCAAACCTGCCACCCATTCCTGAACAAACCTGCAACTGATTCCTGAGGAGGGATGCAACTAAACTATCTGCTTCCGGCCTCAAACAGAAAGCTGAAGCATTGATTAATATCCTGCGCAAAAACCCATATAAAGTTCCACCTCCTTATGAAAAACTGACAGGTGATTTAGCCGGCGCATATTCACGTCGAATAAATATTCAGCATCGTCTGATTTATCAGATAGTATCTCTGTCCATCTCATGAGTCAGCTCCCGATGACTCATCTTAACCGGACAGTTTACGTGCTACAACTCCGGACATATTAATTGCTTCTGACAGTACCAATAAAACTAAGTACCAATAAAAGCCTTGACAAAACAAGATGGTGAGAATATGTTGCAACGCTACGTTTGAAAGGAAGTCCAACTTTTTACACCCTGTTGCCGGGAAATTCACAATAGCATTTAATCTGAGTGGAACTTATGACCATGAACCCGAAAAAAGGCAGAATAGTAATCGACAGTAAACTGTGCAAGGGATGTTATCTCTGCATGTCGGTATGTCCGAGCAAGCTTATTGTCATTTCTACTGAATTAAACGAAAAGGGGTATCATCCTGCCGAATTCACAGAAACAAATGCCGACAAAAATCGCAAATGTACAGGCTGTGCCATGTGCGCGGTTATCTGCCCTGATATCGCAATAGAGGTCTATCGTGGATAAAAAGCTGTTAATGAAAGGAAGCGAGGTAATCGGTGAGGCAGCCATACGCGCCGGATGTAATTTTTATGCTGGTTATCCCATAACACCGCAGAATGCACTCCCGGAATTCATGTCCAGCGCCATGGCCAAACTGGATGACGGCACCTTCATTCAGGCCGAAAGTGAAATCGCCGCTATAAACATGGTACTCGGGGCATCCATGGCGGGTGCGAGGGCAATGACCAGTTCATCCAGCCCGGGTATAAGCCTCAAGCAGGAGGGTATATCATTTCTGGCAGCATCGGAACTTCCCGCGGTAATTGTAAACAGCATGCGTGGTGGGCCAGGTCTCGGCAATATAGCACCTTCTCAGGGAGATTACTTTCAGGCTACAAGGGGCGGAGGACACGGAGATTATCGTACTATAGTTCTGGCTCCAGCTTACGGCCAGGAGATAGCGGATCTCACAAGAAAAGCCTTTGAATACGCGGACAGATACCGGACACCTGTTATGATACTGGCCGACGGCATGATGAGCCAGATGATGGAACCTGTTATCTTTCCTGATCCCATCGATCTCACTGAGCTGCCCCCCAAGCCATGGGTACTGAACGGGGCAAATGGAAGACCAAGTAGAATAATAAAATCCTTGATCCTGAACACGGTGGAGATGGAAGAACACAACTGGAAGCTCGCAAGAAAATACGAGATTATTTCCAGGGAAATCGCGGATGCGGAAACTTACATGACTGAAGATGCCAAACTTGTGGTTGTCGCTTACGGGACTGCAGCAAGGATAGCCAAAGGCGGCATAAAAAGAGCGCGCGAGATGGGACTTAGGGTGGGTCTTTTAAGACCTGTTACCCTGTGGCCTTTTCCTGAACGTGTCATCAGGGAAATGAGCAGATCAGTTAAGGATTTCCTCGTCGTTGAAATGAATACAGGACAGATGCTGGATGATGTAAAACTATCCCTGGAGGGAAGAAGCAACGTGCACTTCTATGGACGGCCGGGGGGGATTGTTTCAACCCCTGATGAAATAGCCAAGGTGATAAGCAGCCTCTATTACCGCCAGCACCTGGAAGAGGATTAACAGATGGAAAAGGTTGTCTTTAAAAGGCCAGAATATATGAAGGAGGCGCCGTTTCACTACTGTCCCGGATGTGGGCACAGTATTATCCATCGATTGGTGGCTGAAGTTATTGAAGAACTTGACATAGGCGAAAAAACAATCGGTGTTCCTCCGGCCGGTTGCGCGGTACTGGCCTATGATTACTTTGACATAGATATGGGAGAGGCTCCTCACGGAAGAGGCGCGGCGCTGGCTACCGGGCTAAAACGTATTCTCCCTGACAGAATAGTGTTTTCCTATCAGGGCGACGGAGATATAGCTGCTATCGGAACCGCTGAAACTATCCACGCAGCCAACAGGGGTGAAAATATTACCGTTATTTTTGTCAATAACAATTGTTACGGTATGACGGGTGGGCAGATGGCTCCAACCACCCTGCTCGGCCAGAATTCTACCACCACGCCAGGCGGTCGCGATAAAAATCGTGATGGAACCCCTATCGATTTGAGCGAAATGCTGGCAATAACACGTGGAGCTGTCTATATAGAACGAACAGCGGTAAATTCCATAAAAAACATAAGAAAAACCAAAAAGGCCATTACAAAAGCCTTCAAGATACAGATGGCGGGTCTGGGATTTTCACTTGTCGAGATTCTTTCGCCCTGCCCTACCAACTGGAAAATGTCTCCGGTAGATGCCTGCAGGTGGATAGATGACAGTGTTATGCAGACATTTCCCCTTAAGATTATAAAAGACGAAACAAGTTAAAGAGGGTTGGCTCTTATGAAAAAAACTGTCTTTGCGGGATTCGGCGGACAGGGTGTCCTGATGATGGGTTATGTTTTCGCGGTGGCGGCAATGCGCGACGGCAGAGAAGTAACCTACCTTCCTGCCTACGGTGCGGAGATGCGTGGAGGCACGGCAAATTGCACAGTCGTTGTTTCGGATGAAGAGATCTTCTCTCCTGTAGCGTCTTCGCCCGATTTAGCGGTGATTATGAACAAACCTTCTCTGCTTAAATATGAGGGCACGATGAGAGAAGGTGGCGTTATCTTTCTAAATTCAAATCACGTGGACAGAGAATTGACAAGAGACAACCTGACTGCCATAAAGATACCTGCCATTGACATCGCTAAGAAGCTGGGCAGTGAACGCGTTGTAAATATGGTTATGCTGGGTGCATTTGTGGCCCATACAAAGATAACGTCTCTTGACTCAATAATGAACGGGCTTTCAGAAATCGTGAAGGGCGGGAAAACCGGCATAATGAAATTGAATCGCAAGGGTCTGGACGAAGGCGCTGAATATATTTTAAAGGGAGCTTCATAGTGAAAACGGTAAAACAAATCGAACTCTGGTTGAACAATGTACCAGGACAACTATCGGATATCAGTGATATATTGAGTGATAACAGGATTAACATAATAGCCTGCTGTTACGCGACAACACATGAAGAAAAGGGCCTGTTCTACTTTGTTGCCAACGATCCCGACAAAGCTGTAAATGTGTTAAAATCCGCAGGATACAAGATAAAGACAAAACAGGTTATAGCATGCGAAATGCCGCATCACCCCGGGGGAATGAATATCGTCTTAAAGCTTTTAAAAGACGCAAATATTAACCTTGATTACATATACCCCTGCATGGGAACTGGAGACATCACCGTCATGGTACTGGGTGTGGTATCGGCTAAGAAGACCTTGAAAATCATGGAAGATAATTGGATAAAAGTGTGGAGTGACGATCTGTATCATATATAATTGAGAGCTATGTAAGAACCCGGTCAGGTCCACGACCCGCCTGTTTGCGGGGGACAGAGCCCCCGCACTACGTTATATCCTTGTAGCGTTGCCCCTCCGTGGGCAACTTGTTTG